>SVCX01000018.1 GCA_015058145.1 Clostridiales bacterium | reverse complement strand
CTCTTTCCTTCTCTTCCGGAGCCTTGTCGATCTCGTCGAATGCTACGTCGCCGCCCAGTCCGTACTTTCTGTTCAGTACGCTTGTGATGGCTGCTGTCAGCGTAGTCTTGCCGTGGTCTACGTGACCAATCGTTCCGATGTTGATGTGTGGCTTAGTTCTTTCGAATTTCTCTTTTGCCATTGGTTTTTCCTCCTGTAAAAATCCTTTTCCTTTGATCCAAAAGGTGAAACATTAATTGAAACATTAATTAAATTAATTAATTGAATCCACTAGATTGTCCGGTAATTTCTCGAAGTGGTCGAACTGCATCACATAAACGCCTCGTCCCTGTGTTCTCGAACGCAGATCCGTAGCGTATCCGAACATCTCGGCCAGAGGAACGTATCCTCTGATTGCTACAGCTCCGTTGTTCATATCGGAACCTTCGATTCTGCCTCTTCTCGAGCTTATGTCGCCGATAACATCTCCCATGTATTCGTCCGGGACAGTTACCTCGACCTTGAAGATAGGCTCCAGAAGTACCGGTGCCGCCTTCTTGGCAGCTTCTCTGAAGGCCATTGAAGCAGCGATCTTGAAGGCCATTTCGGATGAGTCTACTTCGTGGTATGAACCGTCGTAGAGCTCTACGCCCACATCCACGACCTGATATCCTGCCACAGGACCGGTCTCCATTGCTTCTTTGATTCCTTCTTCGATTTTCGGAATATATTCCTTTGGTATCGCCCCGCCGACGATGGAGTTCTTGAATTCGAATCCTTCGCCCGGTTCGCGAGGGTATACCTTGATTTTAACGTGTCCGTACTGGCCTTTACCACCTGACTGTTTGGCGTACTTATGGTCTACATCGACTTCCTTGGTAAGGGTCTCTTTGTAGGATACCTGAGGCTTGCCAACGTTGGCCTCCACCTTGAATTCACGCAGAAGTCTGTCTACGATGATCTCCAGGTGAAGTTCACCCATTCCGGCGATGATGGTCTGTCCGGTCTCTTCGTTCGTATAAGTCTTGAATGTCGGGTCTTCCTCCGCCAGTTTGGCCAGAGCAATGCCCATCTTCTCCTGTCCTGCCTTTGTCTTAGGCTCGATGGCGATTTCGATTACAGGATCAGGAAAATCCATCGACTCCAGGACGATCGCTCTCTTTTCGTCACAGAGCGTATCTCCTGTGGTAGTGACTTTAAGTCCTACTGCTGCTGCGATGTCACCAGAGTATACCATGTCGATATCCTCTCGTTTGTTTGCGTGCATCTGGAGTATGCGGCCGATTCTTTCCTTCTTCTCCTTTACAGGGTTGTAAACGTAGGATCCGGAAGCCATCTTGCCTGAATATACTCTGAAGTATGCAAGCTTGCCCACATATGGGTCAGCCACGATCTTGAATGCCAGGGCTGAGAATGGGCCGTTATCATCCGCAGGACGTTCCTCTTCTTTGCCCGTCTTCGGCGATACACCCGTAATAGGCGGGATATCGATTGGAGACGGCATGTAGTCAACGACTGCATCGAGCATCATCTGAACACCCTTGTTTTTGTAAGCGCTTCCGCATGTGACAGGAACCATATTACCTGCTATTGTAGCCGTTCTGATTACTTTCTTGATCTCTTCCTGACTGATTTCCTCGCCTTCGAGGTACTTCATCATCAGGTCTTCGTCAAGCTCAGATACCGCTTCCAGCATCTGTTCCCTCCACATCTGTGCTTCATCCAGAAGCTCAGGCGGGATATCCGTCTTATCGAATGTCTTGCCCAGATCATCCTTGTAGATCTCGGCCTTCATCTCGATCAGATCGATGATACCTACGAATGACTCTTCCTTTCCAATTGGAAGCTGGACCGGCACGGCGTTCGCCTTGAGCCTGTCTCTCACCATGTCGACGACTCTGTAGAAGTCAGCGCCCATGATGTCCATCTTGTTTACGAAAATCATTCTCGGTACGCCGTATTTCTCGGCCTGTCTCCATACTGTTTCGGACTGCGGTTCAACTCCGCCCTTCGCGCACAGCACGGTGACAGCTCCATCGAGAACTCTGAGGGAACGTTCTACTTCAACAGTGAAGTCAACGTGTCCCGGGGTATCGATGATGTTGATTCTGGTGTCCTTCCATTGGGCTGTAGTAGCAGCAGAGGTTATTGTAATACCACGTTCCTGTTCCTGTTCCATCCAGTCCATAACAGCAGCGCCTTCGTGAGTCTCACCAAGTTTGTGCGTTCTGCCTGTATAGAACAGAATTCTTTCCGTTGTCGTAGTTTTACCGGCATCGATGTGCGCCATGATACCGATATTTCTTGTTCTTTCAAGCGGAAAACTTCTATCCGGCATTTCTTCCTCCTTTCTGCTTGATCTGCTTTACCTGTAATAACTGATATGCAGTCTCTACTGCCCCGCACTAGAATCTGTAATGTGCGAAAGCCTTGTTGGCTTCTGCCATTCTGTGCGTGTCTTCCTTTTTCTTGACGGATGCGCCTGTGTTATCAGCTGCGTCCATCAGTTCCTTTGCCAGTCTTTCTGACATTGTCTTCTCGCCTCTGGCTCTGGTGTACTGTGTGAGCCATCTGAGTCCCAATGTCTGGCGTCTTGCCGGTCTTACTTCCATAGGCACCTGATAGTTGGCACCGCCGACACGTCTCGCCTTAACTTCAAGAACCGGCATAATGTTGTTCATAGCTTTTTCGAATACTTCCATTGGATCTTCGCCAGTTGCTTCTTTGATCTGGTCGAAAGCATCGTATACGATTTTCTGAGCTGTTCCCTTCTTGCCGTCCAGCATGATGCTGTTGATCAGCTTGGCAACAACGACACTGCCGTATACAGGATCCGGAAGTACTTCACGCTTAGGTACATTTCCTTTTCTTGGCACTTCTCTTTCCTCCTTAATTGCTAATTCGGTACTCGTTGACGCCTGCCGGAAATTCTTCGGACAGCGCTTATATGGTCTGCCTTACTCCGGTATTCGCCCCCGTGAGCGCTCCTTTATCCTTAAAAAAGTTGCGCTACTATTACCTTGTTCTTACTTCTAACACAAATGCGTGTTACTTCTTAGGCCTTTTAGCTCCATACTTGGATCTGGCCTGTCTTCTCTCTGCAACGCCTGCAGTATCGAGCGTACCTCTTACGATGTGATATCTTACACCTGGGAGGTCCTTAACTCTGCCGCCTCTGATGAGTACAACACTGTGCTCCTGGAGGTTGTGACCGATTCCAGGGATGTATGCTGTAACTTCAATACCATTTGTGAGACGTACTCTGGCAACCTTTCTAAGAGCTGAATTAGGCTTCTTAGGGGTAACCGTCTTAACGGAAGTGCAAACTCCACGCTTCTGCGGTGAATTGACGTCAGTCGCCACTCTCTTCAGAGAGTTCATTCCCTTGTTCAGAGCCGGTGCAGTTGACTTCTTCTCGCTGCTTGTTCTGCCGTGACGTACAAGCTGGTTAATTGTAGGCATCCTTTTTCTCCTTTCTTCAAAAATATTGCTCGGCAAAAATGGGCGCACTAAGCCCATAGCCGACTGTCATTTTATCACGCATAATCCTTATGTGTCAACGGTTTTCTATTTGACAACGGACAGATAATAGTGCATCATCAAGTTGAAGAGAGCGAATAGACAAATGGCAAAATCAAAGAAGAAAAAACATAAAATCGCAGTTCGCATGTGCGCAGGGTGTTTCTGTAAGTTTGACCGGCGCAAAGTGCTTCAGACTCTGGCAGATGCTTTTGCAGATAGCTGCGTCTTCGAGTATTCGTATGATGCAGAAGAAGAAAAGAAATACGACTTGGTTCTGAGGATCAGCGGCTGCGACTCTGAATGCGCGAAGCCGAGTGAACTGATCGACGAACTGATCATCGACCACAATAATTGGGAAAACGCCGTTGAGGTCTTTGCAGAAAAGACGGGCTGGTAACAGTCGCTTAACAGAAAAAGAAACGTGTAAGCTTTCGCTCACACGTTTCTATTTATTTTGCCGTTTTGTTTCTTACTCCTCAATCTCGATCTCCGTCTCGTTGACGAATTCATCTTCAGCCGCATAAGCTTCTGCGGATTCCAGATTGTCGGCTGTGGCCATCTCAGGCGTAACGCCTTCCATGTCCTCGCTGTAAGCGGCTTCTTCCTCTTCCTCCTCGGCTTCAAGCAGAGCCTGCTTGTAAGCTTCGATCAGAGCTTCGTTTACACCGTAGTCAAGCTGGATATTCCTGTACTTTCTCATGCCGGTTCCGGCAGGAATCAGCTTACCGATGATGACGTTCTCCTTCAGGCCTTCCAGATGGTCTGTCTTGCCCTTGATTGCCGCATCGGTCAGGACTCTTGTCGTCTCCTGGAAGGATGCTGCGGAGAGGAATGAACTTGTCGCCAGGGAAGCCTTGGTGATTCCCAGGAGCAGGCGCTCTGCATCTGCAGGCTCTTTGCCTTCCGCTTCCGCGGCGGCATTGGCTTCTTCCACCTCGAATTTGCCGTACTGTCCGCCAGGCAGCAGTCCTGTGTCTCCCGGATCGTTGACCTTCATCTTCGAAAGCATCTGTCCTACGATGACTTCGATGTGCTTGTCGTTGATGTCAACGCCCTGGTTCTTATATACTCTCTGCACTTCCTTAAGCAGATACTGGTATACGCCTTCTACGCCCTGAAGTCTCAGGATATCCTTCGGATCGAGCGGACCGGTTGTGATGTTGCCGCCGGCTTCTACATAATCGCCTTCCGCAACAGCCAGTCTCGCGCCGTAAGGAATGATGTATTTCTTCTCTTCTTCGCCGCGGACGATGACTTCCGTTTTGTTGTCCGGCGTTGAAGAGATGGATACGACCGTTCCGTCCGCTTCGCAGATGGTAGCGAGTCCCTTCGGCTTTCTGGCTTCGAAGAGCTCTTCGACTCTAGGAAGACCGTGGGTGATATCGGAACCTGCGACGCCGCCGGTATGGAACGTTCTCATGGTGAGCTGCGTACCAGGTTCACCGATGGACTGAGCTGCCTGAATACCGACTGCCTCGCCGATGTTTACGCTCTCGCCTGTAGCCAGGTTGCGACCGTAACACTTCGCGCAGACGCCGGACTTGCTCTTGCATGTCATGACCGATCTGATTGCTACAGACTCAATGCCTGCATCTTCGATGGCCTGTGCAGCTGCTTCGGTAATCTCGCAGTCCTCTTCGACGATGACCTCACCCGTCTCCGGATGAACGATGTCTGTCAGGGCTGTTCTGCCGATGATACGCTCCTTCAGTTTCTCGATGACTTCCTTGCCGTCGGTGAATGCAGTTACTTCGATACCTTCGACGGTTCCGCAGTCGTCTTCTCTGACGATGACGTTATGGGATACATCGACCAGTCTTCTTGTCAGGTAACCGGAGTCAGCTGTTCTCAACGCTGTATCGGCCAGTCCCTTTCGGGCTCCGTTCGATGAGAGGAAGTATTCCAGTACGGAAAGTCCTTCACGGAAGTTCGCCTTGATTGGGATTTCGATGGTCTTACCTGTTGCGTTCGCCATCAGACCACGCATACCGCCAATCTGTCTGATCTGGTTCTTGGAACCTCTCGCTCCGGAGTGGGCCATGATGAACAGATTGTTCAGGCTGCCCAGTGATTCCATGAGCGCGTCCGCTACATCATCTGTAGTCTTGTTCCAGATTTCACAGACTTTGCTGTATCTCTCGGATTCTGATACGAGACCTCTTCTGTACGCCTTGTCGTACTTGTCGACGAGAGCGTCAGATTCGGCGATGATCTTCTCTTTCTCTTCCGGAATCTTCATGTCGGAAATACCGATCGTGATGGCCGCTACTGTGGAGTAGTGGTATCCGGTGCTCTTGATGTAATCGAGCATGAGAACGGTGTCTGTATTGCCGTGGATACGGTAGCATCTGTCGATGATCTGTCCCAGTTTCTTCTTGTCGCACAGGAAGTCGATTTCCAGTGAATATGGATCTGCTTCTCTGTCAGGCACATAACCCAGATCCTGCGGAATGCCCTGGTTGAAGATGAATCTGCCGACCGTTGATTCAACGAGGCGGCCTCTCTCATCGTCTTCACCCGCGTACATTCTGACCTTGACTCTGGCGTGAACGCCGACGTTACCTGTCTGGTATGCCATGAGCATCTCAGACATGTCGGTGAATACGCTTCCATCGCCCTTTTCGGATGCGGAGTTTCTCTCCCCTTCCGGCTGACCCGGATGAGTCAGGTAGTAGGATCCGAGGATCATATCCTGTGTAGGCGTCGTGATTGGTGATCCATCCTTCGGCGCCAGAATGTTGTTCACTGACAGCATGAGGAATCTGGCTTCCGCCTGCGCCTCGACGCTGAGCGGTACGTGAACCGCCATCTGGTCTCCGTCAAAGTCCGCGTTGAACGCAGTACATGCCAAAGGATGCAGTTTGATGGCTTTACCCTCTACGAGTACAGGCTCAAAGGCCTGAATACCCAGTCTGTGCAGAGTCGGCGCACGGTTGAGCATAACCGGATGTTCTCTGATAACTTCTTCGAGAACGTCCCATACTTCCGGGCTGACCTTCTCGACCATTCTCTTGGCACTCTTAATGTTATGTGCATTCTGGTTCTCGACCAGTTTCTTCATGATGAAAGGCTTGAACAGTTCCAGAGCCATCTTCTTAGGAAGACCGCACTGATAGAACTTCAGTTCCGGACCGACTACGATTACGGAACGACCCGAGTAGTCGACACGCTTACCGAGCAGGTTCTGTCTGAATCTTCCCTGCTTACCCTTCAGCATATCGGAAAGTGACTTCAGAGGTCTCTGTCCAGGGCCGGTGACAGCCTTGCCTCTTCTGCCGTTGTCGATGAGCGCATCGACGGCTTCCTGAAGCATTCTCTTCTCGTTCCTGACGATGATGTCAGGAGCGTTCAGTTCCTGGAGTCTCTTCAGTCTATTGTTTCTGTTGATGACTCTTCTGTACAGGTCATTGAGGTCGGATGTGGCGAATCTGCCGCCATCCAGCTGAACCATCGGTCTGAGGTCCGGCGGAATGACAGGAATAACATCCAGAACCATCCACTCCGGTCTGTTCCCGGAAACTCTCAGGGCTTCGATGACTTCGAGTCTTCTGGTGATTCTGATTCTCTTCTGTCCAGTGGACTTCTTGAGCTTATCCGTCAGATCTGCGGACAGTTCATCCAGATCGACCTGGCTGAGCAGTTCCTTAATGGCTTCTGCGCCGCTTCCTGCCCTGAACTTGACGGCAGGATCATCCATGGCCTCTCTCCACTGCGTCTCGGAGAGTATCTCCTTATACGCGAAGTTGGAGTTGCCCGGATCGATGACGATGAAGTTAGCGAAGTAGAGCACCTTCTCCAGCGTCTTAGGAGAGATGTCGAGCACCAGTCCCATTCTGCTAGGAATGCCCTTGAAGTACCAGATGTGGGAAACCGGCGTAGCCAGCTCGATGTGTCCCATTCTCTCTCTTCTTACCTTAGCCTTGGTGACCTCGACGCCGCACTTGTCGCATACGATGCCTTTGTATCTGATTCTCTTGTATTTACCGCAGTGACATTCCCAGTCCTTGGTAGGTCCGAAAATCCTCTCGCAGTAAAGACCGTCCATCTCAGGCTTGAGTGTCCTGTAGTTGATCGTCTCCGGCTTGGTGACTTCACCATGTGACCAGCTTCTGATCTTGTCCGGGGAAGCAAGTCCAATCTGCAGGGCTTCAAAATTGTTCATCTCGTAATTCGTGTTTTCACTCATTTTGTTTACCCCCTTCTTAGTCTTCCGCCGGTTCGACATCAGATCCGCTGTCAGCCTTTTCGATCTCTGCGATGTCCTCTTCGTTTAGTTCTACTATTTCTTCTTCGATGATTTCGAAGTTTTCGTCATCATCTTCGTCGAGTTCTTCGTCGAGGAATTCTTCTTCTTCCTCTTCCGCTTCCTCGAACTCGGCAGCCGCTTCCTCCTCGAGTCTTCTGGCATCGATTTCACGGTCTACCATTCTCTCGATGGCTGCGATTCCGTCCGCTTCGGTCTCTTCTCTGATTTCAATTTCCTCGCTGTTCTCATCGAGGACCTTGATGTCCAGGCAAAGGCTTTGCATCTCCTTGATGAGTACCTTGAAGGATTCAGGGATACCCGGTTCAGGGATGTTCTCGCCTTTGACGATAGCCTCGTAAGTCTTAACACGACCTACGATATCGTCTGACTTGACAGTCAGGATTTCCTGGAGCGTATAAGCTGCGCCGTAAGCTTCCAGCGCCCATACTTCCATCTCTCCGAAACGCTGTCCGCCGAACTGGGCTTTACCGCCGAGAGGCTGCTGCGTAACGAGGGAGTAAGGTCCTACGGAACGTGCGTGTATCTTATCGTCTACCAGATGGTGGAGCTTGAGCATGTACATGTAGCCGACGGTTACAGGGTTGTCGAAGTACTCTCCTGTTCTGCCGTCTCTCAGTCTCAGCTTACCTGTCTCACTGTATCCGGTCTCTTCGAGAAGCCGAATGATATCCTTCTCGTTGGCGCCGTCAAATACAGGCGTAGCGATGTACCAGTCTTTGCTCTTGGCAGCCAGGCCAAGGTGAACTTCCAGTACCTGTCCGACGTTCATACGTGAAGGTACGCCCAGAGGATTGAGCATGACCTGCAGGGAACGTCCATCCTCCAGGAACGGCATATCGTTCTCAGGAAGGATTCTGGAGATAACGCCCTTGTTACCGTGTCTTCCGGCCATCTTGTCGCCGACCTGAATCTTTCTCTTCGTTGCGATATATACTCTGACCAGTTTGTTTACGCCAGGTGACAGTTCATCACCGTTCTCTCTGGAGAAGATCTTGACATCGACAACGATGCCCGTTTCTCCATGAGGAACCTTAAGGGATGTATCTCTGACCTCTCTGGCCTTCTCGCCGAAGATCGCTCTCAGGAGTCTCTCTTCTGCAGTCAGTTCCGTTTCACCCTTCGGGGTTACCTTTCCTACGAGGATATCGCCTGAATCAACTTCTGCGCCGATTCTGACGATACCTTCCTCGTCCAGATCCTTGAGTGCATCCTCACCTACGTTCGGAATGTCTCTGGTAATCTCTTCCGGTCCCAGTTTGGTGTCTCTGGCCTCTGATTCATACTTCTCAATATGGATGGACGTAAGGACGTCTTCCATGATGAGTCTCTCGTTGAGGATAATAGCGTCCTCGTAGTTGTATCCTTCCCATGTCATGAATCCGATGAGAAGGTTCTTTCCCAGTGCGACTTCGCCGTTGGCTGTTGATGGACCGTCAGCGATGACTTCACCTTCGTCCACGTGCTCACCCTTGAACACGATTGGTCTCTGGTTGATGCAGGTTCCCTGGTTTGATCTCTTGAACTTGAGAAGAACGTATTCATCTTCGCCTTCGCCGTCATCTCTCAGAATCTTGATTCTTGTGGCGTCAACGAAGGATACTGTTCCGGCATGCTTCGCAAGCTGAACTACGCCAGAGTCTCTCGCTGCCTTGTACTCAATACCGGTACCTACCATCGGCGCCTCTGTGACCATAAGAGGGACAGCCTGACGCTGCATGTTGGAACCCATGAGCGCACGGTTGGCGTCGTCGTTCTCGAGGAACGGAATCATAGCAGTAGCAACCGATACGACCTGCTTCGGTGATACGTCCATGTAATCTACGGCTTCTCTCGGCACCAGGTCGATGTCGCCGCCTTTGCCTCTGGCCGCGACCTTCATGTTGGCGAAGTGTCCCTTGCTGTCGAGAGGCTCATTTGCCTGTGCAACGATCTTGTCTTCTTCATCGTCGGCCGTCAGATAATGGATTTCTTCCGTAACGACGCCCGTCTTCTTATCCACGACGCGGTACGGCGTCTCGATGAAACCGTACTGGTTGATCACGCCGTAAGTGGTCAGGGAACCGATCAGGCCGATGTTCGGTCCTTCAGGAGTCTCGATTGGGCACATTCTGCCGTAGTGGGAGTGGTGAACGTCTCTGACCTCGAATCCAGCTCTCTCTCTGGAGAGACCGCCTGGTCCAAGGGCTGACAGTCTTCTCTTATGAGTCAGCTCAGCCAGCGGGTTCGTCTGGTCCATGAACTGTGACAGCTGTGAACTTCCGAAGAATTCCTTGATTGCAGCTGTGACAGGTCTGATATTCATCAGGGACTGCGGAGTAACTTCCGCAATGTCCTGCGTGTTCATTCTCTCTTTAATTGTTCTCTCCATTCTGGTCAGACCGATTCTGATCTGGTTCTGGAGAAGTTCGCCGACTGTTCTCAGTCTTCTGTTACCCAGATGGTCGATATCATCCGTGTTGCCCACACCGTAGTTCAGGTTGAGCAGATAGCTCACTGACGCAACAATGTCAGCCACCAGAATGTGCTTCGGTGACAGTTCATTCTTGCGGAGTTTCAGCGCTTCCTTGATTTCGTCCTGACTTGCGTCTTTATTCTCCTTGAGAATATCCATCAGTACCGGATAATATACTCTGTCCGCAATCTTGAGATCTGAGATGTCGAATTCAATATACTGGTCAATATCTACAAACTGGTTTCCGATAACCTTCGTGGATGCGTTTTCATCGATGTTGCTGCGCACCATAACGTGATCGATACCGGAGTTTTCGATCTGGCGCGCCAGTTCCTTGCTGATGCGCTGTCCCTCTTCCGCCAGGATTTCTCCCGTGTTCGGGTCCACAACGTCCTCAGCGACGATATTATCTGCCAGTCTGTTGTACAGACCGAGTTTCTTGTTATACTTATATCTTCCGACCTTGGCGAGGTCATACCTCTTAGGGTCGAAGAACATGGAGTTGAAGAGCTGAGTCGCACTTTCGATTGTAGGCGGTTCGCCCGGTCTCAGTCTCTTGTAGATCTCCTTGATGCCATCTTCATGATTCTTGGAAGGATCCTTATCGATGGATCTGTGGATTCTCGGTTCATCTCCAAGAAGATTGATGATTTCTTCATCTGTACCATAACCGACGGCTCTCAGAAGAGTCGTAATCGGCTGCTTACGGTTTCTGTCAACTCTGACATAGAGGGCCTCATTAGAGTCCGTCTCATATTCGAGCCAAGCGCCTCTGTTAGGAATCACCTGTGTCGAAAACAGATTCTTTCCGGACTTATCGATTTCCTTGTCATAGTAAGGGCCAGGCGAACGAACGAGCTGAGTTACGACAACTCTCTCTGCGCCGTTGTAGATAAAGGTACCCTTTTCCGTCATAATAGGGAAATCTCCCATGAAGACTTCCTGGTCCTTTACTTCCTTGATCTCACCATTCTCTTTGTTGATGAGCCTTACCTTGACTTTCAGAGGAGCGGCATAGGTAACGTCACGTTCCTTGCACTCCTCCTGTCCGTACTTCGGAGGATCTGTAAGTGAATAGTCGATGAATTCGAGAACGAGATTATCTGAGTATTCCTTGATCGGTGAAACGTCCTCAAAAACCTCACGAAGACCTTCTTCAACAAACCACTTGTAGGAATCTGTCTGAATCTGAATCAGATTCGGCATCTCCGCTACTTCATTGATTTTTGAGAAGGTCATTCGCTGTGTTCTTCCTAACTTGATAGGATTTGGCATTTTTATCACTCCTTAAAAACTTCAATAACTACAGTTGCAGGGCAATTTAATAATATACCACTGAGTTGTCAAGTTGTCAAGAAATTTAAAAGGACCCTGTGAAATTTAACACAGGGTCCGGTAAGTGACGATACTCGTTGTTTGATTACTTCAGTTCTACAACTGCGCCAACTTCTTCCAACTGAGCCTTGAGTGCTTCTGCTTCTGCCTTCTCGCAGCCTTCCTTTACGTTTGAAGGTGCTCCGTCTACGAGAGCCTTTGCTTCCTTCAGGCCGAGGCCGGTGATTTCTCTGACAGCCTTGATGACCTTAATCTTTTCAGCTCCGATCTCCTTCAGAACAACAGTGAATTCACTCTGCTCTTCTTCTCCGCCTGCTGCACCGCCGTCTGCTGCTGCTACGACAACGCCTGCTGCTGCGCTTACGCCAAACTCTTCTTCACATGCTTTAACCAGCTCGTTCAGTTCCAGAACTGACATTTCCTTTATGGCTTCAATAATCTGATTCTTATCCATTTTATTTCTCCTTATTCATTCATTTCAGTTTGTAATTCGATAACAATTATTCTGCTTTTGCTTCTGCAATCTGTGATACGACTCTTGCGAAGTTCGCAATTGGTGACTGGATGCTTCCCATGAACTTGGAAATGAGTACATCTCTTGAAGGGATTGATGCAATCTGTGCGATGGCATCCTTGTCATAGTAATCGCCTTCTACGAAGCCGCCCTTGAACTCCATCTTCTTGAATTCTTTGATTGCGTCGTTGAGAACTCTGGCCGGTGCTGTAGCATCATCATAGCTGAATGCAAATGCGCTTGGTCCTTCCAGGACGTCAGCTAATGCTGCGTAGTCAGTTCCGTCAATCGCTCTCTTAACGAGTGTGTTCTTGTAAACAGTGTAATCAACATTGGCCTCACGGAGCTTCGCTCTCATAGCGTTGGCCTGTTCTACTGTGATTCCCATGTAATCGATAACGACTGCTGACTCAGCTCTTTCGAACTTGTCTTTGATCTCGTCGATTACTGCCTGCTTTTCAACGAAAACCTGTTTCATTTCTGACATTTAGCGTCTTTCTCCTTTCGTAAGATTTTGTGTACGCTGTAAAAAAATCCCCGTCTTTCTGTTCAGACCGACGGGGAATGTATGTTTACATTGTACCTCGGCTGGATTCATTGTTTAAAGGATCTTCGTGAGTTCCTTCCAGCTGTCTACGGTCTGTAGTTTTCTTTTTTGTTTGCAATCTTCAGACTAACCGAGCTTCTGAGGATTGATTTTGATTCCAGGGCCCATGGTGGAAGCTACGACTGCGCTTCTGATGTACTGTCCCTTCGCTGCTGCAGGCTTTGCCTTGATGATGGCGTTTGCCAGTGCGTTGAAGTTCTCAGTCAGCTTCTCAGTTCCGAATGAAACCTTGCCGATTGGGCAGTGGACAATGTTTGTCTTGTCGAGACGGTACTCAACTTTACCGGCCTTCGTCTCAGCGATTGCTCTGGCGACGTCCATAGTGACTGTGCCTGACTTAGGGTTCGGCATGAGGCCCTTAGGTCCCAGCAGTTTACCGAGTCTTCCTACAACGCTCATCATGTCAGGTGTTGCGATAACGGCGTCAAAGTCGAACCAGCCTTCTTTCTGGATCTTCTGAGCCATTTCCTCAGCGCCTACATAATCTGCGCCGGCTTCCTCAGCTTCTGTAGCCTTCGGTCCCTTAGCGAATACCAGTACTCTCTTCGTGTTACCTGTTCCGTGCGGAAGAACGATTGCGCCTCTGATCTGCTGATCTGCGTGTCTTCCGTCAAGACCCATCTTGAAGTGGGCTTCTACTGTTTCGTCGAACTTGGCTTTGGCTGTCTTCTGGACGAGATCCATTGCCTGATCAACGTCGTGGAGCTCCTGCTTGTCATAAAGTTCAGCGGAAGCTTTGTAATTCTTACCTCTCTTAGGCATTTTGTGTTCCTTTCTGTGGTTCTCGCGACTCCGCCGCTTCCGGAATAGATGCGGTTTCCAAGTCTCCCACTCAATTACTCAACTTTGTCTTCAATAACGATTCCCATGCTGCGGGCAGTTCCCTTGATCATCTCAGTTGCTGCCTCGAGACTTGCTGCGTTCAGGTCCTTCATCTTCGTCTTCGCGATTTCTTCTGCCTGTGCATATGTCAGTGTTGCAACCTTGGTTTTGTTAGGTTCTCCTGACGCTGCATCGAGACCCGCTGCCTTCTTGAGCAGTACTGCTGCTGGCGGCGTCTTCGTGATGAACGAGAAGCTGTGGTCTGCGTAAACAGTGATAACGACCGGAATGATCATTCCTGGCTGATCCTGAGTCTTAGCGTTGAACTGCTTACAGAAGTCCATAATGTTAACACCGTGCTGACCGAGTGCAGGTCCTACCGGTGGTGCCGGATTTGCGTTTCCTGCCGGGATCTGAAGCTTGATATAGCCTTCGATCTTCTTAGCCACTTGCTGTCCTCCTTTCTTCAGTTTTAGTTTTAGTCGAGCTTATCCACCTGTGCGTAGTCAAGTTCGACCGGTGTATCTCTTCCGAACATCGACACCTTGGCTCTCAAAGTCTGCTTCTCCGGATTGACCTCCAGAACGGAACCCATGAAGTTCTCAAATGGTCCGTTGATGACTTTGATTGTATCGCCGATGTGAATGTCCAGATCGATGTAGATTTTCTCGATACCCATCCTTCTTACCTCTTCAAGCGTGAGAGGTACAGGATCGGAACCGTGTCCGACGAATCCCGTAACGCCCTGGGTGTTTCTGACCAGGTACCAGGATTCATTGGTAACTATCATTTTAACAAGAACGTAACCCGGGAACATCTTCTTTGTCTTGATCTTTCTCTGTCCGTTCTTGATTTCTACTCTGTCTTCCGTAGGTACAACAACATCGAGAATCAGATCCTGCATTCCCCTGCTCTCTACCAGCTTCTCGATATTCACTTTGACCTTGTTCTCATGCCCGGAATAGGTATGTACGACATACCATTTAGCAACTCCGTCTCCTCTGAGACCTTCGAGTTCGTCAAGATTAAGGGCTGGCTTGGTCTCTTTGTCTTCACACATTGTACCTTACTCCAATCTACCTTATATATAATGTAACAAAACTAGAAGCAGATCGCTTTGATGCCTGCCAGAACTGCTGAATCAACGCCCCAGAACAGAAGCGCGAAAGCAGCGCAAACTGCGAGCACGACAACGGTGTATGAACCGAGTTCTGCTCTCGTCGGCCATACTACCTTTCTCATCTCGAGTTTGACTCCTCTGAAGTATTCCTTCAGGCGGCCTTTCTCTCTCTTCTCTTTAGGCTTGTTCTTATTCTTCTGGCGTTTCTCTGCTCTCTCCTGAGCTCTTGAGAACGTGCTCTTCTTCTCAGGCTTCTTGTTCTCTTCTGCCGCAAGGATAGAAGAAGCTTTGTAATCCGAGTTCTTTCTCTTCTTTGTCGTCTTGGACTTTGCCATTTCGCTCTCCTGTTAAATTACTTTGTTTCCTTGTGAAGAGTGTGCTTCTTGCAGAACGGACAGTACTTGTTCAGTTCGATTCTGTCCGGAGTGTTCTTCTTGTCCTTCACGGTGTTGTAGTTTCTCTGCTTACACTCAGTACATGCCAGTGTGACTTTAACTCTCATTTCCTATGTCCTCCATTTAATCCAAACATAGAGCGGAATCCGCTCTTCATCTGTTTTATTTCCATAAAGTCGCTCAATAATTATATATTACGGCTATGTCAACGTCAAGGGTGTTTTTCAAACAAACAGGCCCGGAACAATCCGGGCCTGAATCGTTAATTATTATCAGGAGTATTTATACTTCTTTCATCTCAAGCGCATCTACAGGACATACATCAATGCATGCTCCGCAGCCGACGCACTTTTCTTCTTCGAGCTTCCACTCGTTCTCTTCGATCGGTGGAATCGCATCTGCCGGGCACTGGTTCGCGCAGGCGTTGCAGCCGATGCACTCACCTTCCTTGACGGAAGCGATGCTCTTCTTTGCTGGTTCTGCCGGGGCCTGGGCCTCTGCAGCAGCTCCTCCGAATGACAGGCTGTCCTTCGGGCACTTGTCGATGCAAGCTCCGCACTTGATGCACTCATCTGTATCGACCTTCCAGGACTTAGCCTTTCTGTCTACTTCGATTGCATCTGCAGGGCAAGCCTTCGCGCAAAGTCCGCAGAATACGCAGCTGTCAGCGCAGGTCAGATCGCCGTCGTCAGCAGCAGCTTCTTCTGCAGGAGCTTCTGCTGCAGCTCCTCCGAACGACAGGCTTCCCTTAGGACACTTGTCGATGCAGGCGCCGCACTTGACGCAGCTTTCTGTGTCGACTTCCCAAAGTTTCTCCTTTCTGTCAACCTTGATCGCGTCAGCCGGGCAAGCCTTCGCGCAAAGTCCGCAGAATACGCAGCTGTCAGCGCAGGTCAGATCGCCGTCATCAGGAGATCCTGCCGCGGCAGCCTTGCTGTCATCCGCCTTCTTAGGAGCCTTCTTCGGGATATCGTATGAATCAACAACCTTAACGACATCAGGAATCGTGTAGAGGTTCTCCATCGTGAGGCACTTCTTCGGGCAGCAGTCTACGCAGGCGCTGCACTGGATGCACTGCATTCTCTGGATTGTCCACTTTCCTTCAGCCTTGTCGATCTCAATTGCGTTGGTCGGACATGCTCTTTCGCACATTCCGCAGGCGATACAGTTGTCTCCGTCAATGGAAACGGATCCTCTTGTTCTCTCCTCCCACTCTCTCGGTACGACCGGGTACATAAGAGTAGCAGGTTTTTTGCCGATGCTTCCCAGTATGGTCTTACCGAACTTGAAGAATCCAAGTCTTGCTGTAACGACCGCACTCAACAGGAGAGCAGCTATGATCACTGCTATTTTAGCTACTATAATCACTACTCTCACCTACCTTTCTGTACAACTGATGCATGGGTCGATGGTCAGTACCAGGATAGGTACGTCTGCCAGATCCGCACCCGCGAGCATCTTCACTAACGCAGGAATATTGATGTTGGTCGGTGTCCTTACTCTCATTCTCTTCAGGAACTTCGTGCCCTGGCCCTTCGCATAGTAGAATGCTTCGCCACGAGGCTGTTCCAGTCTGATTGCAAATTCACCATCGACTTTCTTAGGAACCTTCACGTCAACCGGACCGTCCGGAATCTGAGCAACAGCCTTCTCGATCAGTTCGATAGACTGGAAGATTTCTCTGATTCTGACAACGGTTCTGGCCATGCAGTCTCCTGCTTCCTCAACGCAAGGCTCAAAGCCGAGTTCTTTGTAAACGCCGTGGTCGCCTGTAAGTCTGATGTCCTGTCTTACGCCGGAACCTCTTACTGTAGGTCCTACTGCGCAGAGCTCCATGGCCTCTTCCTTAGTCAGTACGCCAACGCCCGTCATTCTGTTCTTGACTGATGCGTCATCAATAAACGTATCGGTCACTTCTTTGATTTCAGCCTTCAGACCGTTCAGGACTGTTACCATCTCCTGAAGATTCTCATTGCTGATATCTTTTCTCATGCCACCTGGCTTGCAGATCGAGAATACGACTCTGCCGCCGGTGTTCTTTTCAAACAGATCCAGAACAGTTTCCCTGATTCTCCAGCAGTGGTTGAACAGACTTTCAAATCCGAAACCGTCTGCCATCAGTCCCAGCCACAGCAGGTGGCTGTGTACTCTGCCCAGTTCATGCAGGATGGTTCTGAGGTACTCCGCTCTCTCCGGAATTTCAACGCCCAGAGCGCCTTCCATGGATGCGCATGCGCCCCATCCATGTCCGAAGCTGCAGATTCCGCAGATACGTTCTACTACGTAAACCATCTGTTCGAAATCTTTAATCTCACACAGTTTTTCCAGACCTCTATGGATGTAACCGATAGATGGAATGGCTTCCACAACTGTTTCATCCTCGAGTACCAGGTCGAGGTGAATAGGCTCAGGAAGCACTGGATGCTGTGGTCCAAATGGAACTATAGTTCTTTTAGCCATGTTCTTTCCTTCCTTTCCTATTACTTCGCCGGCTTCCAAGGAGTTTCCTTCACGATTCTGAAGAATGTTCCCTGGTAGTCTAACTTACTGTGGTTGAACTGTACACCGAACAGGTCGTGAATTTCATTCTCATAGATGAATGCCGGCCAGTAGATTCCGGTGATACTTTCAACTTCATCAACATCGATTTTGACGTCCAGTCTGAGCGTCTTCAGAAGATGATCCTTATCGAAGGAATAAAGAATTTCGTAAGTTTCATCATCCAGAACTACGCCGCAGATCTGAACGAGTCTGTAGCCTTCTGCTTTGAGATCGCTGACTTTAGAAATAAGGTTCGAAAGTTCAACGTATTCAAAGTCCTGCACAGCAGTAATCTTTTCCATCTTTTCTCCCTCCTTATTTCTTCAGATGATCCATGGTGTTCACTTTGATCTCAGCCATTGTGAAGATCGGTGGAACAGCAGGAGTCTTCTTTTCTTCAGTGACAGCTTCCTCTGCGATCTCTACAGGAGCCTCGCTTGCAGCGTTTACCATGGCATCTCTCTTCGCCTGGAGTACGCCGAGGCCCTTGACTACCGCGTCTATGATAGCTTCCGGTCTTGCCGCGCAGCCAGGAACGTAAGCATCGACAGGAATAACCTGATCGACACCGCCCATGACGTTGTAGCAATCCTTGAAGATACCGCCTGAGCAAGCGCAGATTCCTACGGCGACGACAACCTTTGGCTCAGGCATCTGGTCGTAGATCTGCTTAACTATGCCTTTGTTCTGTTCATTGACAGAACCGGTTACCAGGAACACATCCGCGTGCTTCGGGTTACCGCAGTTTATGATACCGAATCGTTCTACGTCGTACATAGGAGTAAGACATGCCAGAACTTCGATATCGCATCCGTTACAGCTTGAACCGTCATAATGTACGACCCAAGGTGATTTTGTTACATATGCTGCTGACATCTTCTCACCTCCTTAATAACAAATGTACAGAACGAACAGGTTGATCATGCCGAGCACAACCGCTACGATCCATGCCGACTTGAATGCGAACTGCCACTTCATTCTCGCGAAGCAGTTGTCGATGAATACTTCGAAGAAGTAGGTCAGAATAGCAACGACTATTCCGATGACCCATCCCCAAGCTGTTCCGTTAGCGAAGAAGAGGAATACGAATCCAAGAAGGAATACGTTTTCATACCAGTGTGAAATCTCGACCCAACCCATCGTCCTTCCGACGAATTCGGTTGTAACACCTCTTACCAGTTCCTGATGTGCGTGGTGCGACATACTCAGGTCGAATGGTGACTTTCTGAACTTCAGTGTCAGGATGAACAGCCATCCGAAGAAGATTCCGAGAAGAGGCAGGAACGGCATGCTGTCGCCCGCCAGGATCTCACTAACCTTGAATGTGCCAGTGTACATGTAGAAACCGATAACGGTGATCAGAACCATAGGTTCATAAGCCAACATCGCAAGCAGTTCTCTCTCTGCACCGACTTCAGCGTACGGTGAGTTGGAAGAGTATGCTGCAATGATGAGGAAAGCCGCTCCGATGGTCAGTGTGAAGATGACCAGGAGCAGGTCGCCGCCCATGAAGAACAGCACACCTGATGCGATGACAAATACTACGAACAGCAGAACATAGAAGTCCTGGAATCTCGTAGGAGTCTGTTTCTCTTTCTGGAACAGCTTGCCGACATCATAGAATGGCTGAAGGACCGGAGGTCCAACTCTTCTCTGCATCTTAGCGGAGAGTTTTCTGTCGAGTCCTGCCAGCAGTCCGCCGACGAAAGGTCCCAGTACGAGGAAGGCTACGATTCCAATTATTGCTTTAATAATCATTACATAACACCTCCCATCAGACTTACTAACGTGGCGATCATGTATCCGAGTCCGATGACGAGCATCGCTACGCACAGAACATCGCCGATGAGATTCATCTTCGATTCACCGAAGTACTTCTCCATATACCAGTTTTTCAGAGAGAACGCAACTTCCTTCTGCATGGAGCCGTAGTAAGTTCTGTTGTCTCCGGTGTTGGCACCTGCCAGGTAAATCGGTACTGTAGGCTTCTTTGACTTGCCGAATCCGAACAGAGCCAGGAGAACGATGACTGCAACCATGATGACCATGATCAGCATGTTTCCGGATGACATGATACCGCCGGCCAGTCCGCCGAAGGTCAGTTCGAGATAAGGCACGAGCAGATATGACGACAGCAGAGGGAAGAGCAGGCATACCAGAACGACCAATACGACCAGCGTAATGTGTACGAATGTCTCCGTCTTGTGCACGTCATATTCGATGCTCTCTTCTCCTGCAACGACTGCAGTGAGCTTGCCCATCCACTTGAGCCAGTAGAATGCCGTTACCGCACTGCCGAAGCAGATGCAGCCGATGAGCAGAATGTTTCCGGAATCAACGAATGAAACCATGCATCCCCACTTGGAGATCAGCATTCCGAATGGAGCGAGGAACATTCCTGCGATACCGATAATCATGCAAGTTGCAAGTCTCGGCATCTTGTTGAACAGTCCGTCCATGTCTTCGATCATTCTCGATCCGATGTGGTGCTCTGCAGTACCTACGCAGAGGAAGAGTAATGACTTTGTGATGGCGTGGAATATGATAAGCATGATTCCTGCCCAAACAGCTCCAGCTGTACCAACGCCGCCGCAGGCAACGATCAGACCCAGGTTTGCGATTGTGGAGTAAGCGAGTACTCTCTTGGCGTTGACCTGTGAAATCGCCGCGCAGGACGCGAACAGGAATGTGATGCCGCCTACCATCATGGTCATGATTCCGGCGAAGTTGCTCATTCCGAGAACCGGAGCCAGTTTGATGATCATGAATACGCCAGCTTTAACCATTGTTGATGAGTGGAGTAATGCAGATGTAGGCGTAGGCGCTACCATTGCTCCGAGCAGCCAGCTGTTGAATGGCATCTGAGCTGCCTTGGTGATTCCCGCAAATGCGAAGAATGCTGCCGGGATAGCAACCAGATCTCCGTAGACTGATCCGATGAGAAGCATCGTGCTCAGTTCCAGTGTCTGGAACACTACTCCGAGAATTACGATACCGACCGCGAATCCGAGACCGCCGAGCAGGTTCATGATCAGCGCTCTGAACGCGTTGTTCGTAGCTTCTTCGGTCTTGGTGTAACCGATGAGCCAGAACGAAGACAGGCTGGTGATCTCCCAGAAGAAGTACATCCAAATCATGTTGTTGGATGTAACCAGACCTACCATTGCGCCCAGGAACAGGAACATAACGAAGAAGAACCACGGTCTTCTGTCTTTATTTCCCTTCTCGTCTTCATGGTGCTGGAAATCTTTCATGTAGCCTAATGCATAAACTGCAATAAGCGTTCCGATGATTCCTATGATGAGAATCATAATGATCGAAAGTCTGTCGATGTACAGGTTGCTTTCGACCTCGATGCCATGCCCTCTGGTAAACTCAAACCAAATGATGAGCGGTGTCTGAACGATGGCAAAAATAAAGGCAAGCCATTTTCTGTGCATTGCCGCAGTGATACAGATGTAGATGCATAACCCTGCCTCTACAGCCATCATGATGTAGCCGATGACTTCACCGTTAAAGGAGAAGAAATCTCCGCCTCCTGAGGCGAACTGAATGGCTACAACAATCGACATTGCCGCGATAATCGCTGACGCGCCAATGACGATCACATCTCTGCCTTTGTCACCTTTCACTACCAGAAGGATAAAGGCAACGATCATCGGGAAAAGGATGAGAAAAACTATTGTGCCCATTTAATCCTCCTAAATAATAAAAATAACTGCTAATGTGAAAAAAACTTTTCATATTATTATACCTACAGTATGTAGTATTAATCAAGTTCGAAAGATAATACATTATGCCTAAATGCATCATACCGCAAGAAAATTAACAAACAAATAAGCGGCGCTGCGCGCCGCTTGCAACATTGTATTTTTTCGGTTTATTTCAGCTTCGCCGGAGGCCATATTCTGAGCAGAACCTTGCCTTTGATCTCCTTGGAGCTCATGACCCCAATCTTATCATTTCTGCTGTCCAGCTTTTGCTTCGTATTCCTGTTGTCACAGAGCACGAAGACCTGATTGTCCTTGATTTTGACCTTCTCTACCTCATCCTTGCAGCCTTTGATGCCGCCAGGGGTGACGTATTCTTCGTCATTGACCAGAACCTTCCCTTCTGTGATTTCCACCGTGTCCCCCGGAACGGCAATCACCCTCGTGATGATGTTGTCATCCGCGCCGGCCTCCTGGGAAAACGGCTTTTTCAGTATCACAAGTTGTCCCCGGTCCGGCATGCCCCGGTTCATCGTGAAAGAAGTCTTTGACGTCACAAGAGCCTGGCCGTCGCTGATGGTCGGATCCATGTATTTGCCGCTATTTACTTCCGGCGCCAGGAGGATGAATACAATGATGGCCGCTACAAAAGCGAGCCTATACCATCTGTGCGCCTTTTCTTTTTGTGTTCCGCCCGGACGCAGTAGTTGCATGCCAGTTCCTCCCGTGTTTATTCAAACTGATTTTACCACTAAAAAAGGGCTCTCGCGAGCCCTTTTTATGACTGTTGTTTCACGGAGTTATTTCTCCGGTTCGTCTTCTTTCGCCGCTTCCGCAGCTCTTTCGACTGCATCAGCTGCTACAGCGATTTCTTCTTCTTTGATCATCTCTTCAAGTTCCTTGTTGTGGCGTGCGCTGATTGCGTCACAGCTCTTCTTGAACGCCTCCTTGATCTCTTCCTTGGAAGGTTCCACCTTCTTGGAGAGGAGATAGATGATGATGCACGCAGCCGCGCAGACGATGGTCACGATCCAGAGAACGATTCTGATCGTTCCTACGATCGTATCAACATTGGCAGCCTCCAGAATTCCGTCGAAGTAATCTCCGGACTCCCATGCGTCTTCTGTTCCCCAGCCTTCGTACCAAGGCTCAAATGCCAGCGCGATCAGATTCATAATCGTGATGATCAGAAGCAGGAAGGAGATTCTCCTCGTATCGCCTACTGCAAGTCCTGTTCTAGGGTTGCAGACAAAGGCTTCCGGATCCTTCTTTGACAGACCGCCGTACATTCTTCTCCAGATCAGATAAAGAACCGGTCCTGTCAGCAGTCCAATCATACCGCCGAGGTAGTAGTCGGATCCGTTTACGAAGAACGCGAAGATCGCTACGCATGTCGGTACGATGCAGATCACTCCGAGAAGTCCGTTTCCTCCAGGAATACGGAAGACGTAATCCTCTTCTGGAATTCTGTGTCTCAGAATCATGGCTGAGATGTATACCATGACATAGGATGACAGCAGCAATGCTACATCCAGTACGATGATGAATCCGAATGGGAACATGCAGAACAGCAGGTTGAAGATACCAACTGACAATACTGCAACATAAGGTACACCGTACTTCTTATCAACCTTAACCATGACAGGCGGCGTCAGATTGTCGTCCGCCAGCGCGAAGAATCCTCTGGAACCGGATGCGATATACGTATTGTAGATCGAGCACTGTGCCAGGATTGCTACGATGACGAATATGATGCCCCATGCTGGTCCCCAGAAGGTGGATACAACATCGGCGTATCCGACTGTGCCCGGTTCTGTTCCCCAGTTGTCGAACTGACCGATGGAACCGAGACCTGCGGTCGTCGGCAGAATGTATACTGCCATGATCAGCGGAATCGTTACCAGCGTGCCTTTAGGAATAACCTGTGGATTTGCAACCTCTCCTGCGATGGTTGACATGGACTCATAACCTGAGTACATCCACATTGCAATGGAGATACCTCCCGCGATGTAGAAGAACCAGTCTGTGATTCCTTCCGCAGGTTCCGGCGTCATCTGGAACGTTACTGATGGATCGCTGCCCCAATTGAGGAATCCGCAGAGCGCTACGACTCCGAATGCAACCATTACGAGAATTGAAAGGATTGTACTTACTGCGCCTACGTCCTTTACACCTCTGATATTAATCAGTGTAAAGATCGCAATCATGCAGAATTTCAGTGCAAATTCTCCTCCAATACCCATATCCCAAACTGTTGCGGCATAACCGCCCGCCAGGATAACATATGAGGTATTGTCAATGTAGATGGAGATCGTTCTCCACCAACCTGCCTGGAATCCCCAGAATTCTCCGAGGGCTTCCTGTACCCACTTGTAGTAGCCGCCTTCCTGCGGACGAACTGATCCGAGCTCAGATGCAACCAGTCCAAATGGAAGGCCCCATACAAATGGGAGCACGCACAGCATGACGATGGTAAGTCCAGGTCCGCATTCCGGGATCATTTCTTCGATACCATAGCATCCTGCTGCTACCAGGCAGAAAATCATGAATACGACAGTGGAGACCTTGATCTCATGCTTTTTCAAGCCATGCTCGCCGGTCTGAGCCACTGCTGCCTGTGCCTGACTCATAATAATCCTCCTTAAAACAATAAACGAATAATGACGATGTGAATAAATAATAGATACGTTTATCCGTTTAAATTATAGCACTTCAACACGCTGATTCAAGCAAAAAAAAGGTATACAAAAACGGCGTCAGACTGTGACGCCGCCCATGTTTTTGCATATCAGTTGTTGATGTACCACCACACGGTTCCGATGAGTCCGCATATGGCCATCAGCGGGAATACAACAATCGCAATTCTCTCTCCCCAGATATCCTTCTTCGTGCGTACATATGCGCGGGGAACAGCATTGTCATCATAATGAACGCTGCGGTCGTAGATGTACTTCGCGCTGCAGGTGATGTCCAGATCTTCCCATCCGAGACGGCCGCCTTCCGCAACAATCGGTCTGGAAAATATTTCCTCATTCATGAGGGGAATAAATGCTGGTCCGCGAAGGCGGTGGCTGTCAAACAGTCTCACATCGCCGTTGTTAAACTCCAAACGCAGGGATCTGGGGTTCAGTGCCCTGACTGCTGTAATCTCAAGATTCTGATTTGTATCCGCCATGGATCTTACCTCTCCGTCTGTGATTTGGTTTTTATTATAACACAAAAGGGGCGCGACGCAATTCATGCGTCCGCCCCTTTTCGTCTTAGTCATTCATCAAGCAACAATTATTTGTTGATTGGAGGGAATGCTTCCTCAAATGTCTTCTCATCGCCGTGCAGCGTTACGATGTGACCAACTTTACCAGTCTTGTTCAGAATCTGATATACGATCATCGGAATTACGATTGCAGACGTTGCGATGATGAAGATGACGAGACCGCCGCCTGTGTCGCCGACTGCGATATCAGGCTCAAGACCCTGTGCTTCCATGCCGTTGATGTAAGCTTTCTCAACAGGTGTTGCAAAGGCCAGCATGATCAGGCAGATGATCTGTGCAATGAGCGCGAACCACGGTACCCATGCCAGTGGCTTAGGCACTTTCGCCTTAAGAATTGCTTCAGGATCATATCCGTTTCTCTTAAGTCTCGTACGCATTCTCTTCTGAGCTGCGATGATACCTACCCAAGCCAGAGTTCCGGTAAATCCGGACATGCACAGCAGTGAACCGTACAGGTCGGACAGTGCTCCGGTTACTTCTGAAATCAGACCAGTGATCAGAACGAGCCACATGAATGCCATCGTGAAGAATACGGCATTTCTCGGCGCCTGGTTCTTTGACAGGTGGCTCAGGAACTTCGGAGCCAGACCTTCTGTCGAAAGTCCGTACATCGCACGTACTGTTCCATAGAAGCCTGTGTTACCACAGCTGAACGCTGCTACCATTACGACCGCACAGAAGATGTAGAAGAATGGTGACAGTCCGTAGTCTCGAGCTACTTCCGCGAATACCGGCGTCGCGTCGTCTGCCAGCGCAGTCGGGTAAATCAGGATTACGAGAAGAATTGGTGCCAGATACAGAGCGACGATACGGTATACTACGCTTCTGCATGCCTTCGGTACCGCAACTTCCGGATTCTTTGATTCGGCTGCCGCCAGACCTACGATCTCAGTACCCTGCATCGTAACGAGTACTACTACCATCATGACCGAGATGATCAGTATGCCATGAGGGAACCAGTTGTCGAATACGCTGTATTCAGGCTGGAAGTTGATTCCTGCACCCTTGAATCCTTCGGTGATGTTGTAAGCCGTAAGTTCGCCCTGCGGGCTGCCCCAGAAGCCGACCCAAATACCGAGTCCCATAAGGATAAACAGGATGATGATGATAACTTTTGTGATAGCCAATCCAGACTCGATCTTCGCGAATATATCTACCGCGAAGCAGTTGATCAAGGTCAGGGCCATCATCGTACCTATCGCGAAGGCAACATATGCGACCGTACTGGTAATTCCGGTAATAGCCTGCAATGCCGCTGATACAGCGATAGCTTCTGACGGTACATAACATACCCAGTTGAACCAAAACGCCCAACCGAAACCGGTGGATACTGTTGGTCCAAGAAATTCATTGGTGTACGCAATGAATGATCCGGAACGCGGCAGGTTTACCAAAAGTTCCGCATAGGATATCATCAGACCAAACACGATGACGCCTACGAGCAGGAACGCCCAGAATACACCAGGACCCATAACTTCGATGTCCCAGCCTACGCCCAGGAAGTAGCAGGATCCGATAACGCCGCCCAGGCCGATGAACGCGACCTGCCATTCAGCGATGCCTCGCTTTAGATCCTGTGAACCTTCTTCA
>SVCX01000017.1 GCA_015058145.1 Clostridiales bacterium | reverse complement strand
CAATCGCACGTATTTCAAGGTATCAACTGTGTTTCTGGCAAACCTAGAGATTGATTTTGTAATAATCTGATCGATTCTTCCATTAGCCTCGTCACGGTCCATTTCCACCACCTCGCACCGAAGCGTATCAATGCCGTTTATCATGCACGCGCGCATCCTGCGGTGCCCTGACAGGAGCTCATACCGACCATCTTCCTTCTTCCGGACGGTCGCCGGTGTAATAACTCCGTTTTCTTTCACAGATTCTACAAGCGCCATCATCTCCTCGTCATCTCGGACCTTATATGGATGATCCGGGAACGGGTCAATCTGGTCCAATGGGATCTCATGGATCCGTTTCAGTCTCGCATCGTCCCGCTCTTCCTGTGAGGAAAACAGATCATCGAGTGACGGCAGCTTTATTGTGCTTTCTTTCTCTCTCGGCATCCTTTATCACCTCCTTCGTCAGTTTCTCATATGCCAGCGCCGGACGGGAGTTTGCGTCATAGGAAAAGATACTTTTACCTTCCTTTGCCGCTTCTGCTGCCTTCACAGCGACCGGAATCTGAGCATCGAAGATCCTGATCGACATCCCGTAGTTGGTGCGGATGGTACTGATGACTTCCTTGGCCAGATTCGTCCTGCCGTCCACCAGTGTCATAACGATACCGCCGATCTTCAGATGCTCATTCGTATGCGTCCTGACCATATTGATACTGCGCAGAAGCTGCGTCATGCCCTTTGCCGGCAGATACTGGGTCTGTACCGGAATGATCACGCTGTCTGCTGCCGTCAGTGCATTGATCGTGATCATACCAAGAGACGGAGAACAATCCAGCAGTATATAGTCGTAGTCCTTCTTCACATCCCGTAACAGCAGTGAAAGCAGTTTCTCCCTGCTCATGGCGTTCACCAGCTGGCTCTCCATGGATGACAGATCCAGATTGGAAGGCAGTACATCCATGCCTTCCTCATGATGCAGGATGGTGTCTTTTACACTGGGCATACTGTCCTGTGTTGCAAGATACATCAGGCTACCAAGAGACCGATCTAGTTCGTCTGCCTGATATCCAAGCGACTGCGTCAGATCTCCCTGCGGATCGCAGTCTACAAGCAAAACACGTCTGCCTGATCTTACCAGCCCAGCGCCCAGGTTCACAGCGGTGGTGGTCTTTCCGACCCCACCTTTCTGATTACATATTGCGATTGTCTTACATTCACTCATACAGTCCTCCTAATTTAGCCGGTTATTCTGCTCCTTGGTATTTTCCTTGAGCAGGTTCTCCATAGAATACCAACCTATTTGATCTGTTTCAAAAAAAGCATCCCGAAAATAAAACATCGTGTCTCCCCAATGCTCAATAATAATATTCAGGAATGTTAATTCATCCGCTGCCGCATTCATTCCGTGGCTGAGAAACAACACTTTTAACATGGAAATAAGAGCTTTTGGATCTGCCTCATCAAAACGCTTTACAATAGATAACGCTGATTCTTTATTCACATTCTCAAGAATAATAACCATGTTTTCTGCTGCACGAATTGCCTGCCAGACGCCTACTAATGCAGCCAGCTCTTCCACCTTCATGAAATAGCCATCGTCTTCTCGGTCCATGTTATTCCGATCGTTCTCAGACCTCTCCGCATTTTCATCTTCACATTTTGATATTAGTGCCTCAACCAGCCCTTCAAAGACTTCTGCCAACTCATCTGACATTTCAACAGCAATAACCCTACCGTCCATTATCACTTCCGATTCTTCCTTCTTGTTGACTCCTCCTGCAATAACTTTCATTGTTTCTTTTGTAGTTGCCATAACACTTCCTTTCTCCTTATTAGGTGTTCCGAAATAACAAAAGCTCCGCATTTGCATGCAGAGCAATGTATTTCGGCATCCAGGGAAAAGGATTTTAATCGACAAACTTCACTAAAAGCTCATCAATAGGATCGGTATATCTTCCTTCCTGGATCAGCTGGTTCTTCAGTTCTACCAGAGCCAGTACGATGACCCTAACCTCGTCATATGTGAATCGGTATTTCGTCTTTGACATAACTGCACCTCCTTTATCCAATCCCTTTTCTGCAGTATACATAACAAAAACGCGATCCACAATTATGCGAACCGCGCTATCATTTCAAAAACACATAAAAACGTTGTATTCACCGGATACGAGGTGTTGTATTCACCGAACTCGCCTACCTTAAAAAAGTCCTCATAGGTCAGTATTTTGTCGCTTTTCCTCATCTTATATAATTCTCGAAATTCGTTGAAATTTCAACGATTAATTACTTTTTCTTTTTTGTATTAATGCCACGGTCTCGACGTGCCCGGAGTTCGGGAACATGTCGACCGGAGTCGCTTCCACCAACGCATACCCTTTTTCATACAAAAGCTTCACATCCCGCGCCAGCGTGGCCGGATCGCAGGACACGTAGATGACTTCCTGTATTGACGCATCCGCGATGGCGTGCAGCAATTCCTGCTTGCATCCCGCCCGCGGCGGATCCAGAATCGCAATATCTGCGCGCGCTTCTTCTCTTCTCTCCGCCGCCCACTGAGGCAGCAGTTCTTCCGCTTTTCCGCAGGTATAAGTGGCGTTCACCGCGCCGTTGATAACAGCGTTTCGGTTGGCGTCCAGAACCGCATCTTTCACGATTTCAATGCCGTACACTTTTGATGCGAGATCCGCAACGCTAAGGCCGATCGTTCCGGCGCCGCAGTACAGGTCCAGAACGACAGGATTGTCAACCCGCCTGCAGTAACTCCGCACGATGGAGTACAGTTTTTCCATCTGGTCATGATTGACCTGATAGAATGAATTGGCGGATATTTCGAATTCCAGAATCCTGTCATCAACTACAACGGTGTCTGTTATGGTGTTTTTACCCGCGATGGTTTCTGTCTTCTTCTCATTTCTGATCACGACGCTCTCGAGAGAGCCGCCGGCTTCATAGACGGTGTCATCCAGATACTCCACGAGCTTGGCGGCGTTTGGAATACCTTTGCCGTGAATGTCATAGATGACCATGACTTCACCGGTCCCGAAGGCCGTCTTCACCGTCATCTGCCGCATGAGACCTTTATCCCAACGCTCATCGAAGGAGCAGATGTGGTCTTCCTCCATAAAACGGCGGGTCGCTTCAGCAGCGGCCATAGCCGTGCCTACCTGCAGCCGGCAATCCAGGCAGTCTGTTACTTCACGGGACTTCGCCGGGCTGAATCCGATACGCGGCTCATGAACCGGCTCCTGTATGCCGCCCTTCCGTGTCATGAGTCCGCCGGTGGAAATCTTCATGACCGCCTTGTTGCGGTAGCGCTCGCCTGCTTCGAGGCCTTCCTCCGGCGCAGCGCCCATTCCCACGATAGGATGAATTGCCGCTTCAATACCGGCGATGCGTTCCAAACGGCTTCTGACCTGACGCTCCTTTAATTCCAACTGTTTGCCGTATTCCAATCTGCCGAAGGGACAGCCGCCGCAGACATCCTGATAGGGACACCATCCCTCTTCGCGACGGTACTCTGACACATGCAAAATCTCCACGATTCTACCAAAAGCGTAGTTTTTCTTCACCTTCGTCAGTTCTACTGTGACAGTATCCCCGGGCAGCGCATCCTGCACGAACACAACCATGCCGCCGTCTGTTCTGCCGATGCCCTGACCTTCCGTGCTGATATCTTCAATTGTTAGTTCAACAATCTGACCTTTCTCCATTACAATCCTTTCGCAATTTCGCTGATCCTGCGAAGTCTGTTGTTCACGCCCGATTTGCTCAGCGGCGGTGAAAGCAGTTGACCTAAAGCCTCAATGCCTAAGTCCGGGTTATCCAGACGCAGCATGGCCACCTCCTGCAGTTTCGGGGACAGACTCTCCAGCCCCTGCTTCGCGGCGATCTTCTGAATGTCTGACACCTGTCGCTCCGCCGCCTGTATGGCTTTATCCATATTGACCAGATCCAGCTGCTCAATCTTACGAGCCGTGGAAATCGCATCTTTCCGGATGATTTTATCCTGATAATCGAAGTACGCTTTACTGGCCCCCATGATGGCAAGAGTGTCCGCGATTTGGTCTCTGGCTTTCAGATACACGCCGTAACCGGTCTTTCGCTCCACGATGCGGGCGTTGATATCTACAAATGTATTGATGAGACGGCGCAGTTCACGGGCGCAGACACCTGACGATGTGTTGATTTCAAAGTGGTGGCTGCTCTCCGGATTGTTGATCGTACCGGCTCCCAGGAAAGCACCTCTCAGATAAGCCTTGCGGCAGCACTTGGTCTTGATGAGTCCTTCGTAGATTCCGTCGCTCAAAGTGTTCATTCCCTCGCGAACAATGAGGATGCCCATCTCACGCAGGATCATCTCAGAATTATTCTCCGGTTCGATACGGATGATGTACTCCTTCGCCTTCGCGCCTTTGAGTCCGCGGGCGTTGCTTCCGGGGCTGCCCACTTCGATGTCCGTATCCACGTCGAAGTAGCTGCGAATCAGTTTTTTGTAGTGCCGCACGACAGCCAGATTCGGCGTCGTCATGACCATGCGAAACTTGCCCCCTCCAGCAAGTCCGACGCTTCCGGCGAAGCGCATGAAACCGGCGATTTCCGCCAACATACAGCACTTCTTCTCCGGTTCGATTCTCGCTAATTCATTTTTCGTTTCCGATGCATATGACATGCACTACACTCCCCTCGTGTGCCCCTAATTAGGTTAAAATGATGCCGGGAAGACACACTTCCCGGCATATTGTTGCTTTTGCTTGATTACTTCTGTCTTGGCGGGATGCTCAGAATCTCTCTGGCTTCATCCGGAGTCGCGACTTCACGTCCGAAGAGTTTTGCCATCTCAACGACCTTGGCGACCATTTCGCCATTGCTCTTCGCGAGAACGCCCTTCTCCATGTAGAGATTGTCTTCGAATCCGATTCTGCAGTGTCCGCCCATGATGATGGATGCCGCAGCGATTTTGAACGCGTCTCTTCCGATGGCGCAGCCTGTCCAGGTGCATCCCGGAGGTACTGAATCAACGCAGAATGCCAGGTCTCTGATGGTTGCAGACATCTGTACGCCGAGAACGAAGTCGAAGTGCATCGGCATGTCGAGATATCCCTTTCTGCCTGCTGTCTTCAGAACGATGTCCAGCATACCCTTGTCGAAGCATTCCAGTTCCGGTTTCATGCCTTTTTCCTGCATTGTCTTCGCGAAGTTGATAATTGTATTGTCAGTGTTTACGAAAATCTCATCTCCGCCGAAGTTGCATGTTCCGCAGTCGAGTGTTACGAATTCCGGCGTCGGAGTAACGTTTGTTGAGTCGAGTCTCTCCTCGTCGGTCATACCGACGGCTCCGCCTGTTGACGGCTGGATGATAACGTCAGGACAAACGGCATAGATAGCGTCCATGCACTCCTGGAATCTCTCATGTGACTGTGTCGGCGTTCCGTCGTCCTCTCTCACGTGAAGGTGAATGACAGACGCGCCTGCGTCGTAAGCCGACTTGGCTTCTCTGACGATTTCCTCAACAGTATACGGTACTGCCGGGTTGTGTTCTTTTGTAACTTCCGCGCCGCAGATGCAAGCTGCGATGATCAGTTTTTCCATAGCAAATAATCCTCCTCTGAAATCATAAATGATTCGTTAATCATTTTTATACCTTGCATATTCTAACACTATAAATCTCTGTGTTCAAGGGTCGTTCTGATGCCTTTGGCCGTGAGCCTGTCGTTCAGGTCGTTGGCTAGCGTCACGGATCTGTGGTGCCCTCCTGTACAGCCGAAGCACACGCTGAGGGAGAACTTGCCTTCCTGCTTGTAGAATGGGATGAGGACTTCGATCATTCCCTGTACCTCTCCCGCGAACAGTCTGGCGATATCGTGCCCCATAACGTACTCTTTCACTTCACGGTCATTGCCAGTCAGGTTCTTCAGTTCCTCCACGTAGAATGGATTCGGCAGAAACCTGGCGTCGAATACCATGTCGGCGGATACCGGCATTCCGTGCTTGTAGCCGAAGGACATAATATTGACGGTGAAAGTCCTGTCGTCCTTACCCGCGCCGACGATATTGCTGATTTCCGAAGCCAGTCTGGCGTTGTTGAAGTAAGATGTGTCGATGATGGCGTCTGCCTCTTCGCGGAGAGACTTCAGCCGCTCCTTCTCGCGCTTGATGCCTGTGGCAACTGCTTCCCCGTGGGCGAGCGGATGCTCCCTGCGGGTTTCGTTATACCTGCGCGCAAGGACAGAATCGGACGCCTCGAAGAAGAGAATCTTGAAATCCACATCCTCCTTCTTCATATGATCCAGCGCGTCCTTCAAATCGTCGAAGAGACTCCCTCCTCGGACGTCAATTCCAAAAGCCGCGCGCTCGATTTCCTTGTTCTTTTCTGCCATGTCCAGGAAGTTCCGGATCAATGACGGGGGCATGTTGTCTATGCAGTAGTACCCCATGTCCTCCAGCACATCCATGGCCTGGGTCTTGCCGGCTCCCGACAGTCCTGTGACGATAATAACCTTCATCAATAGTTTCTCCTGATATTCACAATACGTGAGATGTCCAGCCCTGCGTCAAGAGCTCTCTGCAGCGCTGCTTTGAAACTGCCCACCGCGTCCGGCGTATGGGCGTCGCTGCTGATCACGAAGTTCAGACCTTCGACCTGCATCGCCTCGGCGATTTCCTCCGTAGTCAGATGGCCGTGTCTTCCGTTGATCTCGATCAGCGTATCTGTTTCCGCACAGACTTTTGCAATCTCCAGAATGTCAAAAGGCCCCTTGTCTCCCGGATGAGTCACAATGGCGATATCGTTGAGACGCAGCGCGTCTGTAATCATCTTGGTGTTGGTTTTTTTCAGATTTTCTTCGCCTGCTTTGAATCCGTGCGACCAGAGCCAGTTCTTCACGGAACTGCAATGGAGGCATCCGAAGTGGAATCCGGCGATGATGAAGTCGAAGTCCTCAAATTCTTCAGGCTTCACATCCAGCCCATTGGCGTGATCTGTTCCCGACTCCGCATGTAGAATATTCGCTTCTACACTCGCCTTGACGGAGATGTCCGGATACTTGGCCGTCATTTCCCCGATATCTTTCTTCAGATTCGGGAAATCACTCCGCTTCATACCGTAGAACTTATGACCCGGTCCGTGATCGGAAATCGCGATATACTCCAGCCCCTTTTCCAGGGCGACCTTCACGTTATCCTCAACAGACCCCTTTCCGTGTGAATAAGTGGTATGGGTGTGCAGATCATAGACCATGATGTAATCATCGACCGTTCCCACCGGCTCTCCGGACACTGCGTCCGCAGCTCCCGCCGGCTCTTCGCCGATGATGCGCACTTCCGGTTCCAGCATGACGCCGAACTGATCGTAGACGCGCGCTTGTACCAACTCTTTCAGGTTGATAATATCCGAGGCCGTTGCCCCTCCCTTGTTGATGATGAATCCGCTGTGGAGCGCTGACACTTCCGCGCCGCCGACTGAAAGGCCTTTGCATCCGGCGTCCTGAATAAGCTTGCCGGCGAAATACCCTTCCGGCCTCTTGAAAAAGCTCCCTGCGCTCGGGTACTGAACCGGCTGTTTGGCGTTACGCTGTTTCGTAAGATCCGCCATGCGGTTCCTGATCTCCGCCTCATCGCCTTTTTCGAGTTTCAGCACGACTTCCGTTACCACGTCCCCTGTCTCATGGAGCACCGTGTGCCGGTATCCCATCTGGAGTTCTTCGGCAGTCATGGCAAACTGTCTGCTCCCATCTGCTGCGATGACATGAACTTCCTCCAGAATGTCCTTCGTCTCTCCGCCGTAAGCGCCGGCGTTCATAAACGCTGCCCCGCCGATGCTGCCCGGAATTCCCGAAGCGAATTCAAATCCTGCCAGCCCTTCTGATGCTGCCTTCCTGGCAACGGCTGACATGAGTGCCCCGGCTCCGCAGATGAGCGTATTCCCTTCCCTGCGAATGGAGTCGAAGTCCTCCCCGATCTTGACGATGACTCCTCTGTAACCCCCATCGCGCACCAGCACATTGGAGCCATTTCCCAGCACCATATGCGGCACTTCGGCGACCACTGCGAGTACTTTCTGCAGTTGATCCGCGTCGTGCGGGCATACCAGAACATCTGCGCATCCGCCCGCCTTGAACGACGTGTGGCGGGACATATCCGCATTCTCGGTAATCTGTTCTGGTTGGAGTATTTCTCTTAGTTTCTCTATAATTGCTTCCATACTTGTGTCTTTACTTTTTGTCCTGTGTGTTTTCCTGATCCCGGAACTCCACGAGGGTAGCTTCCATGATCGTATGTCCTTCTTCCTCAGCCTGCTGGATTTCCTCATCAGTCATCTCCGTAACCTCGTCCTTCACGTAGGCGTTGATGACATCGTCCCTAAGAACAGGCTTTGACCGTTTTTGCCGCGGCTTGCGGGTTCTGTACTTGTCGACTTTGTAATCCAGCGTATTGGTGGAGAAGCCTCTCTTGGCAAGACGCCGGTTGAGGGCTCTCGCGCAGTATGCGTAGATGACTGCAAAGACAGGAATGCTGACTACCATTCCAACGAATCCAAAGAGTCCACCGCCCAAGAGCACAGCGAACAGTACCCAGAAGCTTCCCAATCCTGTGCTGTCGCCCAGAATCTTCGGTCCGAGGATGTTTCCGTCGAACTGCTGGAGCGCTATCACTAAAATGATGAAATACAGGCAGTGCATCGGATTGACCATCAGCAGTAGCAGCGCCGACGGAATGGCTCCGATAAACGGGCCGAAGAACGGGATGATGTTCGTAATACCGATGATGCAGCTGATCAGCAGACTGTACTCCCATCCAAATATACTCATCAGGATGAAACACAGGATTCCGATGATGATGGAGTCGATGATCTTGCCGCTTATGAACCCGCCGAAGGTCTTGTTGGTGTACTCAGCGCCTTCGAGAATCTCTGCTGCGGTTCTCTCCTTGAAGTGAGCGACGATGATCTTCTTGGCCTGAGCCGCCAATGTATCCTTGATGTTCAGGAAGTAGACGCATACGATGATTCCAATCAGGAAGTTCATGAAGAATCCGATCGCCCCGAATACCGTACCGGAAATCGCAGCGGCCATGTTGCCAGAGTTAGGCAGAATGGTGTTCGTCGCAAAATCGATTGCGTATTCGGTGATGTTATTGCTGATCTGATCCAGATAATCCTTCGCCACCGGCAGATTGGCGAATTTGACGTCAACCCAGCTGGTGAAGCTCTTCATCGCGCCCGGCAGAAGGTCGATGACCTTTATGATACTGTCGAACAGACCCGGTATGATCATCCAGAGTACGCCGGCAATGGCGACCAGCAGAATCGCGATTGAGATGATCGTGCCTACCACTTTCGCCAGTGTCAGATCGTGCTTGAATTTGTATTTGCCTTTGTTGATCAGGCTGTAGGATCTGGATACTGTGAAGTTGTAGATCGGGCACAGTAAGTACGCCATAATCATTCCGTAAACGAGCGGTTCAATGGCGTCTCCGATTTTGCCCAGAATATGTCCTACAGAATCGAACCTGTAGAGTATAAAGAACACTATAAAACAGCATACGATGACAAGAAAGGCTGTCAGTCCCCACTGATAGTGTTGTTTTTCAAGTTTTATCTTCATACGTAACCCCTGCACGCGTGCAGCGTGCCCTTCATCTTCTCCACAATAGCATCCCTGAAAAACTCATATTCTTCGTCGACTCTGATTCCTTTGAGACAGGACGTAACGAGTTCGATGTAGTCCTTTCTGTCCATCGGCATATCGATCGGCATGAACCCCTGCTCCATGAGATAGTAGTTCATGGCGAAGATCGCCAGCTCGCCGTTGTATTCGTCAAAGGGCCAGATGTCTATCACACAGTTGTGTATGTACATAGCTCTGGCTGCGATATCATTCTCGATGCGACCCGCGTAAATCCTCCGGAAGGAGTTGGTCAGTCGCTCATCGATGTCCTGCCAGTCAGGCGGAACGTGGCTGAAAGCGAATACCACCGGGCTGTCCGTTCTGAAATCGGCGTCCGGATCTTCTTCGAGTATTCTGTAGGCCGCCTTCAGCAGTCCTGCGTTCATGGAATTGCCCATGTTCAGGTTGCTGTAGGCCGACTTAACCAGTTCGCAGTAATTCTCTATGAACACGAAGTCTCCGACTGCCACGTCCGTAGGAAGATCTCCGTCCAGTATCCTGTCTATCTTCAGACTCTGATGCTTGGGATTGCGCACGATAAGCGAAGCCTTGATCATGTCCAGCTTGTTGACTTCGCGCAAAGCCTGCTTCAATTGCTTATTCGCCGCCAGAATCCCGGCGAGCTCTTTTTTCATTTTCAGTAGTTCTTCCTGCATATTATCCTCTCAAAAACCCAATTCTTCCCCTGGCGACGGCGTACTTGTACATGTCCACCTCGCCGAAGTCGCCCTCTACCTTTCTCAGGCCGGGCATCTTCGCTTTAATCTTCTCCTGGTCCATCGTAGGCAGGAACACAACGTCGTATTTGTGCATCAGCGTGAGCTGAAGGAAGTCCAGTATTTCATCATCGTTAAAGCCTTCCTTCAGACCGACATTCAATCTGACGTTCAGCCCCTCGCCGATGGCCTTGTTGATACCGTCGATCACCGGCTGCAGTTCCTTGCCTCCGTTCGACTCTTTATATCTGGTGTAATTAAACGTATTGACAATGACGGTGACATCTGTAACGCCGTTTTTCTTAAGATCCGCCGCCTTTTCTGCCAGGTCCTGTCCGTCCGTAACTACTGTCTTTTTCTGCGCGTTTTCCATATCCGCTGTAGTCTCCTCCTCAAAAAGCCCATACTTATTAATATTGTACTTGAATTCCCTATGAGTGTCAAAGGCTGAAGCGCCTTTCCTATAGGTCCGAAGCCGTTTTTTCTCTTGAATGTAAACGGATATTCTGTTACTATTAATTCGGCAATTATATTAGAGAGGTTTAATCTATGCTGATTCTGTTTTTAGCATTAATATTCGGAGTCGTAGTGCTTCTGCTGCTCCTCAAAAATATGAAGGGAGACTTCAGTGCGCAGCTGCAGGGCCAGGGAACACAGAAAGTCCGTGCGCTGATCAAATTGATACTCCTCATTGAAATAGTCATTTACATCCTGATCTTCCTGGTAGTGATCATCAAGACTATATTCATTTAAGAAAAAACGGCCGCCTCTAAAGGCGGTCGCTGTAATTCATAAGACTGCTTATATATCCGGACTGTCCGGATTTTTTCTTTGTCTGTTTTTCCTTGTCCGTGTCCACATTCATGTAGATGGATGAGGCTGTCGCAGCCAGCTTGCCGGTGGACTTGACGCGGGCCTCACCCGTGAGCTGTGTGATCCTCCTGCCGGTGGATGTTGCTTTTGCGGTGACCACAAGCGTCTCGCCCATGGGAACGGGTCGTATGTAGTTGACGTCGAGATTGATGGTCGGCGCGAAGTTCTCTCTGGCGTAGAATCTGGCCAGAGCCGCAATCGTCAGATCGAAAGCCGTGCAGATGGCTCCGCCGTGCATATTGCCGATTCTATTGGCCTGCCACTGCTGGACCGGAAACTCGAAGGTCAGCGTCTTGTCCTCATAAGAGCATCCTCCCCACTCGCCCTTCATCATGCCGTTCATGGTGTCCTTCTGGACAACGTTATTGCTGTGCAGGGTCCTGCGGGCGTGCTCTTCCAGCGCCTCCTGTCCTGTGAGACCTGTATTCCTGTTTTCTTCACCCATTATTTCTTACCTCTCTCGTAGTACGCGATTTTCTCCTCTTCCGGCACCATATTGCCGCCTGTCGCCCAGATTACGTGAATGGATTTTTCATCCGGCGCAGGAGCAAAAGCACCATCGCATATATACTTCAATCCCTCAAAGGCCGCGCATGCGGAAGGTTCAATGAAGATTCCCGTGCTGTCCTTCAACCCCGCCAGATAAGGATAGAGCTTCGCGTCATCCACTGTGAAGCATCCTGATAGTCTGGTCTGCATGGCTTTTGCAACGAGTCCCGACGGGCGTCCGACTGCGAGCCCATCTGCTTCCGTCTTGCCGTCGATGCCGATGTCACCCACGGCGATGCTGTTCAGTTTACCGGAGATGAGTCCCAATGCCATGCAAGGCGCATGGGTCGGCTCCGCAAAGAAGCAGTAGACTCCCTCGCCGAAGGTCTCCCGAATTCCGTAGGCTACGCCGCCCGGAGCGCCGCCGACACCGCAAGGGAGATAGACGTACATCCTGTGTTCTTCATCGACTGTGACGCCGAGAGCGTCCAGCTGTTTTTTGAGCCGCCTGCCTGCCACAGAATACCCTGCAAAGAGGTCCAGCGAGTTCTCATCGTCCACGAAGTGGCAGGTCGGATCCGCCTGGGCTTCTCTCCTTCCCTGGGCCACGGCTGCCTCATAGTCATCAGGATATTCCACTACGGTTACTCCCTTGGATCGAAGCATGTCCTTCTTCCACTGTCGGGCGTCCGCCGACATGTGTACGGTTACTTCAAAACCGATGGCTGCGCTGATGATGCCTATGCTGAGCCCCAGATTGCCGGTGGACCCAACGGCGACTTTGTACTTTGAGAAGAACTCCTTCATCTCCGGATCGCCCAGCTTCGCGTAGTCATCGTGCTCGCCCGTATCCGGATTCCAATGCAGCAGTCCCGCCTCCACCGCCAGAGTTTCCGCCAGTTTCAGCACTTCATAAATGCCTCCTCTGGCTTTGATGGAACCGGAAATCGGCAGATGGGAATCCTGTTTGAGGAAGAACCTGCCATCTTCATTGGATTTCAACGCCGTCAGGGGCGATTCGATGATGCCGTCCTCAACCTCCGGGAACATGCGCCGGATGAACGGCGCAAAACGCGCCAGTCTTGCTTCCGCGTCGTCGATGTCGACGATCTTCTCCGTATTCTGCGGCTCCTCCGCAGGCGGAACGAAATCCGGATTGATCCAGAAGATTTCTTCATAATTTGCCATTTTATCGATGTAATCAGCCATGGTATGCCTCCTTGTGCTCTATTCGTGTCAACCCGATTATACCATTATTCAACGCGCAGCGACATAAGATTCTGTGGTACAATGGCTGCAAAGAAAACGCAATCATTCAAGGAGGAACCCTCTATGAAGTACGATTTTACAAGCATACTGAACAGAAAAGGCATGGACGCCATCGCGGTGGCTCCGGAAGACGATCCTTACGGCATCGCCCCTGTTGGAGAAATCAGAGAAGGATTTGACCTCATCCCAATGTGGGTGGCGGATATGAATTTCCCAACGGTGCCGACCATTACGGACGCCATTATCGAACGGACCAAACATCCGGCATTCGGATACTTCGGTCCGAGAAAAGAGTACTTTGATTCCATCATCCGCTGGCAGGAAACGAGAAACAGCGTTTCCGGACTGGAGCCGAAACACATCGGCTACCAGAACGGAGTGCTCGGCGGCGTCCTAAGCGCGCTGGCGGTCCTCTGCTCTGCAGGAGACAACGTGCTGGTCCACTCGCCGACCTACGTCGGATTCCTGGAGGAAGTAGGACAGATGGGATACCACCTGGTCGGCAGTGATCTCATCAGAGATGCCGAAGGCGTCTGGCGAATGGATTACGAAGATATGGAGGCAAAGATCAGGCAGCATCACATTCACACGATGATCTTCTGTTCACCTCACAACCCGACGGGCAGAGTCTGGGAGCGTGAAGAACTGGAAAAGGCCTTTGAAATCTTCGCCCGCAATGACGTCTATGTGGTCTCCGATGAAATTTGGTCGGATCTGACCTTGGACGGATATCAGCACATCCCTCTTCAGTCGGTCTCCGAGGACGCCAGAAACAGGACGGTTGCTTTCTATGCGCCGTCCAAGACATTCAATCTGGCGGGACTCGTGGGCAGCTACCATATCATCTACAACGATTATCTCCGGGCGCGGATCAAACGCCAGTCTGCTCTCAGCGTGTACAACGCCATGAATGTGCTCTCCATGCACGCCCTCATCGGCGCTTACAAAGAGGAAGGTATGGAGTGGGTGGATGAACTGCGTCAGGTTCTGACAAAAAACATTGACTACGCCTATGATTTCATCAAATCCAACTTTAAGGGCGTTGAAGTATCAAAACCGCAGGGAACCTACATGCTCCTGCTGGACTGCGGCGAGTGGCTATCCAATCACGGAAAGACCCTTGATGAACTCCTGCTGTCCGGTGTGGAAGTCGGCGTGCTTTGGCAGGATGGCCGGCAGTTCGACCGTCCGGATTCCATCCGCATGAATCTGGCCCTTCCACTCTCACGTGTTGAAGAGGCCTTTGAACGGCTGAAGAAGTATGCGTTTGCGGAGTAAACTGCTTTACTTGAAACAAAAGAAAAAACAGGTCATTCAGACCTGTTTTTTGTTGGCGCGCCATGAGGGACTCGAACCCCCAACCTTCGCATTCGTAGTGCGCGACTCTATCCAATTGAGCTAATGGCGCATGGTTTTCTTCAAACCCGCTTGTTCATTATACACACACAGCTAAATCATTTCAACCAGAATATTGAAAAGTTTACTGTCTCTTGTTCCGGTCGATCAGTTTCTTCAGCGTCAGCGGCGTCGTAGCCACGCTGAGCAGAACGATGATCAATACAATCAGTTTCTCCATAACAAAAATCTCTCCTACAGGTCTTCCAGCCGTTTCTCAATCAACACCAGATCCACGCCGGGAATGCCGTTGAATACAGTTGGAACGATGCCGATTTCCTGATAGCTGTGTTTCGCGTAGAAGGCTCTGGCCGCAGCATTCCGGGCGTTTGTGTCAAGGCGCAGATACGGACAGCCCTTTTCCCGCGCGTACTCCTCGTAGAACTGCAGAAACTCATGGCCGGATCCCCGTTTTCCTTCCTTGTTCGAAATGACCAATGTGTGAATGACCATGACCTCGGCATCGGCAGCCGGGTATTTCCAATCTCCTTCCGCATAGCAGTCGACCTGACAGCGGTTGATGATAGCAGTGCCTACGATCCTGCCCTGGGCGTCTTCCTGCACGAACATGTCGTCTCTGGCGACGGACGCCGCTGCTGTTTCACCGGTCGGATAGACATCCCGCAGCCAGCCGGTCGTCGTCTCGCCGGCGGCCTCCCTGTCATGAATCTCTTCATAGATGGCGGCAATTGCCGGAATATCCTGCGTTGTTGCTTTTCTTATGGTCATCATGCTGTTGCCTTTGCAGTCCCCAATTACAGTTTCTTGCTGAGAAAAGAGTTTAAGAAATAATTACATATCAATGTCCAGCGACACAGGACAGTGGTCGCTGCCGAAGACATCCGTCAGAATACCGGCACCTTTGAGCCTGTCTTTTAATGCTTCCGAGACGAGGAAGTAGTCGATGCGCCATCCGGCGTTGTTGTCACGCGCCCGGAAGCGATAGCTCCACCAGGAATACACGCCTTCCAGATCGGGATAGAAGTACCGCCACGTGTCGACGAATCCCGACTCCTGAAGCAAAGTCATCTTACCGCGTTCTTCGTCGGAAAATCCGGCGTTGCCGCGGTTTGTTTTTGGGTTTTTGAGGTCAATCTCCTGGTGGGCGACGTTGAAATCGCCGCAGGTTATGACTGGTTTTGCAGTTTCGAGAGACTTCAGATAATCGCGGAAGTCGTCCTCCCACTTCATGCGGTAGTCGATACGCTTGAGCCCATCCTGAGCGTTCGGCACATATACGTTCACCAGGTAGAAATCATCGAACTCGCAGGTGATCACCCTTCCCTCGTGGTCATGTTCGTCGATGCCGATACCATATGACACGGACAGCGGCTCGATCTTCGTGAACACCGCTGTTCCTGAATAACCTTTCTTGTCCGCTGAGCACCAGTATTGGTGGTAGCCTTCCAGCGGCACCTCAGCCTGTCCTTCCTGCATCTTCGTCTCCTGAACGCAGAGTATGTCCGCATCCACTTCCGATGCAAAATCCAGAAAGCCTTTTTTCATAGCGGCCCTGATTCCGTTCACATTCCAGGATATGAGTTTCATAAGCACTGTCTCCTTCCCCGCTGATTGTATCATTCATCGGCCGGCCGTACAACTGCGGCAGATGTTTTACATTCCCTGCCGCATAGACTATAATGACTCTATGAAACAGCTGATTACCGATTACATCACGACATTTGTGAAAGACTATGAAATGCGCGAGGACATTGCAACCTCTTACGGCCAGCCACTGGTCGGTTTTGCCGATGCCTTTCATCCATATATACAGAATCTCCCGAAGCTGATCAGCCCTACCCACGAACTCCCGCAGAACATTCTGCCCGATGCACGGATTATCATTGCCTACTTCGTTCCATTTACCAAAGAGCTCGCAAAAGCCAACCGCACGGACACGCTTCTTGCTTCTCCCGAATGGGCGCGGGCCTATGAAGAAACAAATGCACTATTTGCCGAGCTCAACAGTAAGCTCATCACGTTTATTAAAGAAAACGCAGGCCTCGCAGGCATTACCCCCAAAGCCGTAACCTTTGACCAGAAGCTTCTGATCAGCGACTGGTCCCAGCGGCATATCGCATATGCAGCAGGGCTTGGTACTTTCGGAATCAACAACATGCTTCTGACCAGACACGGTTGCTGCGGTCGGTTCAGCACCGTCGTCACGAATCTGAATCTCGCACCGGATGCGCCGATTGAAAGCGACTTCTGTCTATACAAAAAAAACGGCACCTGCGGTGCCTGTGTCAAGCATTGCCCGACAGGCGCGCTGACAGCCGACGGATACGATCGGTTTAAATGCTACGCGCTCTGTCAGGAAAATGCTAAAATCTACAATATGTTCGGCAGTTCCTACACTACTGAAGACGGCACCGGCGCCAACAGCGTCGGCAGCGAAGTCTGCGGCAAGTGCATCACCGGCTCGCCATGCGCCTTCTGGAAACTGTAAGATCAGTCGATGCTCTTCAGGAAATCCGCGAACAGGTCCAGCCCTTTCTGCAGAACTTTGGAGTCAAATGCATATCCGATGCGGACAGAACCTTCCATCTCAAAACATTCGCCCGGCGTGAAGAGGACGCCTGTCTCCCTGATAAGCTTATCACAGAGTTCTCTGGACGGCATGTCCTTCCTGTAGTATACGAGAGCCGTTGTTCCTGCTACTGGTCTCTGATAGTAGACTTCTGGCGTTGCATTGACCCAGTCGTCCAAAATCTGCCGGTTCGTGTTCAGAATCTCACGGTTTCTCTCAATAATCTTATCCTTGTTTGCCAGCGCCAGAGCAGCCAATTTGTCATCGATGACAGCGCAGCTGATGGTATCATAGTCCCTGCGCTCATGACAGCGGTGAATTAAGTCCATATCTCTGGTGACGATCCAGCCCAGTCTCACGCCGGCCATGGACCATGACTTGGACATACTGCCGACAGAGATTCCCTTCTCGTAGAGGTCTGCGACAGAATACATGTAGCTTCCATCTTCTGAAATACCTCTGTACACTTCATCGCAGAGCACGTATGCGTCAACGCTTCTGGCAACCTCGATGACCTGTTCCATGACGTCTTTCGGAATCAGTGATCCAGACGGATTGTTCGGGCTGTTCATGGTGATCACCTTCGTGTTTTCATCAACCAATTCTTTCAGTTTCTCAATATCCGGCAGGAAGTGGTTCTCCAGATTCAGATTCAGGATCCTCACTTCGGCACCGATAGACTCCGGAATGGAGTAATGCTGCTGGTAGGTCGGCATAACAGATATCATGTTATCGGTCGAATCAATCAATGTCATCAGAATGTGATAATTGGCTCCGATTGCGCCGTGCATTGGGATGATATGCTCTGGTTTTATGACGTCACTGTAGAGGCTTGCTATTCCATCCAGAAGTTCCGGTGATCCACCGATGTGGCTGTAGGTCAGCCGTGTATCGGCAAGCTCATTCATGTATTCAGCTACATCCAACCCAGCCATTTCCACGATTTCTCTGACCGTCAGAGAGTCGATGCAGGTCTCTGCAAGATTGTATTTGCATTTGGTTTCATATTCATCCATCCAACGTTCTACTTTGAAGGTTTTGATATCCATGGTGTTCTCCTTCCTATGGGTACATTCTTTTTCTACTCTATTTTACTACAGTTCAACAACTGTTCCGAGTCCCTTTTCCTCAGCAAGATCCAGCACGACTTTCGCGGCAGCGATATCCAGCAGCGCCATACCGGCAGGGTCATAAATCGTGATGTCTGTATCGGATGTTCTGCCTTCACATCTGCCGAGGATCAGTTCGCCGATCTCACGGACGTCTGCTTCACTCACAATGCCCTTCTTGACCGGAATCTCCACTTCCCCTGCTTCGATGCAGTGTTCCATATCGTCCACAAAGACTTTGGCATCTGCGAAGATCTCCGGATCCAGTTCCTCCTTGCCTTTGCTGATGCGAAAGACTTCCTCATCCTGTCCTTCGGCAAAAACGTCTGGTTTGAAAACATCATCTTCGACATCATGTATGCTGTACAGTTCGATGACAAAGTTTACCTGTCAGAAGAAAAGATTGACGCGATGCTGTCGGGGCGCATGAATCGTTCCGAGTTGGACATCATACTGAAAGGCATTTCCCTCAAGCTGCGTCAGTTTATTTCTGTCGTGTATATCTCCGGAGACTTTCTCGACGCCGGCCGGCTCCTGCGCAGCTTCTATCTTCTTAAAGGCTTTCAGAGCAAAGGCCTCATGGTCCGGTACGAAGATGGTGTTTTTCTTATTACAACTTCCTCCCTCGAGGATCACAAAAGTCATGATCTAATCCGCCGGGAGGCTTTCGAACTGCTCGATATTACAGAAAACACTGACTGGGGCATGAGCGATGTCCATGAACGGACGGCCCTTGACAGAGCCTTTCGTGAGAGCTGGCAATGCTGCATCGCGTCCGCCGTCGAACACCGATCCTTCCCTCAATTCTCAGCGACAGGAATCTATCGCGTACTGCTCCCATCGCTAGATAATGAAGAAGCTGCTGCCTTTGCAGGAGATGTGCTGCATGCAATCGCGGACAAGGCCGATCTGTTGGAAACGGCGCTCGTGATTGTCCGTGCGCGACGTAAACTTGCGCTTTAGAACCTATAAACTGTAACGCAAATAACGCGTTGGAGTAATGAAATTGATGATATATAATTACTATATCAATTTTTAATGCGGAGGGTTGCGCATGGAGTATATCTATCACTACAATTCTCCCCTTGGCGGGATCACGATGTGCAGCGACGGGCAGGCGTCGATAAGAAAGCCAAACTGCTTCAACTAGAAGGAGTAGAAATACAGGAGGACTGAACAATGTCATTCAAAGATATCAACGAAGTAACGGACAGACACCTACACATCATCTGGACCAATGCTGACCCGGTGACATCTGAAAACATGGTCATGATGTACGCGAAGAATTCCATGCTGAACGGATGGTGGGACAAAGTAACCGTAGTGCTCTGGGGAGCACCGCAAAAGCTCATTTTCGAGAATGAGTCCGTCCAGGCGGAAATGGAACTGGCCCGGGATGCAGGCGTTGAATTCTCAGCCTGCAGCAGCTGTGCAAACAACCTGCAGCTAACGGAAGCTTTGGAGGCAGAAGGCGTCGAAGTGATCCGTTGGGGTCAGAAATTATCCCTGCTTCTGCAGAACGGGAAACATGTCATTACATTATAGAGGCGCACTCATGAAAATCTATCAAATATCAACACTCCAGGCGTTGGCTCTAGGCTATACGCGGTCTGTCGTTACGGTAAAAGAACTGCTGGAGCACGGCGACATCGGATTGGGTACCTTTGAAGACGTAAACGGAGAAATGATTGTCATCGACGGAGCGTGTTACCAGGCGAAAGAAGATGGAACCGTATTGGAAGCGGATCCTGAAATGGGCGTCCCTTTCGCTTCTGTTTCAAGGGCCGACTTCATGCCGGACTTTGAAATCGAAGATATCGCAGATATAGAAAAGCTGAAGGAAGTGCTCACGCTGAAGATCGAAGAGGACTTCGGACTGAACAGCATGCACATCGCCAGAATCGACGGTGCCTTTTCCCGCGTGTGCGCCAGATCGGAATCCGCCTATCGCTCGCAGCATATAGATTTGAAAGACATTCTGGCACAAACACAGTGTGACTTTGTGTTTGAACAGATTGCCGGCACCTTGGTGTGTATTTACTATCCCGACTACATGGATGGAATCAACGCCCCGGGCTGGCACGTACACTTCCTCTCCCTGGACCGTTCCAGGGGCGGCCACGTCTTTGATCTGAGCATAGAGAAATGCCGGATTCATCTGGCTAAAATCAATCACATCGAAATCCAATTGCCTAGCGAACCAGCCTTCGACACTTACTCCCTTAAAGAGGCTTCCGGCGATGACATCAAGAAAGTAGAACAAGGAAACGGAAAAGACCAGTAAAGGAGATTTCATAATGTCGCTGTTTGATAAAATGTTCAAAAGAAATAAATTTGACGACGCTATGGATAAAGCCTTTGATGATTTTGTGGAGAACAATCCTATTTCGCGAAAAGCAAAGGCAACAATACAAGAAGCCGCCGACAACATCACAAACACCTTGGAACGCGAGGTGTACGGTGAAGTGCAAAAGCACCCTAAAGGCCGGCCATCTGTACTGGAGGATTTTGACTCTGTCAGTGCAGAGTGGGACGAGATGATCAATCAGATTGCTGATCGCGAATTGGGCGAAAGCCAAAACATGAACTGTCCCAAGTGCGGTGCGAAAAACAAATTCCTTGATCATTATTGTGTGAAATGCGGAGCAAAACTGGATCTGATACCTGACGATGATGAAGACAAGCGGTAAAACTTCAACGAAGGAGATCTTTCATGGACATCAATCGAATCATCATATATATCATGCTGTTCTTCGTTCTGGTAGGAGCAGCGGATCAGATTACCGGAAGCCGGCTACGGCTTGGGAACAAATGGGAAGACGGCATCATGGCGATGGGGACGCTCGTAATCTCCACTGCCGGCCTGCTTGTTCTGGCTCCGCTTCTGGGAAGAATTCTGACGCCTTTGATTGGGCCTGTCTTTGGCTGGATCGGCGCTGATCCCGGCGTCTTCGGCGGAATGATCCTGGATCTGGATACCGGCGGAGCCGCGTTGGTGCAGCAGCTCGCACAGAGCAATGACGGCTATGCGGTGGGACTGATCACTGCTTCCATGCTGGGCGCAACGATCACTTTCAACATTCCAGTCGCTATGAACTTGACGAAAAAAGAGTACCAAAAGGATGTCGCCAAAGGCATCCTCATCGGCATCATCGCGATTCCGGTAGGAATTCTTGCCGGAAGTCTCTTCGCTGGAATCTCTATGAAAGCCATCTTCATCAACTTGATTCCGGTGACAGTGCTGTCACTGATTATCATCATCTGCCTCTGGAAATGGGAAAAGACCATCGTACGCGTATTTATAATCTTCGGAAAAGTGATTCTGGGCATCAGCGTAGCAGGCACTTGTATCGGTGCACTCTCAGAGTTTGCTGGAATCACGCTGTTTCAGAACATTATGCCTCTTGGTGAGGTCTTCGGAATCATCGGCAACGTGGCAGTTATTCTTGCCGGCGCCTTCGTGCTGGTGGAAATCATCATGCGGATCCTAAGAAAGCCCCTGCAAAGAGCCGGCGCCGGAATCGGCGTCAACGAGACGGCAATCAGCGCTCTGCTGATCACTCTGGCCAATGAGATTCCCATCTTCAGCATGATGGAGAACATGAATGAGAGAGGACGAATCGCCACTTCCGCATTTTGCGTATCAGCGGCCTTTGTCCTGGGCGATCATCTGGGATTTATCGCAGGTTTCGCTGCTGATATGATTGCATCCATCGTCATCGCCAAGCTGGTGGGCGGGTTCAGCGCTCTTGTAATCGCACTGTTCCTGTCCCGCTCAACAGATGCCTAAAAGTCGAAGGCTACCTGCCTGCAATAATGGAAAAGCCATCAAAGAAGTACTGTTTCATCGTCGGCGGATCCATATAGTACCCGTACTTTTCGTCATGCAAGGCCTCCCCTTCAGGCTTTCCGGCTCGGACGTCTTCCATGGCATGGATGATCACATCGATGGCTGATGGATCTGTGATAAAGTCGTTGTGGGAAACGTATATTTTTTTGAGGCCTTTGCAGCGCGACTTGATTCTGTTCAGCGACTCGATGTACTGATCCAGATTGGAATGGCCCAGAATATCATTATCGAACTGCGCATAGATCGCGCCGAAGTAGATCATGTCGCCTGCAAACAGGATCCCTTCCCTGTGGTCATAGAGCATGGCGTGGTCTTCCGTATGGCCCGGCGTCGCTATGAACTCCACCACCCGTTCACCCAGTTCGAACCGGTGTCCGTCTTCACACGGTATGAAACGATATGGCCGAACGCAGTAGTCCTCCGGATTGAAACCTTTCGGATATCCAAACAAAAACATATCCTCATCTGCCTGTCCGGCCAGAGGCATGTGGGGAACACCCTTCTCTGCCTGACGCCGGACCAGAGGTACATCTACCGCAAACACCTCATGATAGCGATGGTTTCCGCCGGTGTGATCGAAGTGTGCATGGCAGTTCACCACCTGCAGCGTGTCTGTCAAATCCACCGGATGCCCGTAATACCCTTCGCATAGTTCCTGCACCAGCGGCCGGCTGTCACAGATTCCCATGCCCGTATCCAAAAGCAATGCATTCTGCGTTCCGAAGATCAGGAACATGTTGACTTCCTGCAGATGCTGCGGCTCGCATATCCCATAGATATCTCCCGGCAATTCATAGCATTCGAACCAGTCATTTCCGTTCAAAATATCGCGTTTTTTATACTTGTTGTAATAGGGTCTCGGCTCCGGTGTTTTCCACTTCATAGTATGCTCTCCTCTGTTTGACGAATAGTCCTATTTATTATATTCTGTATTATAGAAATTACAATAGGAGGAAGATAGAATATGTTCACAAAAGCAATCACCCGCAAGCCATGCAAGGCACTGATTGACGGGATCACCACAGCAATGTTCGGTGAAGGTACGCCAGACTACGAAACGGCAATAAAGCAGCACGACAACTATGTTGAGACGTTGCGCAGCCTGGGTCTGGAGGTTCTCGATCTGGAAGCTGACGAAAGATATCCTGACTCCTGCTTCGTTGAGGACCCGGCGGTCGTAATGGCAGAATGCGCTATTATCACAAATCCTGCCACCGACTCAAGAAACGGCGAAAAATATGAGATCGTTGACGCAATTAAGAAGTTCTACAGCGATGATCAGATTTTCCACATTGAAGCTCCGGGCACCATGGAAGGCGGCGACGTTATGCTCGTCGACAAGCACTTCTACGTCGGTCAGTCTGACCGGACGAACGCAGAAGGATTCCGTCAGTTCCAGAAAATCGTTTCAAAGTTCGGATACGAAGCGACTGCGGTACCTGTTACAGAGGGACTGCATCTGAAGGATTTCGTCATCTATCTGGAAAAAGGCAACATGCTCGTTTCGCCGAAGATGGATAAAGAGCCGGCCTTTAACGGATATACGAGATTCGTCATCGAGCCGGAAGAACTCTATGCCATCAACAGCATGAATATCAACGGCACGGTTCTCGTTCCGGAGGGTTTCCCGAAGACCCTGAAACTCATCCAGGATCTCGATTATCCAACGATCGTCATGAACAACAGTGAGTTTGCGAAAATCGACGGCAGTCTGACCTGCCTTTCCCTTAGATTTTAATTGATTGGAGGTAATATAATGAAAAAATTCAACAATGTTATTGTCAGAAGACCTTGCAGAGCCATCTGTGACGGAATCACTTCCGCGCCGGAACTGGGTCAGCCAATCTATGAAAAGGCTCTTCAGCAGCATGACACTTACATCGAAGCCCTGAAAAAATGCGGCGTCGAAGTAACGGTTCTCGAAGCTGATGAAAGGTATCCGGATTCCTGTTTTGTGGAAGACCCCGCACTCATCACAAAGGCATGTGCCATCATCACAAACCCTGGAGCTAAATCCAGAAACGGTGAAAAGGATGAGATCATCGGCGCTATCCGCAAGTTCTTCCCAGATGATAAGATCGAATATATCAAGGACCCGGGCACGCTGGAAGGCGGCGATGTCATGATGGTAGATGATACGTTCTACGTTGGTCTTTCCGCAAGAACCAATGAAGAAGGCATCCGTCAGCTGGGCGAGATTCTGAACAAATACGGCATGAAATGCGTTCAGGTTCCTCTCGAAAAGGTTCTTCACCTGAAGACCGGCGTAAACTATCTGGAGCACAATAACATGCTCGTTGCCGGCGAATTCATCACAAAGCCGGAATTCGAGCAGTACAATAAGGTCGTCGTTCCGGAAGAAGAAGCCTACGGCGCCAACTGTATCTGGATGAACGAGACTGTCATCGTACCGGAAGGCTATCCGTCCGTTCTGAAGGCAGTTCAGGATCTGGGTTATGAAACATTGATCGTTGATACGTCCGAATTCAGAAAGATCGACGGCGGACTCTCCTGCCTGTCTCTGAGATTCTGGGCATAAAAAAATAGATTGAGGTGATTTAAAATGCAAAACAATCAAAAAACGCTGGGCATGCTGCCTCTGGTCTTATTCTCTGTAGGCTGCACCCTGGCATCCGGAGTATTTGCTCTGTCCGGCGACTTTGCATATGCAGGCGCCTACACATTAGGAACTCTGATCGGTTGGGGCATCACGTTTGTCGGTATGCTCGGTCTGGTCGGATGCTTCCTCAGACTGACCATAGTGAAACCGGAGCTGACTTCCGGTATCTACAGCTACGCACGCGCCGGATTCGGTGAGTACATTGGATTCAACTCCGCTTGGGGTTATTGGCTCTCCGCGATTCTGGCCTATGTTACATTCTCCACGGGATTCCTCGGTTCCCTTTCGGAACTGCTGCCGTTCCTGGGCGATGGTATGAACCTCGCTTCACTGATCATCGGTTCGGTTATCCTGTGGCTTCTGGTACTGCTCCTTTTGAACGGAGTTAACCAGGCGGTTATCATCAATGCAGTTGCAGTTATCTTCAAGGCGATTCCTATCGTCTTCTTGGTCATCGCAGCGATTTTCGCAGGCGCGTTCAGCTTTGACACCTTCATGGATAACTTCACAGGTGCAGGAAGCGGCATGTCCGTCTTTGAACAGACAAAGGCTTGTATCTTCACCACAGTATGGGTATTCATCGGTATCGAAGGTGCCGTTGTTATCTCAACCCGTGCCAAGGATACGAAGCTGGCAGGCAGAGCGTCCATCATTTCATTCATCGCGTTGTTTGCTTTGTATTTCATCATTTCATTCCTGTCCATGGGCGTAGCTGACCATGATACTCTGATATCCTTTACGGACAACTACACCTTCTCCATGGCAGGCGTTATGGAATACATTGTCGGCCCTTGGGGCGCGACTCTCGTAAATGTTGCAGCCGTCATCTCCATCGGATGCGCACTTCTTACTTATGTCATCCTGTGCTCCGATTCCGCTTTCGGACCTGCTAACATGAAGTGCTTTCCTAAGATTTTCGTTAAGAGAAACAAAAAAGATCAGCCGATGTACTCCATCATTTTCAGCGCTCTGTTTGTTGAAGTGTTCATGATCGTAGCCACGATCAACTCCGCTTCTTACCAGAATTGCTACTACCTGTCGACCATCGCTATCATGATCCCTTACATGCTGTCTGCATTCTATGCATTCAAGCTTTCATGCAACGGCGAGCTGACTGCAGGACTGTCCGGCAGCGGCAAAATGTGGACCTGGATCGCAGCAATCATCGGTTCCATCTACGGAATCTGGATGCTGTACGCTTCCTCCTTCTCTTACATCCTGGTATGTGCTCTCATGTATCTGCCAGGTGTAATCATCTACATCATCAAGAGAAGAGAAGAAGGCGGCCCGATCTTCCCGAAGGCATATGACAAGGTTGTATTCATCATTCTGTGCGCACTGTTCGTACTGTTCTTCGTCTTGCTCGCAAGCGGAAACCAGTTCGTACTTTCCGGATTCTAAACGTCCGAAAGGCGTACAACTATCAGCAACACAAAAGGACGGCGTTTGCCGTCCTTTTTTCGTCTTGGTGGAGCATAGGGGGATCGAACACTCAAAATGAGTTTGACCGATTTCAAAAACGCGCATTTTTCAACGGTTACAGCGTTTGAAAGTCCTGTGTCAAAGCAAAAAGTGTTACCAGTGTTACCTGCTGGGCACTATTTCAGAAAATCCGGTCCTGATTCTTCGGACCGGGTTTTTGTAAGCAAAAACTAAAGAGGGCACGTATCTGGCACCACTACTTGA
>SVCX01000071.1 GCA_015058145.1 Clostridiales bacterium | reverse complement strand
CTGTTGACAAGGATCTGGAGTGGCTAGTGACCAACGGATAAGACGGATCCCATTTCTGCCCCGAGAGAACCCCTGACTTTTCACAGTTCAGGGGTTTTCTTTTGCTGCCGACAGGATTACACTTACTAGTAGGTTATCACTAAGAGGTATGGGAATCGCATTATGATAAAAACACACTGGCCAATACTGTTTGCCATTGCGGCAGTCATCATCAGCATCATTCTCGGAATCGTTGCGTATAACTCAGCGGATACGGGTGTTGGAATCTTTGTTGGTGTAATCATTTTTATGTTTTTGTTTCCGTTGGCCGGCGCACTGATCGGGGGCTGGTACGGATGGAGAGTCCACTCGCCGCTGAAATGGATTGCTGCGCCGGCGGTTTACCTGGGCGCTGTTCTGTTTTTGTTTGCCGTTGATCTGGTAAACGGCAACGGGTTGACGGGCCTGAGCTCAAACCTATCGGTGAGCTCGTTTACTGGAATCGCAGCGCTGGTCGTTGAAGCGGCCACAAGTGCGATTGCCTGGATGGCTAAGAGAAAAAGGAGTTGAAGAATATGAAGAAAAAAACAGTATTGATCATCGCGTTTATCTTTTCATTTGCTTTGGGTCTTGCGGGATGCGACAGCTCCAGCCTCGGGATCGTCGCCAACGAAGACGGAAATATTGAAATCATCGCGGAGAATGCGGACAAAGATATGACAGGGACGACGGGCACCTTCACCCTCGGCGAGGGGGACGATGTGCAGATCGAACCAGCTTTCGAAGAGGGGAAGGTTCTGGTCCAGTTCTATCCGATCGATGCCGCGGAGGACCCAGAGGCAGAAGCGGAAGATCTTATGCCGCAAGGAGAGCCGGAGTTCGAAGTGGAAGTATCCGGAACCGAACCGATTGAATGCGGTTTCGCTGCCGGGGACTATTTGGTCAGCGCAACTGTCCTTGAGAAAGCCAACGGAACGGCGGTCATCAGTCTGATCACCGCAGAAGAGAAGGATCCGTGGACGAAGGTGTCCTCTGGAGCGGAAGCGGCGAGAGGCGCAGGCAACATGGAGGATTTCGAAGTCCCGCAGCAGCTGAAGATCAATGATCTGACCTTCAGCGATCCGACCTATTCCTATCTGGATGGAGTCGCGCAGGCGTACTACGAGAGCGGCGCGATCGGCATCTATGTCCGTAAGGCATGCGGAATATACGGCGGACCAATGACAGACCGCGATCTGGACAGTTTCCCACAGCACTGGACGCAGCAGGTAGGAGACGATGTGGATGATGTGGTGGATTGCTACGGCATGGAGAAGGATTCCGCCATCGTCATTCAGTGGGGAGACGCAGAAGAATTCTACACCGTCACAAGTCAGGGACTGGGCGGTGAAGAATATGGCATGGATGCCACAACCGTTTCATGGCTTGAAGATATCATCGATTAACGCGGCATGAAATTGTAAGCGGTGAAAGGAGACCCGAACGTTCAGGTCTCTTTTTGATTGCTACTCAAGAAATGACGTCTGCATCAGGTAGACTTCATCCCGCAGCGCTTTCGCCGTATGAGCAGAGATGGAACCGTCCAGGCGGCATTCTCTGATTTTTTCTAATTCGAGCTGCATCGCGTTGGCGTCAGCCTCGTCGTGGAAGTGCCACGCTTTGCGGAATTGCTCCATAGTGTTGTTTTCCATGCCCTCCGGCAGTTGATCGTGCATGCCGTGAATGAATTCGTCCACTTCTTCCATCTTCGTCTCCTGACCGTAATTGAGACGTCCCCACAGAGACTGCAGGGCAGCTTCATGTTCCTCCAGAAGGACTTCGGCGATTTGCGCGCGCTGCGGATCCGAACCCTCCTGTATTTCCTGAAGATGCTGAATCGCAGCGTACTCCAGATCCAGTGCGAAGATGACGGTGTCATAATAGATTCGTGCTTGCCGCTCGTCATCGTAATCCGCTGTCTTTTTCTTCAGCCTGGCCAGACTCATGAGCAGTCTGCCTTTGCGCGTCTCAAAACGGGAGCCGACTTTCTCCGCGCCGGCGAAATAACCGACGGACTCCCGGATCATAGGCAGGATGGAGTAGTACGCCAGCCGTTCCGTTTCCGGAATGTGCCAGCTGCCTTGCTGGATCTCATCTGCCCGCGCCTGCTGTACGTTAAGTACTTCCGAGATCATCTGCCCCAGCTGATCGCCGCAGGTGTCCATGGACAGACGTTCTCTCATCAGTCGGACGCGATAGCGCATAAGCGCGATTCGAAATGCCGGCGCAAAGTCTGCGTCCGCATATTCATCCAGGATCTCACGCATTTCACGGACCGTCTTTTCAAGCACCAGCATACGCGCCCGGGACAGTTCCCGCGCCTCGTCCGCATCGTGCTCAATCGGAGAGAGCAGAGGCAGAACGAAGTTGGCCAGAAGCAGCGTACAGAGAATCACAGCAGAAGTAATGAATATGATCAGATCTCGCGAGGCGAAAGCGGTTCCATCTGTCATGGTGAGCGGAATCGTCATGATAATGGATAGCGTGACAGCGCCTTTTGGCCCCGCAATAGTTGTGACCAGGGACTGCAGTTCTGTCGCCGCAAAGTGCGCGACGCCGCGCTCTTTGGTCTCAGGGTCCCGATGCACCAGTTCCAGACCGCTAACCCACAGGAACCGTACAGCTATGATGACGAAGGTGACAGCGAGGACAGCGACGAGTACGTAGCTTGAGGAGAGACCTTCCATGTTGTCAGCATCCAACACCAAAGGAAGCTGCATTCCCAGCATAACGAAGAGGACGCCGTTGATCAGGAAGATGATGACTTCCCAGAAACTGCTTGTGATCATCTCCTGCCGGGCCAGTTCCGGGGATTTAATGTTGATGTTGGGCTCCTGCATCACAAGGCCTGCCGCCACAACAGCAAGGATGCCGCTGACATGCAATTCCTCCGCGAAGAGAAACAGCACAAAAGGAGTGAACACATCGAAGATTACGTGGGTGGTGGCGCTCATAAAGCCCCTGCGGCGCAGCATTCTGCCGCCTGCATTCAGGAACAATCCACAGAGTATGCCTACTATGATTCCGCCGAAGAACAGTATGGCGAAGGTGCCCAGCGCCTGTCCTGCGTGAAAGGCTCCGGTCACAGCCGCGGCGATAGCGAACTGAAAGGCAACGACGCCGGAGGCATCGTTGATCAGGGCCTCTCCCGACAGCAGAATGGACTGTCGGTCCGTAAGATTCACAGTGGAACCCATGGCTGCAACTGCCGCGGCGTCTGTCGGACCCAGGGCGGCAGCGCAGGCGAAAGCAGCCGCGAGAGGTATGGCCGGGATGATCTGATGAAGAACAAATCCCGCTGCCAATACGCTTACAATCACCAGGCCGATTGCCATAGATAGAATCGACAACCGGTTGGACCACAGCATGTTTCTGCTGACTTCACGGGAATCCCGATATAGGAGCGGAGCGATGAACAGCATCAGGAACAGTTCGGCGTCAATGTGCACGTGAGAAAGAGATGGCAGAATCAACGCGATGATGAGCCCCACGGCAATCTGCAGCAGAGGCAGCGATAAGTGCGGTATGAACTGATCGGCAACAGCCGACGCCATCACGCAGGCTAACAATATGAGAATGAGTTCAAAAAGTTCCATGGTGTCTTGCTCCTGTCAGAATCTTGTCTTGTCAAAATACATTATAATCCATTTTCGGCACAAAATGCGAGGGGGCA
>SVCX01000070.1 GCA_015058145.1 Clostridiales bacterium | reverse complement strand
TTGGTACACCATCAGGGGTTCGAACCCTGGACACCCTGATTAAGAGTCAGGTGCTCTGCCAGCTGAGCTAATGGTGCATATTGAGTTTTCGCGGTCGTGCGCAATAAGTAGTATACCTTTCTGACGTGTTTGTGTCAAGGGTTATTCGCACTTTTCGCGCATGAAACTGAATAGCTCCTCGCCTCCCGAAATGTCGTAATTTTCAGTACCATAGCAGAGAAGTTCCGTCCCTTCAAATCGGTATCCGTAGCTGGTACCGTCTGCAAAGGTGAATTCCACGAAATGATAGCTGTCGGTGATGCTCGTCTCGCTCTCCCCGGTAACGGTAATATTCTTGAGGCCTTTGTAGATCGTGCGGATCTCATCCTGATCGGTGGTCTCATAGGGTTCGTTGGCGCCCATCTCGTCATAGAGGACGGTAGCGCTTGCGATAGTTCCTTCGTCAAAGGCGGTCATGAGCTGCCTCGCGCCTTCGGATTTATCAAAAACAAGGATCGGGTTGCTGCCTTTCAGCACTTCACCGATTTTCGGCGTGCCGTCGTCGTCCAGGTCCCCTCCTTTGCCACCGTCGCCGAAGAACCCGTTCGGCACTCCCACGGCAAGAAAAAGGATCAGACACACGAGCATGCATCCTACGAGAGCGATCCCTGTTTTTGAAACTCTTCTCTTCATCCGATTCCTCTATTTTTCCAGTTTCGCAGCCGCTTCATCCAGCCAATCGCCTTCAAAGGCTTCAATCATGCCGCGGTCGCAGAGCGCCGCCAGCTTCGGATCGATCGGCAGCTTCGCCAATACGTCGAGCCCGAATTCCTTTGCCACATCTTCCGCTTTGCTCGGTCCGAAGATCTCATGCTCTTTGCCGCAGTCCGGGCACTTGAAATAGGAGTAGTTTTCCACGATTCCCAGAACAGGAACATCCATCATCTCTGCCATTTTAATCGCCTTCCCGACGACCATGGAAACCAGATCCTGCGGAGACGTGACGATGATGATGCCGTCTACCGGAATGGACTGGAATACCGTCAGCGGAACGTCGCCTGTTCCCGGAGGCATGTCGACGAACAGATAGTCGATATCGCCCCACAGAACGTCGGTCCAGAACTGCTTGACGAGACCGGCGATAATCGGTCCGCGCCAGAGCACAGGATCCGAATCGTTCTCCAGCAGATTGTTGACAGAAATCGTTCTGATTCCCGTTGTAGTTGGTAGCGGGAAGATTCCGTCTTCACTGCCCTCTGCCTTCTCATACACTCCGAACGCCTTCGGAATCGACGGTCCCGTCACGTCTGCATCCATGATGCCGACCTGATGACCGCGCCTTCTCATGTTGACCGCCATCATGGAAGTCACCAGTGTCTTGCCGACGCCTCCCTTGCCGCTGACGACCGCGATAACCTTGCCGATGTGGCTGAAGTCGTTGGTCTTCTCAATCAGCGACGCCGGGTCGAAGCTGCCGCAGGAACCGCCGCTCGGACAACTGCCGCAGTCATGCGTGCAGTTTTCCGGTGTCGGCTCTCCGCCGTTTCCATCAGGACTAAATTTCTTTAAGTTTTCAAACATGTCAATCCACCTCTTGTTGTTTAATATTCTCAATGCCTTTGCATTATAGTCTTTTTATTCCACTGTTCCAAGGGCTGTGAAGCAGGCGTCCTGCAGACGCTCTTCTTTACGCAGTCTGTTTCTGACCGGCTTCCAAACCGGAGCGTGGAAGAAGCACTCGTCCGTCACGCTCATCATATATTCGAAATCTTCGCTTGGAATCGCGATGGCAATCTCATTTTCAGGTCTGAATTTTCTCTGCGCCAGATCGCTTCCTGTGATGACAGCACGTGGTTTTTCTCTGCGCTTTTCATCCAGCGGGATGCGCACCAGTGACGCACAGCCAGCCGATGTCGTCGCAATCACTCGATCGTACTCCGGCTTATCGTACCCGTGCAGCACGATGACCGCCGACAGCTGATCCGGATTGCAAAGGCATACCACCACGTCGCAGTCGAGCCCTTCTCTGTATGGTTCAAACTTCAGCCCGTCGTAACGCCCGCCTTTGCCGTCCTCCATGACATTCTTCGGCAGACCTTCGTACAGACCATATGCCGTTGCTTCATCGCATTTGAACCGTTCGCCGTCAGGCGTCCACTGGGCTTTGGACCCGGTGGTCAGGAATTTGCCGAAGCCGCCCGGAATGCACGGCAGCTCATCCTTCAATCCGCTGTTGCTTTCGAAGCCTTTGCAGCCGCAAAAGCCAAGACCCGTGACGATTGTCTCGCCGCCGAGGATTCTATCGAAGAGCCTGAAAAAGCAGCCGAAGGTGTGCGTCGGCGTTTCATCTTTAAGATAGACACGGCTGATTGCCATGACCTTGCCCTGCAGAGCTACTTCTCTTTCAAATTCCGCGAAACTCATATTGCTTTCCTCCTATCTGCTTCTGAAAACCAGTTTGAAAATCGGACATCCCACAATCATGGCGCCGCCGACGATAGTACCGACGCGCACAGCCTGCTGGGCTCCATAGGATACCATGATGTACAGCATCTGTCTGGAGAGGACGAGGCCAGTGCCACTGGATTCGACCGTCTGGTCAATCATCATCGAAAGAACGAAGAAGAATGCCGCGACGACAAGAATCATGATGCCGCTGAGCAGCATACCAAACTTGCTGCGCCAGTACAGTGCGAAGAGCAGGACGCATGCGAGAATAGCAATGCCTGTCGCTCCGTATCTGACTTCCGTAGAAGTTGCCGTCCGGGCGAGCTCAATCTGACTGGCCGTATCTTCATCGACAAAGGACGTCAGGTTCATCTGACTTAGAACAAAGTTGATGCCTTTGGTCAGGTTCGGCATGGCAGTGTTAAGCGCCTCGTCGAAGAGGGCGCGTTCACCCCGATCCATGGAAATAGACCCATTCTCGATGCACTCATCCGTTCCCTTGCTGAATGCGGCGTTCAGATCGTCCGCGCCGATTTCTTCCATCCCCTCGCCATAGATCTGACTCTGCAGACACCGGGTCGTATACGCGGTGAAGAATTCTGTCATCGCGTTGGACTTCAGGATGGCCTGCATCGTATCTCCGTACACGCCGCCCAGATTGACTGTGTTGTGTTCTATGATGTTGTCGGTCAGTTTCCCGACCGCGTCTGTTTCCGTGATGGCCTTCTCCACCGCATCCTCGGAAACGGTCTCGGCCACCGCGTAGGAACCGAGCGCCAGTCCCGCGCTGGCCAGGAGAATGAGTGCCAGCAGAAACCCCAATATTCCTCTTAATAATCTCATGTCGCCATTATAACATAAATCCATCAGGCGAAAACAAAAAGGACCCTGTCGGATCCTTTTGTTTTCATTCTCGTTAAGCCGATTAACGCTTGGAGAACTGGCTTGCTCTACGAGCTTTCTTGAGTCCGTACTTCTTTCTTTCCTTCATACGGGAGTCTCTTGTCAGGAAGCCTGCTTCCTTCAGAGCCGGTCTGTACGCTTCTCTGTCGGCTTCGCAGAGAGCTCTTGAGATGCCGTGTCTCAGAGCGCCTGCCTGTCCGGTGTAACCGCCGCCTTCTACTGTGGCGATAACGTCAAACTTGCCTTCGCATCCTGCGATTTCAAACGGTCTCTTAACCTCTCTCTTAACGATATCCAGTGCCAGATATTCGTCGAGCGGCTTCTTGTTTACGGTGATGTTACCGGTGCCAGGGACGAGTCTTACTCTGGCTACTGATGATTTTCTTCTACCTGTTCCGTAGTACTGTGTCTTTGCCATTTTCAGATCCTCCCTTCTTACTTAATAT
>SVCX01000016.1 GCA_015058145.1 Clostridiales bacterium | reverse complement strand
TATCCCTGACTGACGCTGACATCATCTGCTCAGGCGGAAGAGGACTCGGCGATCCATCAGGATTCGAGCTCATCAAGAAGTTCGCTGACAAGGTTGGCGGAGTTGTAGGTTCATCCCGTGCAGCAGTAGATGCTGGCTGGATCGATCACTCACACCAGGTTGGACAGACTGGTACAACAGTTAAGCCTAAGATCTACTTCGCTTGCGGTATCTCCGGCGCTATCCAGCATCTGGCAGGAATGCAGACTTCAGAGTGCATCGTTGCAATCAACAAGGATTCAGATGCTCCTATCTTCGACGTTGCTGACTACGGTATCGTAGGCGACCTGTACAAGGTAGTTCCTGAAATCATTGCTGAGTGGGACAACGCAGAAGCTCTGTATGATGCTTCAACAAAATAATTAACTGTCAACAAATCAATTAAACCAAATAGACTCAGTTGAAAGTTCAATAAAATATAAAGGATGCTGCGATGTGCAGCATCCTTTTGTTATGCGTTTATCAATTATGTGGTTTCAAAAGGGGGCGAAACTAGATATCGACTTTCTCGTAGAAGTTGTCCGAACGCGTAAGAGTAGTCTTAGGCGCCGGATCGAGCTTCTGATCTTCAATGCCGAGAATCTTTTCCGGAGGGATCCACGGACGGTTCTGAATGCCGCTGGTCTCCTCATGGGTGAGATAACCGCGGTATACGGTCAGGCTTCTTCTGAGGAATCCGTCTTTCACACATGCTCCTGCAACACCGTTATTGATGATGTTTCTGAAGTGCGGAAGAACAGAGGCCGCGTAGGAGACCGACGTTGATCCAGCAATCGCGCCAGGAATGTTGCTCACGCAGTAATGGACAACGCCTTCTTCGATGTACGTCGGATTCTCATGTGTCGTCTCATGGAAGGTCTCAATGCAACCGTAATCATTGCTGATGTCGACGATGACAGAACCGCGCTTCATAGAAGCCACCATGGCCCGGTCAATCATGTATTCCGTTGCATCCTTCGGCCAGCGTACACAGTTTACCACCATGTCAGTGGAAGGAAGAATGTTCTGCATGTTGATACGGTTTGAAATCATGGTTGAGATCTTACCGTTGTATTTGCTGCTGATATCGCGGAGCACGCCGACGTTGACATCTGCGACGGTTACCTGACAGCCCATGTTCACAAGGACTTCAATGGCCGCTCTGCCTACGATACCGCATCCGCATACGACAGCTCTGACGCCAGGAGCGCCTGCCAGTCCGGAAGCGAATTTGCCGCTGCCGCCGTTGATGCTCATCATGGACCAAAGTCCCATGAACGCGCCAGCCTTACCGGCTGCCTCGCAGTTAGGAGAACCGAATCGGTGGGAATCCTCCGCCGTGAACGCGATGACCTTTTTATCCAGAAGCACGTCGACTTCCTCTTTGTGAGCGGCAGGGTGGATACAGGTGTAGATAATCTGTCCCTCCCGCAGCATTTCATATTCGCTCGGTTCGATTTCTTTGACCTTTGCGACAAAGTCGCATTCCCGCCAAATGGTTTCATTGTCGTCCACAACGACAGCTCCGGCTTTGGCATAATCGGCGTCGTCAAAACCTGCTTTGAAGCCTGCGCCGCTGCAGATCAGCACTTCGTTCCCGTCGGCGATGAGTATGCCGACTTCTGTAGGCGTGGCAATCACGCGGTATTCGCCGTTTTTGATGTCTTTGAGTATTCCGAATTTCATTCTCGTCCTCCAGCTAGTAATTATAAATAAGTGTTATCTGAGTATTCCTCAGTCGATGTACTGTTTGAGATGTGTGAGCGGAAGGCCGACGACATTGTCGAAATCGCCTTCAATGCGGTCGATGTATTTCCCGAACGAGCCCTGGATGGCGTATCCGCCGGCCTTATCATAAGGCTCTTTCGTACTTACATAGGCTCTGAGTTCTTCATTGGAATAGGATTTGAAGAAGACCTCAGTGTCTTCAAAGAAACAGCGGGCACTTCTGACGCCGTCGGTGAGCTCATACTGACCTGCGTTCTGCAGTTTCATCTGACCGTAGTAGGAGATGGTGCAGACGCAGCAACCAGTGACTACATGATGGGAAGTGCCTCTGAGAGCGCTCAGAATGCGATATGCGTCGTTTTCGTCCTTCGGCTTACTGATTATGTGCCCGTCGTGCACAACGACCGTATCTGCGCCGATGATGATGATATCTTCGCCGGCAGGGGGCCAGTCGCGGTTTACCGAAAAACGCACCGGGTCGTGAACGGTCACGCCGTCCTCCGATACAGGAACGATTTCATCCGCAACAGCAAAAGCCTTCTTCATGGCCAGGTACATGGTCGCTGTTTCCGGTTTCATGTCGAAGGGAAGGTTTTCTATGATTGATGCCGGCCTGACCACTGGGTCATAGCCGGCATTCTGTAACATTTCTATGCGCCTCGGAGAGGCGGAAGCTAATATGATCATAGGAGTAAGCGTTATATCAAATACTAGTTGCTAATTTGTATTAATTTGATGAACCATCGCCGCTGCCTTCGCCGCTGCCTTCGCCGCTGCCTTCGCCGCCTTCACTGCCTCCGCCGCTGCTTTCGGTAGTGGTAGGGGCTGCGGTAGTGGTTGTCGGAGCTGTAGTAGTGGCAGGTGCAGCCGTGGTTGCCGGAGGAAGAGTTACGGTCGTAGACGATTCTGTTGTTTCGGATGTCTCTTTTTTTGTCTTCGACTTGGACTTCCTCTTCGCTACCTTAGAGTAAGTTCCCTTCGTGTAGTATTCTCCTCCGACCTGTTCTACGTTTGCCGGTTTTTCGGAGAAGGTTGCACGCGGGAGATCCTCACAGACACGGCCCATGATTGCCGCCCAGAATCCAGCTGCCTTGTAGGAGTAGTTGGAAACGGACATGTTGATGTCGTTACCCATCCACAGTGACATAGAGTAATATGGGGTAAAGCCGGAGAACCAGATATCATACATGTTACTGGTCGTTCCGGTCTTGCCGCCGGCAGGCTGTGAACTGATGTAAGCGCTGCGGCCGATACCCTTGGTGACAACTGTGTTGAGCACATCCGTCATGATCCAGGCAACGCCAGGATCATAGACCTGCGTTTCCTCGGCGCGCTTCTCGAACAGAACGTTGTTGTTTGAGTCGAGAACCTTCGTGTAGAAGATTGGCGTCTTGTAGACGCCGCCGTTGACGAACGTCTCGTAAGCGGCAGCTTCCTCCAGCGGCGTGAGACCATAAGACAAACCACCCAGTGAGATAGCTGCAGGGTTACAGTCGGTCGTGTCGTCCAGCGTCGTGATACCGTTCTTCTTGAGCATGTCGAGACAGTACTCGGCGCCGACATTGCGGTCGATCTGCTGGAATATCTTGTAGGAGCAGACGTTCAGCGACTGCTGAAGAGCCTCTCTGACCGTTGTAGGACCGTGGTAGCCATGGTCGTCATTCTTAGGCCATACTCTGCCGTTTCCATCCTTGGTCAGGGAGTCGTTGATGACGCTGCCTGCCGTGACGTACTTGCCCCAATCGGAGCCATCGCTGGTGTCGAGGCTGAGCTTCTTGTTATCCTCGTGATACTCATAACTCATCTGAAGGGCAGGTCCGTAAACCGCGATCGGCTTAATGGATGAACCAGGCTGACGCGGATTGACAGCTCTGTTGTAGAGCTGCTTGCCGGTGGCTCCGCGGCCACCCATCATGCCTTTGACTTCGCCGGTCTTGTTCTCAATGATGACAGCGGCTGCCTGCGGCTGGCGAATCTTCTGCTTCAGGGTGAAGTTATCATCCGATACGCTGAGTCCTCCGTCGCTCTTCTGGAAGAAGTTCGGATAATCATTGAAGAACTGTGCGGAAATGATGCAGTTACCATCATCATCAAAGGATTTGTACTCAGCAGGAATGGAGAGGGCGCCGCTCTCAATAAAGTAGAACTTGCCGTCGTCTTCCTTCTTGAACAAACTCTTGAATTCCACACTGATATCGTCCCCTATGGAGGTAGAGGTCTTATAGAAGTTAAGCCGCTTATTCTTCAGCAGTTTTAGACTTCCATCACTATTCCTGTTGTATTCGTCAGACGTTAAGGTGAACTTGCCGTCATTGATGTAATTGGAGTAATCGTAGGCGAGAACTACGCCGTCTTCGCTGATCAGGTTATTGTCAGCGTTTGTTCTTGTGTAGGAAATCGAAGTGAAGTTATCGTCATCTTCGAATTCTTCTTCCATGATGTTCTGAATCTTGGAATCCATGGAGGTGTAGATCTGAAGGCCCTTCGTATAGACCATATTCTCGGCGTCATTTTCAGAGATGCCGTATTCCTCCATGATGTCGTCAATCAGCCTTTCCAGAGCATAGTCAGTGAAATAGGAAACTCTGCTTGCATCGGCCGTGGTTCCAATTTTGATTTCATCCTTGATATCCTTCGCAAGGGCTTCATCACGCTGCTGTTCTGTGATGTTACCGCTGGAGCACATGTTGTTGAGGATATATTCTCTTCTGTCTTTGGTCATATCTCCATTGTAGAGATAGGTGACAGCTGAAGTCTTCTTGATCTTCGGCAGTGACGTCTGGGTGTTATAGTAATCCGAGTATACGAGAGCGTACACGTCAGGTGACTGCGGAAGGGCAGCCAAAGCGGCGCACTGTTCCAAAGTCAGGTCGCTGGCTTTCTCCGAGAAGTAGGATTCCGCCGCAGCTTCCACGCCGTAGGAGTTGAATCCAAGGTAGATGGTGTTCAGGTACGCCTCCATGATCTGTTCCTTGGACAGATCCTTTTCGAGCACAATGGTGCAATACATCTCTGTGAGTTTACGCGACAGAGAACGCTGGCTCTTGATCTCCGCCAGATAGACGTTTCTGGCCAACTGCTGCGTGACTGTGGATGTTCCGCTGACTTCACCGCCGCCGAAGACGCTCTCCTTAACGGCTCCGATCATACGGATGAAGTTGAATCCGTGATGAGTCCAGAACTTGTGGTCCTCGATGGCGATAACCGCATTGACCATGTTCTCCGGGATGTCTTTGTATTTGATGACGGTACGGTTTCCGTTGGAGAAGTAGAGGCTGTCTATCTCGTTGCCGTCCGTATCGTACATGATGGAACGCTGACTGATTTGGGAGTAGATATCATCTGTATTGATGGCTGGCGCCTTGAGGAAGATAAAGCCGACATAAATACCGACTGCAAACACAAGCGCGAGAACAACTGCAACGGCAGTCTTGAGAATTCCCATGCCTGCGCCTTCTTTTTTAATTGGCTTGCGATTCGTCTTGCCGGATGCGCTGCCGCCGAATTTAGAGGAAGCAGCTATAGCTTTGGCCTTGGCGCTGGAAAGCTCTTTCTTTGCTTTGGCCGTGGTACTTCCGGCTTTTGTCTTTTTCTTTTTTGGCTTGGCCTTTTTCCCGCTTTTGCTGGCTTTCTTCGGCGCCTTATTATCACTGCCGTCAGATTTTTTATCAGAACGGTAAGTGGAGGCGGAACCGTATGAGTATTCGGTATCAGCCGCATCAGCACTGTAAGTATCAGTTTCGGAAATCTTTTTAGATTCTTTTTCGGTTATTTCATCGAATTTCGCGAAGAAATCTTCAGTTGATTCATTATATTTGTCAGACAAAATTCTATCCCCCTTGATGCTGAAAAAACATACACAAGAATTATATCATAGGAAGGGTGTTTAATGTGAAAAAAGCGTGAAAAAAGATGATGGTAATAAAAGGGAATAATACTTGAAATTACCATATACTTGTGATAATTTCATATGGGGGGAATTGGGGATATGGTGAGAAGACCTATGCTTTTTGCCGCTTGCGGGTGCGCAGCGGCAGTCATTGTTTCATATTATGTCGGAATTATTTGGGCCGCAGCTGCAGTATCTCTGTGCGCAGGGCCGGCGTTAGCATTTTCGAAGCAGGAGAGAAAGCGGCGGATCATCGCGCTTCTGCTGGTATCTTATACCTTCAGCCTGTTATCCTTCTGGCATTCTGATTACGTGTTTACGAAGGAGTCTATGGAACTTATGGAGAGCCCCGTCTACGGCGAAATCACCGACTGTGAGAAGAGAAAGACGCAGTCCGACGAACCTTATCTGCAGATGACAGTGAGGACCGAACAGGGCAGAGTCTTATGCAAAAGCTACAAAAACGGTTTTATCAAAGGGCAGCCGGCGGAAGGATGCATGGCGGAAATCTACGGACGGATGAAAGATCCTCCCGGGAAACGCAATCCGGGTTGTTTCGACTATGCTCTGCACCTGCGGTCGCAGGGCGTTGTGAAGACCATGACCTGCAGCAGGATTACCATTTATCCAGTCAGGCCTTTTGCCCAGGCGCCTCTGTCAAGCATCAGATATCGGGTGTTTCTGTTTCGGGAGAGTTTTCTGGAGCGACTCGCTGCGGAGACAGATCATCCTACGGCAGCGCTGATCAGGGCGCTTCTGTTCGGTGACAAGGGGAGTCTGGATGAGGAGATGCTGGAGGCGTTCCGAAAGAACGGAACCGCGCACATCCTGGCGGTCAGCGGCCTGCACATAGGCATCATATACGGATTCATCCTGAAACTATGGCGATGGCGAAGAGGGAAGGCCTTTCTGTTGTTCAATACGACCTTCTTCCTGCTCTACGCGACAGCAGCAGGCTTTTCTCCTTCGGTCACAAGAGCAGTTGTCATGGTGCTTCTGCACATCGCCGCAAGCATCCGAAACAAACATTACGACCTGGCAAACGCAGCGTTCCTCGTTTTCTTCATTGTTATGGTGCGAAATCCGTTTATGATCTTCAATGTGGGGTTTCAGATGTCCTTTCTCGCAGTTCTGACTCTCACGATGGTTCTCCCGTATCTGAATCGGTTTTATAGTGGTCTGTTTGCGGCCAGCGCAGCGGTTCAAATCGGGTTGGGGCCCTTTATGTTGTTCCATTTCAACTATATCCCGCTTTTGGCGGTGATCGTCAACGTGCCGGTGGTTGCTCTAGCGGGCCTGATTGTGCCTTTGTCCCTGGTGTGCCTGGCACTGAGCCCATTCCGTCTCCTCGCGCCGGCAGCAGGGTTGCTGGAATCATTATGCGGAGGTCTGAGAAAACTGAACGAAACAACACAGATCGATGGGTTTACCACATTTCAGCTGCAGAGCCCGCCCCTTTGGCTGCTGGCTGTTTACTATCTGGGACTGCTGCTGTTTGCAACGGAAGAAGGAAGGCTTTGCCTGATCAGAGCGGTCCGAAGAGGGCGATATATTCTTAGAATGCTGATTCTGATAACTTTGCTGAGCGCAGGATTTGCGGCTTTTGCATCGGATGGGTTCGAGGATTGCAATATCACTTTCGTAGATGTCGGGCAGGGAGATTGCGTATGCATCCGCACAGAGCGGGGCTATTACCTGTTCGACGGCGGCGGAAGCGCCGATTATAACGTGGGAAAGAGCGTTTTAAGGGAGTATCTGCTGAAAAACGGAATCTCTCATATTGATGGGGCCTTTGTCACACATCTTCATACAGATCACTACAAAGGTATCTGCGAGTTGTCACAGCTTGGGATGGTGGACAGAATCTACGTCTATGAAGCCAACAAACTGAAGGAGGAACAGGTTGTGGAGGATACCGGATTGCCAAGAGAGGCGGTTTGCTATCTGAAAGCGGGGGACATTGTTTCCCTAGAGGGTGATTTACGTAATAATGATTTCGTAAATGTAGAAATTCTGCATCCAAAGCACAAAACAGATGCGGAATACAGGCAGATGATGGAGCAGGAGACCGATGAAAACCTTATGAGTCTAGTGTTTAAAGTCACTTTTGCAGGCCGCAATGGTCGGACAGGCGTCCTGATTACAGGGGATATGGGAGAGGAAGGAGAAAAGGAGATGCTTCGAGACTATCAGACAGCTTTGAAATTACAATCACATATCCTCAAAGTAGGACATCACGGCAGTAAAACCAGCACAAGCGAGGGGTTTCTTTCCGCAGTACGCCCTGCGATTGCCGTGATTCAGGTAGGGGTGAACAATATGTATGGACATCCTGCTCCGGAAACTCTGGAGCGTCTTGCGGATTCGGGCGCATTTGTCTTCCGCAACGATCTGATGGGAGCGGTAGGCTTTGCGATAAAGAAAGGAGAGGTCAAAGAAGTCAGGAAGATGATCGATCCCTGCAAATAGTAAGTGAGTATTCATGTCTTTCATGTTATAATCACGCTGCGGGGGTTATTATGGCTTACAAGGTCGAAATGCATGCATATGAACAGCTGACGGAGGATATGAAATCAGGAGATATCCCCGCTGTTGTCATGCTCTGCGGCAGTGAGGAGTACCTGGTGGACTTCTACGCCGGGCGCCTGATCGACAAATTCGTCAACGAAGCGTGCACCATGCTGGATCTGGCGGTCATCGAACGGGACAAGGCGACGACGGCCGATATCATCGGTAATCTGGAGACCGTGCCGTTCATGTCGGAGAGAAAAGTCGTCTATCTGCCGGAATTTTTTGATGACAGAGGCAGGACACCGAAGACCATCGAGAGGAGTCCCGCTGAAAAGAAGGCGCTGGCGGAACAGATGGGTAAAATCGACCCGGCCACGACGCTGCTTCTGATTACCGCCGTGGACCCGTCGGATTACAAAGCCGAGCGGGCGTTCAAAGATTCGGAAATCTATAAAACGATCGCCAAGCAGGGGCGCAAAGGCATTGGGCGCGTCTACGACTTCGGGCCTCTGAACCGAAGACAGCTCAGCGGCTTCATCGACAAGCGCTTCCGCGCTTCCGGCAAAAGCTACAGCCCCGGAATCGTATCTGCGGTGATTCAGGATACGGGTTACGAAAACAAAGACAACGATTACGGCCTCTATGAACTGGATAACGATCTGCGCAAGATCATCGCCTACTGCGGCGACGCGCCGGAAATCACGACGGCGGATATTACGGCCGTAGTCGGAACAAACCCTGAGAAGAACATCTTCCGCATGATTGACGCGCTGGCCCTGAACAGGAAGGATGAAGCCTTGCGGCTTTTGCATTACCTGCTGCAGGACGGAACGTCTGAGATGAGTATTCTCGCCCGAATTACCGAACAGCTGGAAATTATGCTGACCGCTTGCGAGATGAAGGATGACGGGATGAGACTGCCCGAGATACAAAAGACACTGCAGAGCGGTTATCTGGGAAGAGGCAAGCGAATCGCAGAATACAGGACGAAGAAAGCACTCGAGAGCGGCAGCCGTATGGGAACAGCGAACCTGCGGAATGCACTCGCCAATAGCTATAAAGTAGAAAAGAACATCAAATCCGGTCTGATGCCCGGAAGACTGGCGCTGGAATATTTCATCGGTAGCCTGTGATGGAGAACAGAAGGACACAACTGAAAGCGGACATGATGCTCATGCTGGTGACGCTGGGTTGGGGCGTCTCCTATTTCATGATGGATCTGTGCCTGGAGGAAATCGACCCGCTGACGCTCAACGCTTACCGATTTCTCGGCGCTTTCGTGGTAGCGTGGCTTCTGACGGCGAAAAAGGCGATACATGTGAAACGGACGACGCTGAAGTACGCTTTTTACGTCTCGCTGGCACTGGTGGTCGTCTATATTGGAGCGACCTACGGCGTCAAGTACACGTCCCAGTCCAATGCGGGATTCCTGTGCGGCACCGCTGTGATTTTCACGCCGATTCTCACGTTTTTTCTTAAGAGAATCCTGCCGGAGAAGAAGATCGTGTTTGTCGTACTGCTGTGCACTGCAGGCATGGCGCTGCTCACGTTGGATTCCCATATGCGCGTGGCGGCGGGTGATCTGCTGTGCCTTATGTGCGGTCTGTTCTATTCGGTGGATCTGCTGATCAATGAGACCGGCGTGCGGCACGAGGACGTAGATGCCTTTCAGCTGGGTATCTACCAGTTGGGATTCACAGGCGTATGGATGCTCATACTGGCGTTGATCTTCGAAGATATGGCGTTGCCGCAGACAGGCGGCTGCTGGATTTCGCTGATTTTCCTGACCGTGTTCTGCACGGGCATCGCATACATCGCGCAGGTGATCGGACAGCAGTACACCACTGCGACACACGTCGGCGTCATATTTACGCTGGAACCAGTTTTCGCGGCGATCGTAGCGTTTCTCTTCGCGGGAGAGAGGCTGCTGCCGCGCAGTTATATCGGAATGGTCATGATGCTGATAAGCATCCTGATCATGGAAGTCGGCATACCGGGAAAGACGAAGAAGGAGACAATCAATGAGTAGAGTGTTTGATATAAACGGCGTTAAAATCGGCGGAGGGAACTTCGTTCTGATTGCGGGACCATGCACTGTGGAATCAGAGGCGCAGATTCGGGAAATCGCGGAGCGCGTCAAAGAGTCCGGCGCAGGCATCCTGCGCGGTGGCGCGTACAAAGGCAGAACGTCTCCCCATGATTACCAGGGAATGGGGGAAGAAGGCATCCGGCTTCTGCTGCAGGCCAGAAAAACCGTCGGCATGCCCGTCGTAACCGAGATCGTCAGCGCAGATCATCTGCCGCAGTTTGATGATGTGGATATCATCCAGGTCGGCGCCAGGAACATGCAGAACTTCGAACTGCTCAAGGCTCTTGGAAGGACTGACAAGTTCATCCTTCTGAAGAGGGGAATGTCCAACACCCTCAGGGAACTCCTTCTGAGCGCCGAATATATTACCGGAGAAGGAAATGACAAGGTCATCCTGTGCGAGAGGGGCATCCGGACCTTTGAAACCAGCACTAGATTTACGCTCGATCTCTCATCGGCTGCTGCACTGAGAGAAATGACGGATCTTCCGGTTGTCGTGGACCCGAGCCATGCGGCGGGAAGGGCGTCTCTCGTGGAACCTATGGCTCTTGCCGCAGCGGCGACGGGAGTTGACGGCATCATGATCGAGGTTCACAACGACCCTGCGAACGCCTTGTGCGACTCGGCTCAGGCGCTGACGCCGGATCAGTTTGATTCCGTTGCGCGCAAGATCAGGAAGATCAGAGAGGTCGTTATCGGATGACACCAGTTTTCGGAGAAAAACTTAAGATTGAACTATACGGAACGTCCCACGGGCCGTGCGTCGGAGTACGGATGAGCGGCGTGCCCGCGGGGCTTTCTTTTGATATGCAAAAGCTTCAGGCGTTCCTCGACCGCCGCGCGCCGGGAAGAAATGAATGGTCCACCCAGAGAAAGGAAGCGGACGTACCGCGTTTTCTGTCCGGCGTGGAGAAAAAGACATCATCGGAAAGCAGCGGCGCTCACATCTACATCACGGACGGAGGCGTCATCGAAGCAGTTATAGACAATAGGGACGCCCGTTCGGAAGATTACAGGGAAATCACAAACATACCGAGACCAGGCCATGCGGATTATCCCGCCTGGGTGAAATACGGACAGATTGAACCGGGCGGCGGGGCTTTCAGCGCCAGAATGACGGCGCCGCTCTGCATCGCCGGTGGCCTTTGCATGCAGTGGCTGTCGGATCGCGGTATCGAGGTGAAGGCCCACATCAGTTCCATCGGTGACGTATATGACGCTGCAATAACCGAAGACGCAGCCGTGCAGGAAGCGTTTCCGGTCATCGACGAGGAGAAGGGACAGTGGATGAAGAAACTCATCGCCGGAGTGAGAGAAGTTGGAGATTCCATCGGCGGCGCGGTGGAATGCATGATTACGGGATTATCCGCCGGCGTCGGAGAGCCAGTCTTCGGCAGTGTGGAGAGCAGAATCTGCCAGGCGGTCTTCGCGGTTCCCGCCGTGAAGGGAATCGAATTCGGAGCGGGGTTTGCGGCGAGCAGGATGAAAGGGTCAGAGAACAACGATCCTTATGCGATAAAAGACGGCAAAATCGTTACGACAACAAACCATCACGGCGGTATTCTGGGAGGACTGTCTACAGGAATGCCGGTCGTGTTCCGGGTCGCCATGAAGCCGACGCCGTCCATCGGGACGGAGCAGGACAGCGTCGATCTGGAACGGATGGAGCCTGCGAAGATTACGGTCGGCGGCAGACACGACCCTTGCATCGTGCCGCGCGCGGTTCCTTGTGTCGAAGCGGCAGCTGCCATTGCCGTCTGCGACATGCTTCTGGAAGTGCGGTCGCCGGTGGGTCTGAAAGATCACAGGACTCGGATCGACCGTGTTGACGAAGCGATTGTGAAGCTTTTGGATGAGCGGTTTGCCATCGTGCAGGACGTTGCGATGTACAAGGAGCGCGAGGGATTGCCAGTTTTGGACTCTTCGCGGGAACAGGAGAAACTTACAGCCATCGCGCGTCTGTGCAGCGACCAGACGGACGCATATATAGCAGAGATTTTCAAGGGAATCATGGCCCAGAGCAGACGCTATCAGGAACATCACAAGTCAGCAGGGGCCGGCGGACCGGCGTATGGTCTTCTGGGGAGAAAACTGGGGCACACCTATTCTCCGCAGATCCACAGGCTCATCGGAGATTACGATTTCGGCGTTTTTGAGCGGGAACCGGAAGAACTGGACGCATTTTTCAGGGACGGAAATTTCAAGGGAATTACGGTCACCATGCCGTACAAGAAAGAGGTCATGCGCTACTGCAGCGAACTGTCAGAACGCGCAAAGGCCTGCGGCAGCGTGAACACAATCATAAAGCGCGCTGACGGAACGTACTTCGGAGACAACACAGACTACTACGGATTCCGCAGCACCGTGCTGACATCGGGCGTAGAGGTGAAAGGCGCGAAGGCGATCGTTCTCGGCAGCGGCGGCGTCTCGGGCACTGTGGTGAGAGTGCTGGAAGATCTGGGCGCAGATCCGGTCGTCGTCATCTCGAGAAACGGCGCTGACAACTATGAGAATCTGGACAGGCATTACGACGCCCAGATCGTCGTGAACACAACGCCGGTTGGAATGTATCCGAAGGCCGGGGAAGCGGTGATTGACATCAGACCATTTATGTCTTGCAGAGCGGTCTATGACCTCATATACAATCCGCTCAGAACAAAACTCATGCTGGACGCACGCAGCGCGGGCATACCTGCCTTCAGCGGACTCCACATGCTGGCGGCCCAGGCTGTGAAAGCCTATGAACAGTTCATGGATGAGAAGCTGGATGCAGAAGCGGTAACGCAGCGTGTCAAAGGCAGTCTGCAGTGGGATATCGAGAACATCGTGCTCATCGGAATGCCAGGATGCGGCAAGACGACCGTCGGCAGAAGAGTGGCAGAGCTTACGGGAAAAGATTTCATTGACTGTGACGAGATGATTCAGGAAATCTACGGACGCAGTCCGGAGGACATCATTCGTGCAGAGGGTATCGATCAGTTCCGCAGCATTGAGACCGAGGTCATAAGACAGGTCATGCGCCGCAGTCCGCAGCCGGACGGTATCACTCCGGGCATCGTATTCGCAACGGGAGGCGGCTGCGTTGAGAGAGAAGAGAATCTGGTGCCTTTGCTTGAGAACAGTCTTGTCGTCTATCTGGAATGGGATCTGGATAAGCTGGAAGTGAACGGCCGGCCCGTATCACAAAAGGAAGGCGTCGCGGCTCTGTTTGAGCGGCGGAAGGGCAGATACGAAAGCTGGTGCGACCTCAAAGTCGCCGCGAATCCCGATTCGGAGGGAATCTTATGAAGATACTTGTTATCAACGGACCGAACATCAATATGCTCGGCATCAGAGAGCCGGATGTATACGGCGCAAAAACATATCAGGAACTGACAGAATTCATCGAGGCGGCCTTTCTGGAAGCCGGCGTGGAAGGGCAGATCTACCAGTCCAACCACGAAGGGGATATCATCGACAGGATCCAGCAGGCCTATGGTGATACAGACGGCATCGTCATCAATCCTGCCGCCTATACGCACACGAGTATTGCGATTCTGGATGCCCTGAAGGCAGTTGGAATTCCTGCGGTGGAGGTGCATCTTTCCGACGTGGACAGCCGAGAAGATTTCCGGAAGATGTCCTATGTTTCCCTTGCGGCGGAGCGCGTCATCAAAGGCAAAGGTTTTGAAGGATACAGGGAAGCGATCCTCTATCTTGCATCAAAGAGGGCGGACTGAGGGAAGAACACCCCACATATATTGTATACATGTTGTATATGCGTGGACTTTCTGTTTTTTTGTTGATACAATGTCAGCATGCAGAAAGTCTTTTTTAATGTACATTGGAATAGATGTTCATAGAAAAAGACATTGTTTTAGTTGTCTTGGATATTGTATACAAGACAACAATGCGTTACAATAAAATCAATAATATGTCTGATTCAAGACATGAATTAGGTGGACAAACAGGAGGATAACTAACATGAGCGAAAAAGCTTGCAGCTGCGGCTGCGCGAGTGAAAGAGCGGCTCAGTTCACGGAACTGGCTCCGACTCTTGAACAGTATGCTAAAGTGCCGGGCAGTCTGATTACCATCCTTCAGAAGACGCAGGAGATCTACGGGTATCTTTCCCTGGACGCGATCAACTACATCTCTGAATGCACAGGTATCAAACCGGCCAAGATCTATGGCGTAGCCACTTTCTACGCACAGTTCAGACTTCAGCCTATCGGCAAATATCTGATCATGCTCTGCAAGGGCACCGCCTGCCACGTCAACGGCGCGGATATGATCGAGGAAGCGATCTGTGAACACCTTGAGATTCAGGACGGCGAAACGACAGAAGACGGTATCTTCACACTCAACAACGTTGCGTGTCTGGGATGCTGCTCACTGGCGCCTGTTATGATGGTCAAGAGCGCAGAAGGTGATGAAACGTACGGAAATCTTACGAAGGACAGAGTTAAGGAAGTCCTGGATGAGATCCGTGCGAGAGCATAGGAGGTGACAGCATGAGAGTTGTAGTAGGACAGGGCAGCTGTGGTGTCGCCACCGGTGCCAAAAAGACTGCTGCGGAACTGGAAAAGCAGATCGCAGCGAAGGGTCTCGATATTCCTGTATCTGTAACAGGATGTGTCGGCACTTGCTATCTCGAGCCAATCGTCGACGTATATGACGACAATGACGAACTGACGAGATACGTCAAGGTACAGCCGGAAAAAGTAGAAAAAATAGTAGAAGAACATCTGGCAGGCGGCAAGCCGGTTGCTGAGGATGCGATTTCCGAAGAAGACAAGCAGTTTATCATCAAGCAGCAGAGAGTTGTTCTGAGAAACTGCGGCGTGATCAATCCGGAGAACATCGACGACTACATCGCTGTCGACGGATACAAAGCCATCGAGAAGGTTCTGAAGGAAATGAAACCGGAAGAAGTCATCGAAGAGATCAAGATCTCAGGCCTCAGAGGAAGAGGAGGCGCTGGCTTCCCGACCTGGTTCAAGTGGAATGCTGCGAAGGCAAGCCCAGGCAATGAGAAGTATATCGTCTGCAACGCCGACGAAGGCGACCCGGGCGCATTCATGGACCGTTCCGTTCTGGAAGGCGACCCTCATTCCCTGCTGGAAGGCATGATCATCGGTGGATACGCTATGGGAGCATGCGAAGGCATTATCTACTGCCGTGCGGAATATCCGCTGGCAATCAAGAGACTTGAGATCGCAATGGAGCAGGCTAGAGAAAAGGGATTCCTCGGCAAGAACATTTTCGGCAGCGGTTGGGATTTCGATATCAGAATCAAAGCCGGCGCCGGCGCGTTCGTATGCGGTGAGGAAACAGCACTGATCGCATCTCTGGAAGGTGAGAGAGGCATGCCTCGTCTCAAGCCGCCATTCCCTGCTGCGAAGGGTTACTGGCAGAAGCCGACCAACATCAACAACGTAGAAACATTCGCCAATGTTCCATGGATCATCTACAACGGAGGCGCTGCCTTCGCGAACTTCGGAACAGAGAAGTCACCGGGAACCAAGGTATTTGCTCTGGCCGGAAAGATCAAGAAGGGCGGACTGGTTGAAGTACCTATGGGTATGACGATCAAGGAAGTTATCTTCGGAATCGGCGGCGGCATCAAGAACGACAAAGAGTTCAAGGCCGTTCAGATGGGTGGTCCGTCAGGTGGATGCGTTCCTGCAAGCCTCGTAGACACTCCTGTAACATATGAAGATATCACCAAGACCGGAGCCATCGTCGGATCAGGCGGTATGATCGTCATGGACGAGGATACCTGCATGGTCGACATGGCAAGATACTTCCTCAACTTCACACGTGACGAATCCTGCGGAAAGTGCAACTACTGCAGAATAGGCACCAAGAGGATGCTGGAGATTCTGGAGAGGATCACCAACGGCGAAGGCAAGGACGGAGACATCGAACTGCTCGAAGAACTGGCCAACAAGATCAAGGACGGTTCCATGTGCGGACTCGGACAGACCGCTCCAAACCCTGTACTGACAACGATAAGATACTTCAGAAACGAGTATGAAGATCATATCTACAACCACAAGTGCACCGCCAAATCCTGCAAGGCGCTTATCACCTACAACATTACCGACGCATGCAAAGGCTGTACGCTCTGCGCGAGAAACTGCCCTGTTGATGCGATCAGCGGTAAGGTCAAGGAAGTACACGTTATCGATCATGACAAGTGCATCAAGTGCGGCAAGTGCATGGATCACTGTAAGTTCGGCGCAATCGTGAAGGAATAAGAGAGGAGGTAAAGACAATGGATAAATTCAGACTGAACATTAACGGCAAAGAAGTCACCGGAGTTCCGGGCCAGACCATTCTGGAAGTTGCCAGAGAAAATGATATATTCATTCCGACTCTCTGCTACGATGAAAGAACCAGAATCTACGGATCATGCGGCATCTGCATGTGCGAGGTAGAGGGCAATCCGAAGCTCTGCAAAGCCTGCGCAACGGTCATCGCACCAGGCATGGTCGTAAGAACCAATACGGAGAGAGTTATTGAATCACGCAAGACCAATCTGGAACTGCTTCTGTCAAACCACACTGGAGACTGCAGACCTCCATGCGTACTGGCTTGTCCTGCTCAGACGGACTGTCAGGGTTATGTAGGTCTCATCGCCAACGGCGAATACGAGGCTGCGCTGGAACTGGTCAAGGATAAGATTCCTCTTCCTGCTTCACTGGGAAGAGTTTGTCCGCATCCTTGCGAAGAGGAATGCAGACGCGGCCTCATCGACGAGCCAATCTCCATCCAGTGGCTGAAGAGATTCGCGGCCGATCAGGATCTGGACGGTATCGACCGTTTCATTCCTGAAATCGGCGAAGATACAGGCAAGAGCGTAGCCATCATCGGCGGCGGCCCGATGGGTCTGTCCGCTGCATACTTCCTGAGACAGATGGGACACGCTGTTACGATATTCGAATCCATGCCTAAGGCAGGCGGCATGCTCCGCTATGGTATTCCGGAATACAGACTTCCGAAGGAAGTGCTCGACGATGAAATCGCAACCATCGAAATGATGGGAGCAGAGATCATCACCGACACGAAAGTCGGCGTCGATATTCCGTTCCAGACCATCTATGATGAGTATGACGCAGTACTTCTCGGTATCGGCGCGTGGATTTCAACAGGAACCGGCTGTCCGGGAGAAGACGCTGACGGCGTCATCGGCGGCATCGACTTCCTGCGCAAAGTCGTCAGAAATGAGCCAATCGAGCTGGGTAAGAAGGTTGCTATCGTAGGCGGCGGAAACACAGCTATGGACGCCTGCAGAACAGCCGTCAGACTCGGCGCGGACGAAGTTTACAACATCTATAGAAGAACAAAGGACGAGATGCCTGCTGACATGGTCGAAATCGAAGAGGCAGAGGAAGAAGGCGTTATCTTCAAGAATCTGACCAACCCTCTCGAAATCGTTAAGGATGAGAACGGCCACGTCAAGGAAGTCGTACTCCAGTGCATGGAACTCGGCGAGCCTGATGAATCCGGCAGAAGACGTCCGGTTCCAATCGAAGGAAAGACTGAGACGATTGCTCTTGACAATGTCATCCTGGCTATCGGTCAGGCAGTCGACGCAAGCATCTTCGACTGCGATAAGACCAGAAAGGGCGCAATCGCATACGATAAGGAAACCTTCATGACTTCAGTACCTGGCGTATTCGCCGGCGGTGACTGCGGAAATGATAAGATTTCCATCGCGGTAGAAGCTATTGCAGACGCGAAAAAGGCATGTGATGTCATCGACGCTTATCTGGACGGAGAGACAGTCAGATACGAGAAACCTTACTTCGTTACGAGAGACGATATTACAGAGAAGACATTCGAAGACAGAGAGAAGATGTGCAGACCTGAGATGCCTCAGCTCAGCGCAGAGCAGAGAAAGGGCAACTTCTCCGAAGTTATTCCGGAAGGATACACTCCGGAAGAAGCAGAGCAGGAAGCCAACAGATGTTTGGAATGCGGATGCCACGATTACTTCGAGTGCAAGCTGATCGACCTGGCACACCAGTACGATGTAGAGCCATCCAGATTTGCAGGCGACAAGAACACCATCGAGTACGATGATGAGCATCCGTTCATCGTCAGAGATCCGAACAAGTGCATCCTGTGCGGCCTTTGCGTCAGAGTCTGCGATGAAGTTATGGGCATTGGCGCTCTGGGACTCGTTCACAGAGGATTTGATACTGTTGTTAAGCCGAACCTTGAGAAACCTCTGGAACTGTCCGGATGCGTATCCTGCGGACAGTGCGTCAGCGTTTGTCCGACAGGCGCTCTCCAGGAGAGAACCACGATGGCCAAGGAAGTTCCGCTCGACACAGTTGAGACAGACACAACTTGCTCATACTGCTCCGTAGGATGCTCCCTGAAGCTGGAGTCTTACGGCGACATTCTGGTCAAGGCGAATCCGGATAAGGAAGGCGTTGTCAACGCCGGACTGGCTTGCGGCAAGGGCAAGTGGGGATTCGACTGCGCAGTTCTGGAAGATAAGCTGGAAGATCCGCTCATCAAAGAAGGAGATTCCTTCAGAGAGGCTGATTACCACGAAGCACTGACCCTCATCGCTAAGAAGATGCAGGCGACAGCAGCCAAGTACAGCTTCGATCAGATCGGCGTATCGATTTCAGACAGATACACCAACGAGGAAGCTTACGCCATCAGAACGATGGCAGAAGCGATGGGCGCCAAGATTTTCTGCGCGAACAACCGTGCAAGCGGCCTCAAGGATGTAACCGGACTGGATGCTTCTCCGAACACAATCGACGAGCTGCTCTCCACCAACTTCATCCTCGCAGTAGGATACAACGCGACCGACAATCCTGTCATTCAGATTAAGATGAAGCAGGCTACGGAAGCAGGCGCTAAACTGGCCCTTATCAATCCGGGCGAATTCCCGCAGCACCTGAACAATGTTGCCAAGGAAGTTTATGCGGACGATCTGGGATTCCTCAAAGAAGTTGCAAAGGCAATCGTTGATGCCGGCAAGGGTACTGATCTGGAAGGATTTGATGCTTTTGCAGCATCCCTGAAAGACGTTGCAGTAAGCGAGGACGCCAAGGAAATCGCCGACATGTATCTGGGTGCGAAGAAGGCTATGATCGTATTCAATCAGAACCTGGTTTCCGTCGATGCGGCTCGTCTGATTGCAGACATCGCTCTGCTCTCCGGACATATCGGAACGCCTCGTGACGGCATCCTGCAGGTCAAGGCCAAGAACAATTCACAGGGTCTGGTCGACCTGGGCATCACCGAGGGTGCGGAGCAGCTGGAAGGACTCAAGGCGCTCTTCGTATTCGGCGAAGAGTTCGACGTTGACAGAGACGCTCTGGAATTCCTGGCTGTATGCGACACTCATATGACAGCGCTGGCTGCAAAGGCCGACGTCGTCATTCCGGGAACAGGCTTCGCTTCCACAGACGGTACTTACACCAACACAGAACGCCGTCTGCAGCCGGTATTCGCTGCAATCGACGAAGATGTGATGCTCTCCAACTGGGAAGTTGCCGCTGCGATCGCAGGCATCTTCGAAGTGGAGTGCGGATGGGAGTCCACCGATGACATCTCTGAAGAGATGGACGATCTGGTACCGACTTACAAGTACGCAGAACTGGACGAAGTACTCGGCGGCGTGCTGTCTCCTGCAGAACCGAAACTGGTCGCTGCGGAAGGCAACGTATTTGGTGACAGACTGTCTTGCACAGACTCACTGATGAACGCCATTGCGGAGAGACTGCCAGTCATGGCTGAACCGACAGCGTAACGTAACACACAAAAAGCGGTGGGAAACCACCGCTTTTTCTATTATTTGAGAATACGAAATAAGTTCGATGGAACAATGATATGAGAGAAGAACTGTTCAAACTGCAGGACGTCGAGTACCGCGACTTTCAGAAGAAGCTGATTCCGACGGTCGACCCGGACACAGTGATCGGCGTACGTACGCCGGAGCTTCGGAAATTGGCCAAACAGATGCGTGGAACGCCGGAGGCGGACGCTTTTCTGGAGGTCCTCCCGCACGAGTTTTTTGATGAGAATCAGCTGCATGCGTTTCTCATTTCCGAAGAAAAAGATTATGACAGATGCATCCGTCGCGTGGAAGTGTTTCTGCCTCACATCGATAACTGGGCGACCTGTGATCAGATGTCGCCGAAGGTGTTCAAGAAACACAAAGACGATCTTTTGACGCGCATCCGCAAGTGGATGAAATCAGATCACCCTTACACTGTCCGTTTTGCCATCGGTATGCTGATGCAACACTATCTCGATGATGATTTTGATTCAATATACCCGGAGATGGTTTCAAAGATCCGCTCGGAGGAGTACTACGTGAACATGATGATCGCATGGTATTTTGCCACAGCGCTGGCTAAGCAGTACGAGGCGGCGGTGCCGTATCTGGAAAAGCAAAAGCTGGACGTCTGGTCGCACAACAAAGCGATTCAGAAAGCGCGTGAAAGCTATCGCATCACGTCCGAGCAAAAGGAGTACCTGAAAACGTTGAAGAGGACGTGATTTGTCGGGGTTAGTATTTGCTAAATAGGGCGATTTAGTATATAGTTTTCATAGGGGAATGCGTGAAAACGCGAAAACAGAAAGAAGATGGATAGCAAAAAGAAAAGATGGGGAGACCGCAAAGACGGCAGATTGCTGCGCACGCGGGAACCCATGAGTATTGTAGAGACATTCATCCTTGTCGACAGGACCGGATCGACTAACTATATACAAGATAAGGTTGAGATTTCGAAAACCGAAGAGTATATAAGGGCAAAGAGAAAAGAAGGGCTGACCGGATTCGGGCTGATGCATTTCATGGTCGCGTCCTATGTCAGGGTCGCGTCCCAGATGCCGGCTGTGAACCGGTTTGTCTCCGGCCAAAGAGTCTATGCCAGGAGCAGAATCGAAGTGAACATCGATATCAAGAAAGAGATGACCCTGGAGGCTCCGAATACCTGCGTCAAAATCATTCTCAGGCCGGAAGATACCGCAGAAGAAGTTTACTGGAAGATGAAGGCCGTGATCGATGGAGAAAAAGGCGGCGAAAACGACAGCGATTTCGATGGAGTCGCAGCAACGCTGGCGAAGTTCCCGAAACTGTTTTTCAAGTTCTCAATCTGGTTTTTGAAACTGCTGGACTACTTCGGATGGCTTCCGAAGGCTCTCCTTGAAGTGAGTCCGTTTCACGGGAGCTTTTTCATCACGTCGATGGGATCCCTTGGGATTCCTCCGATTTTCCATCATCTTTATAATTTTGGAAACGTGCCGATATTCTGCGCAATCGGTCCGAAGAGGACAGAATACGAGATCGACAGAAACGGGGAGGTCGTGCGGAAAAAGTATTTGGATTACACTTTCTCAACGGATGAGAGAATTGTAGATGGATATTACTATGCGACTGCCTTCAGGAAGATGAAACTGTTATTCAACCATCCGGAGGAATTGGACGTACCGCCTGAAGAGGTTGCTGAGGATATAGATTGATAGAAGAAAGGACTAACTATGACAAATCTTGAAAAGTACAAGAGAGCATTTATGCTCAATTTCAGACTGAAAGAAGAGGACCTGCCGGGTCTGGAATATATGGGAATCATCCAGTGGGATTCCGTTGGACACATGGATCTGATTGCTGACATCGAGGCGGCCTATGGGATTCAGATGGATACCAAGGACGTACTGGATCTTTCAACCTATGAAAAGGGCATCAAGATCCTGACAGAAAAGTACGGAGTAGACTTTGATAACTAAACTCGTATCACAGAAAACCATCTGCAACAGCTATCTCATTGAGGAAGATGGCTATGTTGTGATTATCGATCCGGGGCAGGAAGGCGTTGTCAAAGCGGAGATAGACAAGAACGGTTGGATACCCGAATACATCTTTTTGACCCACGAACACGTTGATCATATCGAGGATTTGGAAGAGGTCCGCGACAGGTACAATGTTCCCGTCGTTGCCTGCCGGGTGTGCAGTGAGCGCCTCGAGGATTCCAAAGAGAACCTCTCCGTCATAGGGGATATGATTTCCTACTTCAAAACCGGAAGAATCTCGGAAGAAAGGACGCCGCGATTCACCTGCAGACAGGCGGAGATCACTTACGAAGAAGAGTACGAAATGACATGGCGGGGCCATAGATTCTGTTTTATCCGAACGCCGGGTCATTCGCCGGGGAGTGTGCTCATCACCATGGATAACGAGTTTCTCTTCAGCGGGGACTATATGCTTTTGGGTGAAGAGACGACCTTGCGGCTGAGAGGCGGAAACGCGGAAGATTACGAGAAACTGACCATGCCGATCCTCGAGAAAATTCCGGACGGAATAAAAATCTGTCCGGGTCACGGACCGTCATATGTCAAAGGGGAAGAACATGAACCGCACTGAGTTTCTGGAGATGGATCCTTATAGCGTCTCGCAGGCGGATAAGGAATCATTCTACAGAGAACAAATGAAGACAATGACAGAGTATCATCGTAAGGCGTGTACAACCTACGATGATATTTGTAATGGGCTGGGTGAGGTTGCGCCTTATCTGCCCGTTTCGCTTTTTAAAGATACAGATCTGAAGAGCGTACCAGACGAGAAGGTCATCCGGAAAATCACGTCTTCAGGAACCACGGGACAGCAGGTCTCCAGAATCTATCTGGACGCAGAGACTTCCGCCGCCCAGCAGCGGGCTCTCTGCAGCATCACAAGTGATTTCATCGGTTCGAAGCGCATTCCGATGCTGATCATCGATTCACCGGACGTGCTGCGTGACAGAAGCAAATTCACAGCCCGAGGAGCCGGCATACTGGGGTTCTCCATGATGGCGTCAAAGCGAATCTACGCCCTCGACGAGAATATGCAGATTGACTACGCGTCTCTCAAGGAATTTGAACAACTCGCACAGGAAGGACCGACTTTCGCCTTCGGATTCACCTATATGATATGGGAATACCTCTACGGCGGTCTGAAAGCCGATGCAAAGGCCATAAACCTGACAGGGTGTCATCTGATTCACGGCGGCGGATGGAAGAAACTGCAGGACAAAATGGTTTCCGATGAGGCCTTCAAACAGGGACTGAAAGAAGTCTGCGGCATCGATAGCGTCAGTGATTACTACGGCATGGCGGAGCAGACGGGCAGCATCTTCATGCAGTGTTCCGAGGGGCATCTCCACGCCAGCAATTTCTCTGATATTTCGATATTAAATCCCGAGGATTTCTCTGTCTGTCCGACAGGAGAATGGGGGCTGATCGCCCTGGATTCACTCCTGCCGGAGTCCTATCCGGGACACAGACTGCTGACAGAAGACTGGGGCAGGATACTCGGCGAGGACGACTGCCCATGCGGACGCAAAGGTAAATACTTTGAGATCAGCGGCAGAATCAGTAAAGCGGAAGTACGTGGATGCAGCGACACCTTTGAAGGTTCAGGCGCAGCTATGGATGGAGGAAAGGAAGGTGCATTGACGATTCTGGCGGGGACCTATCCGACGAATGAGTCAGTGCGCAATACCTTTGACGATACGGTTATGGATTTTCTGGGAGACCTGTCTGATTTATTGATGAGAGATCCAAGGTACCGGCAGTATCCGGAGGTTTACGCCCTCGGATTCTGGTGCAGACGCGCCCATATGGAGAAAATCCGCAGCGCCTACAGCGGCGGCAGAGGCGGCAGAGGACTGACGATTCACATTGCTCCTTCGAACATGCCGACGATGTTTGCCTATTCCTGGATTACGTCTCTGCTTGCAGGGAACCCGAACATTGTACGCCTGTCCGGCAGAGGTTCCGAGATTACAGATGCGGCGCTGACAGGAATCAATGCCGTTCTGTGCCGACCGGAATACGAAGAACTGAACAGACAGAATGCCTTCGTATCCTTCCCGAGAGGGGATGCCGCACTGGAAGAACTATCAGAAAGAGCCAAAGCCAGAGTCATCTGGGGCGGAAACGAGACGGTGGATCATATCTGCAGCATTCCGAAGGGAGAGGATTGCATCGATGTCACATTCCCGGACAAGTATTCGGTAGCGCTGTTTCGGCTCAGTGATTTCAGCGGGATGGATGACAAGGAGCTGCAGCATTTCGCCCACCTGTTCTATAATGATACATACGGCGCCGATCAGAACGCCTGCTCCAGCCCGAAGACTGTCTTCTGGCTGACAGATGGGAAAAGTGATGCGGAAGCCATCAAAGACAGGTGGTGGAACGCATTGGCAAAAGAGGCGGCAGCTTACGATCTGCAGCCTTGGATTGCCACGGAAAAATATAGGATTCTCTGCAGAATGTACGCGACGCAGAAGAATCTGGGCACTGTCAGAAGATGGGGCAACCGGCTCTACACAGTTCCTGTTCCGAACGACGGTAGAAAACTGACGGAGCTGGAAGCGAAATTCGGGATCTTCTACGAGATGGAGATCGAGACAATAGAGAATCTATTGCCTTATATGGGACCTGCAATCCAGACCATCGTCAGCAGCGGCGATGATCAGCAGGCAATTTACAAGAGTATACGAAGCGCGGACTGTCCGGGGGTCGACCGTGTGGTCGCTGCCGGAGAGGCGCTGGATTTCAATACGGTATGGGACCGCAAGGACCTGGTGGAGATACTATCATGTACTTCTTTGAACGGAACGAAGCATACGAGGACAGAATAATCTGCATCGATGACGAAGGCAGATCATATACCTACCGGCAGATTTGGGACTGGGGCGATGAACTTACCGCCGACTGCCGGGGCGTTGTCGTGCTGGAATGTTCCAATGATGCGGAGAGTTTGGCCAGGTATCTGGCGCTCCTCCGGAGAGGCTGCCCGGTGATCCTCATCGGGAAGAGCCTGGATGAGGATGCGAAGGCATCTCTCCGAGACACCTACGAGGGAGAGTATGCGGTCAACTCTGAATTAGGACTTTTGCTCTCTACTTCGGGAAGTACGGGCGACAGGAAGTTGGTACGACTGAGCTACGATAACATTCAGGCCAACTGCGATTCCATTGTGGAGTATCTGGGAATCACGGCCGATGAGAGACCAATTACCACGCTGCCGATGGAGTACACCTACGGTCTGTCCGTGATCCACTCCCATGTGGCGGCCGGAGCGACGATCATACTGACCAACAGAACCCTGTTCCAGAGAGAGTTCTGGGATATGGTGGAGCACTACAAGGTGACTTCCATGGCGGGCGTCCCGTACACCTACGACATGTTAGAACGCCTCAGATTGCGTGAAATGGACCTCCCGCATCTGAAAACACTAACTCAGGCCGGCGGACACCTCAATGAAGAGGTGCAGAAGAAGTACGCCAAATGGGCGGCGGAGACCGGCAGACAGTTTTTTGTCATGTACGGGCAGACGGAAGCGACAGCCCGCATGAGTTACATTCCTCCGGAAAAGTGCGCAGAGAAGATCGGCAGCATCGGCATCCCGGTGCCGGGAGGAAGCATGGCCATCGCAGAGGACGGTGAACTCATCTACTTCGGCGCCAATGTCTCTCTGGGATACGCCACAAATAGAGAAGATCTTTCTCTTGGAGATGAGAACGGGGGATGCCTCAAGACCGGCGATATGGCCCGTATGGACGAAGAAGGCTATTTCTACATCATCGGACGCAAAAAACGGTTCGTGAAGATACAGGGCAGAAGAATCAGCCTGGACAAAATACAGGAAGACCTGCAGGAGGCTTTTGCATGCGAAGATATCGTCTGCACAGGAAACGATGACGATGGCATCACGGTTTACACGAGCAGCAGGGAAGTCGCAGACAGGGAAAGTGAAACGCTCAATTTGTTTATGGAGAAGTGGCAGGTCAGAGCGCGTTTTGTCCGCGTTTATTATCTTGAAGAAATCCCGCGGAACACGTCGGGTAAAGTACTGTATTCTAAATTGCAAACGATAAAAGGAGAGGGACGATGAGACTCCCGGAAGCAGTAAAAAATCTGAAATTACCGTCCATGGTGCGAATTGAGCAGAACTTCCCCGATGAGCATCTGGAAGATACGGCGGCGGCTGTGAGTGAACAGGTCGCGCCGTTTGCCGCGCGCATGAAAGCAGAATCCTCAGCAGCTGTACTGGTGGGAAGCCGTGGCATCACCGATATAAACCTGATTGCAAAAGCCGTCATTGAAACACTGCAGGATGCTGGCATCAGGCCGTTTATCGTGCCCGCCATGGGAAGTCACGGCGGGGGCACGCCGGAAGGGCAGGAAGAAGTACTGAGAGGTTACGGCATCACAGAGGAGACCATGGGCGTTCCGATCAATTCTTCCATGGAAACGGAAATCATCGGAGAGACGGCAGATGGGCTGGAAGTCCACTTTTCAAAGCCGGCGCTCCAGGCCGACTACGTGATACCGGTCGGCAGGGTCAAACCACATACGGATTTCACGGGCAAAGTCGAGAGCGGTCTCTGCAAGATGCTGGCTATCGGCGGAGGAAAACACAACGGTTGCTCCCGCATCCACAGAGAAGGATTTCCTGCACTGGAGCACACCGTTCCTGATGTGGCGGACGTGATCATCGGCAAGGTGACAATTCCGTTTGGTCTTGCCATCATCGAAAACGCCTTTGAAAAGACCCATACCGTCGAGGCGGTTCCCGGAGATGCAATCATGACGCGGGAGCCGGAACTGCTGAAACTGGCTAAAAGACTCATGCCGCGGATCAAATTCGACGACATCGACGTTCTGATTATTGAACGGATCGGAAAGGATATCAGCGGCACGGGTATGGATACGAACATCATCGCCAGGGATTCCTTCGGACCGCTGCCGGGCGCTGTTCCGCGCATTCAGAGGATCATTATCGAGGATCTGACCGAAGGCGCTCACGGAAACGCCATTGGTTTTGGTATGGCGGATTTCATTCTCCGCAGCGCGCTGGATAAGATTGATTTCAATGCGACGTATACGAACGGCATCGCTTCGGGAAATACCAATGGGATGAAGATCCCTGTCATCGCAGACACCGAAGAGGAAGCCATACGCGCGGCGCTGCAGACATGCATCGGTATCGATATCCACAATCCGCGCATTGTAAAGATCAAAGACACGCTGCACCTCTCGGAAATTGAGGTGTCGGAGAATATGCTTAGTCAATGTTCGGACGAGGGAGAATTTCGTTTATGAGCAGCAAGGGAAACAGTAAAATCAAAGCGCATATCCTGATGATTTTCCTCGTCATGTTATGGGGATTCGACTACGTTGTGGCTAAGTTCGGCATGTATGATCTGACGCCGACTTCTCTGCTCTTCATGAGGATTTCCATCGGAGCAATTGTTTTAGGTATCGTCAAGGCGATACGCAGGGACAGGAGTCTGATACGAAAAAAAGATATTCCTATTCTGGTGGCATGCTCAATTTTTGGGGAAATCCTGTACTTTGAGTGTGAATTCAATGCTATGACATATTTACCGGTGTCGCTGCTCACCATACTGCTCGCTTTCGTACCGGCGCTTTCCGTCGTCATCGAAAGGGTGGTGTTCAAGCGAAAGGCCAATGTTAAAATCATCATCGGAATCCTGTTCTGTATCGTCGGAATTGTTTTTGTCATCGGCGCTGACTTCAGCATACTCTTTGAAGGAAGGTTGATTGGTTATCTCATCGCTTTCGGTGCGGTCATCTGCTGGAACATCTTCAACTTCCTCACGGCGGAGCTGGAAGAATATGATTCCATCAGTCTGGCTTTCATGCAGCTGTTCTGCGCCGGACTGATACTCGCTCCACTTGCTTTGCACAGCATTCCGTCGATGGGCCAATGGGATACGACGCTGGTGATTATCGTATTGTATATGGGCATTGTGAACGCTGCTCTTGGATTTGTCATATATGTTTATGCCATAAAAGTTGTCGGTCCGACGCCGGCGGCGGTATATTCCGATTTCATGCCGGTAACATCGGCCATCTGCGGCGTGATTTTTCTTCACGAAACCATTACTCCGCTCCAGATCATTGGCGGTATCATTGTCGTTGCGGCGGGATATGTTGTCATCAGAGAAAAAGGCAAACTGGATGAAGAACGTCTCGGTTTGTGATATAATCCAGTCAGATAAACAGTACAATCTTTGAAGGAAGGAATGATACATCATGTACGAAACACTCAAATACGAAGTAAAAGAAGGAATCGCGTATATCACGGTCAGCAGACCGGAGGCGCTCAACGCACTCAACTCAAAGGTCATCGAAGAACTGTATGAAGCTTTTGCGGCATTTGACGCAGACGCGGACGCAATGGTTGCAATCCTGACAGGCGACGGCAGATCCTTCGTCGCAGGCGCGGACATTGCAGAGATGGCGAACTTCAACACTCTCGAGGCGAGAGAATTCGCGAAGAGAGGGCACAGAACGATGAACTTCATCGAGAACGTGAGCAAGCCGGTTATCGCAGCGGTCAACGGATTCGCCTTGGGCGGCGGATGCGAACTGTCCATGGCCTGCGATATCAGAATCGCATCAGCAAAGGCCAAGTTCGGTCAGCCGGAAGTCGGCCTGGGACTGATTCCTGGATTCGGCGGAACCCAGAGACTCGCGAGACTCGTAGGCAAAGGCATGGCCAAGTATCTGATCTACACAGCGGAAGTCATCGGCGCAGAGGAAGCGGGACGCATCGGTCTGGTAGAGAAGGTCGTTGAACCGGATGAACTGATGCCGACCTGTGAAGCGCTGGCGAAGACAATCATGAGCAAGGCCCCGATCGCTGTCGGCGTAGCGAAGCACTGCATCAACAACGGATACGATATGGACATGAAGTCCGCATCCGAATTGGAAGTCAACTCCTTTGGCATCTCCTTCGCGTCGGAAGACCTGAAGGAAGGAACATCGGCGTTCCTGGAGAAGAGGGCTGCAGAGTTCAAGAACAAGTAAAAAAGCATAATAAAAAGGCTGCGCTATGCTGAACTAGTCAACAAAAAGTAGACAGTCTAAAAAATCACACAAAGCCCATTTCAGTCTTGTACTGGACTGGGCTTTTGTAATGCAATGCATACGCCGGCCGTTCGTTGTTG
>SVCX01000015.1 GCA_015058145.1 Clostridiales bacterium | reverse complement strand
TATGACGCGGATACCATATTCCGCAGCACTCTCGCAGAGCGCGCGAAAGTCGTCTTCTGTTCCGAACATCGGGTCGATTTTCTCATAGTCTCCCGTGTCGTATTTATGGTTGGAATAGGCTTCGAATACAGGACTCAGATAAAGGCATGTGACATGCAGTTCGGCCAGGTAAGCCAGCTTCTGTCGGATGCCTTCCAGGTCTCCCCCAAAGAAATCGTTGTTCAGGATCTTCAGCTTTTTCGGCTTCCACTCCGGCATGCCGCCCCAATCGTGGCGATTGGTTTTGCCTTCCATTCTGACGCGCGGGCGTCCGGATTTGTGAAAGCGATCCACGAAAACATGGTAATAGATTCCGCCGTAGATCCACTCCGGCGCTTCGTAAGCGCGGTCGTAAACCGTTTGCTGCCATGCGGCGGGATGGTCCGCGATGACAGGGCGGTTTGCGTCGCCTTTTCCAACGCGCAGCGAGCCGTCTTCTGTCTGCACCTCAAAATGGTACCAGTACAAACCGGTATCGTGAATGGTGAAGGATGTAGCGTAAGCCTGATAGCCCGCTGTTCTCACGGGAGTCTCCGCATCACTGGCCATCTCATAGACCGCCGGCGTATCGTGACGGTCGTACTGGACAATCAGCCGTACAGCAGTCGGGCGCAGCTCCTCCGCAGCGAGAAGCCGGAACGCAAGCGCGCTGCCTGCTTTGACAGCGCCCTGCGGTGTTTTGAAAAATGTATCTCTCGAGTCAAAAATTATCTCAGCCATTAAATCACAGAATCTTTCTTCACAAAGAACGGATGAGTGACATATCCCGAAAGCAGACGTTTGTCGTTGATCATCACGTTCTTATCCAGAACAGCATAGTTCAGCACAGCGCCTTCGCCGATTGTACAATCCTGATTGATGACGCAGTTTTCGACGACGGCGCCTTTTTTGACGTGTACGTTACGGAAGATGACGGAGTTACGGACTGTCCCTTCGATGACCGAGCCGGCAGCGATGATGGAGTTGGTCGTCTTGGATGCATCACCGTAGAAAGCAGGGGAACTGTTTCCTGCTCTTGTGATGATCGGCCGAAGTTCTTGTCCGAAGAGTTCTTTCCTCACGCCGGCATCCAGCAGATCCAGATTGCTCTTTAGATAAGAAGCGACGGAGTCTACGAACAGCAGTTTTTCGTCCGTCACACAAGCCATGACTTTGGAGTCTTTCAGTGCAGGTTTCAGAACGTCCTTTCTGAAACTCATCTTGTTCTTATCGATGGAATCAGCGAGGATATCCAGCAGGTCCTCGCGGCCCATAATATAAGTACTGGTCGCAACATAAGAATCCGGAGTCACATCCCTGTGGATGATGATGTCTTCAATTCTGTTATCCTTGCCCAGAACGTATTCCGTCGTCTGCATGCCTTCCGTCTTGTTCGTCGGATTCTTCGTGCAAAGGCAGGTGAACCGTGCTCCGGAAGCGATGTGCTGGTCGAGCATAGCTGAATAATCGATGTTACCGATGGCGTTGCAGCATGTGAACAAAACGTACGGCTCACTGTTTTCTTTGATGTAGTTGATGTTTGCCTGCAGTGCCTCCAGTATGTTCTCATAGCGTTCCTCACCGTTGAAGAATGAGAATGGAGGGAGCACTGTCAGACCGGTTTTTCTCCGGTGCAGGTCCCATTCACCGCCATAGCGGACGTGGCCCATCAGACTCTCATACTTCGTCGTTGCCACGACACCGATGTTGCGGACGCCTGAGTTGGTCATGTTGGAAATGAAGAAATCTATGATGCGGTATCTCGCGCCGAATGGAATGGCTGCGAAAGTTCTTCTTGTTGTGAGTTCACTGATGTCAGAACTGTGTTCATCAGCAAATATGAGTCCCAGCATATTCATGTTCTACACCTCCTTCGCTTCCACGACGGTTCCGGCAGCAAGGACCGTCAGTTCCGTTGTTTCCTTGTCGCCTCCGACCGCCGCACCTGCGCCGATGCGTACGTCTCTGTCAATGATAGCGTATTCAACCCTGGCGCCTTTTTCGATGATGACGTTGTTCATGATGACACAGTCTTTGACGACAGCGCCTTCCTCGATAATGATATTGCTTCCAAGCACGGAGTCTGAAACCTGACCGTCAATTTCGTTTCCCGCCGCGCAGTTGCAGTTGTGCAGACTAGCGTGCTCACCCAGATAGGTAGGGGATTGGAAGTCATGGCGGTAGTAGATGCGCCAACCATCGTCATTGAGCCAGAGCTCCGGATCTTCGCCGAGCGTGTCCATATTGGCACTCCAGTATGAGGAGAGGGTACCGACATCACGCCAGTAGCCTTTGTACAGATAAGCGTAAAGCTTTTCGCCGGCTGCAAGCATAAGCGGAATGACATTCTTGCCGAAGTCATTGTCGGAATCAGGATTCTGTTCATCCAGTTCCAGATACTTCGCCAGTTTGTCGGTACTGAACACATAGACGCCCATGGACGCCAGCGTGCTCTTCGGGTGCGCCGGCTTTTCGGCGAATTCAGTAATTCTTCCGGTGTCATCGCAGCTCATAATGCCGAAGCGGCTCGCCTCCTCGAGAGGAACGTCCATGACAGCGATAGTGCAGTCGGCGTCGTTTTTAATGTGTTCCTCCAGCATGATGTCGTAATTCATCTTGTAGATATGGTCTCCGGAAAGAACCAGAATGTAGTCCGGATCATAATTTGAGATGAACTTCAGATTCTGATAGATTGCGTTAGCGGTTCCCTTAAACCAGTCGCCGCCTTTTGCCGCCTGATACGGAGGCAGTACATGCAGCCCGCCGTAATTCAGGTCCAGATCCCATGGGTCGCCGGTGCCCAGATAATCGTTGAGTTCCAGCGGCTGATACTGTGTCAGCACGCCTACTGTATCGATACCTGAGTTGACGCAGTTAGAAAGAGAGAAATCGATGATGCGATATCTTCCTCCGAAAGGTACTGCAGGCTTTGCCACGTTTTCAGTCAGCGGAGCAAGTCTGGATCCCTGACCTCCAGCAAGAAGCATAGCCACACATTTTTTCTTTCTTGCCATGTTTATTCGTCCTCCTTCTGTTTCAAAACGATTGCCGACAGCGCCGGAAGGGAGAGCTCTATGTGATTCTCGTATCCATTCCAGCCGTCAGGCAGTACTTTATAAGTTGAAGCGGTTCTCTTGCCTTGACCGCCGTAAGATGTGTCGTCTGTGTCAATCACTGCAGCGTACTCTTTCCCGGCAGGCACGCCGACTTTGTAGTGCTCCAGGTCTTTGCCCGAAAGGTTCAGGCAGATGACGAGAAGATCGGAATCGGCTGCCCTTGCATCCGGGTGTTTGCGGATGAAAGTGATGACGTTATCGTTGATGTTGCCGCCGTCGATCCACTGGAAGCCATCCGGCACGTCGTCGCCGATCCACAGAGCCGGTTCCCGCAGGTACATACCGTTCAGATCCCGCACGAAAGCCTGGGTCTGACGGTGTCTGTCGTAGTCGAGCAAAAGCCAGTCGAGTTCCTGGGCTTCATTCCACTCGATAAATTGGGCGAATTCCGTGCCCATGAAAGTGAGCTTCTTGCCTGGATGGGTGATCATGTAAGCCAGGAAAGTTCGAAATCCATCAAACTTGCGGTCATACTCCCCGGGCATCTTGTCCAGCAGGGATTTTTTGCCGTGGACCACCTCGTCGTGAGAAATCGGCAGGATGAAGTTCTCGCTCCATGCGTAATCCAGAGAGAAGATCAGCTTGCCGTGAATGTCCCTGCGGAAGAGGGGATCAGACTCGAAGTACTCCAGTTCGTCGTTCATCCAGCCCATATTCCATTTGAAGTTGAATCCCAGTCCTCCGTCGTGAGGCGGCTTGGTGATGTTCGGCCAGGCGGTGGATTCCTCAGCGATGGTGATGACGCCCGGGAAGTTGGTCAGCACATCCTGATTCATTCTCTGCAGGAACTTGATGGCCTCCAGGTTTTCAACGCCGCCTTTTTCGTTCGGCATCCAATCGCCGTCCTCGCGGCCGTAGTTCAGATAGATCATAGCCGCGACGGCGTCTACGCGAAGTCCATCCGCGTGGAACTGTTCGCACCAGTAGAAGGCGTTGGAGACCAGAAAACTGATGACTTCCGGTCTGCCGAAGTCGAAGGCTAGGGTTCCCCAGCCTTTGTGTTCAGCCTTCAGCTTGTCTGTGTATTCGTAGAGCGGCTGGCCGTCAAACTCGACCAGACCGTATTCATCTTTCGGAAAGTGCGCCGGTACCCAGTCCAGAATCACGCCGATTCCGCTGCGGTGCGCCGTGTCGATCAGATACTTGAGATCTTCCGGTCTGCCGTACCTTGAAGTCGGGCTGTAGTATCCTGTGACCTGATATCCCCAGGAGCCGTCGAAAGGATGCTCCATGACAGGGAGCAGTTCGATATGGGTGTAGCCCATCTCCTTGGCGTAGGCGATCAGCGAGTCCGCAGTCTCTCTGTAGGTGAGGGGACGGCCCTCCTTGTGTCTGCGCCAGGAGCCCAGATGCACTTCGTAGATGTTGACAGGCGCTTTGTAGATATTCCTGCTTTTGCGCGTCTGCATCCAGTCTTCGTCTGACCAAGCAAAGGCTGCGGCAGGATCCTGTTCACCGCTGATGTCATAGACAATGGAAGCCCGCTGACTGTCCGGATCACCGCCGTTTTCTGCGAAGAAAGCAAAGGGGTCGGCCTTCCAGACGGTTTTCTTCTCGCCATTTGGATGCACTGCGGTTACAGCGAACTTGTAGAGGTCGTTCACAGAAGCGCCGGGAACAAAGGCCTCCCATATCTCGCGGTCATCTGCCAGCGGTTTCATCGGATGAGCGTCAAGTTTCCAATCGTTGAAACTGCCGACGACCGAGATGGCGTCCGCTCGCGGCGCCCAGACGCGGAAGAGATATCCGCCTTCAGCTGCATGCGCGCCGAGAAACTCATATGACCTGTAGTTCGCACCGTGGTGAAACAGGTATTTGTGTTGTGAAATATTCTGAATCATCTGCTATTACCCCAGTCTATACCTATCTAAATAGTACTCTTTTTTGCGCCCGGATTCAACTGCACCAGGTAGATTGGCTTATTAAAAAGGGGTTTGGTAAAGTGCTTTTGTCCATGACTGAAAATGACTGGTAAATGGCCAAATATGGTTGACTTTGACTGAAATCAAGCATATAATGTGACTGAAAGTGGAGGAAAATGAATGCTTCAGTATGAACGATTTGAAAAAATCATTAATTTACTGCAGGAACAGTCGTCGGTCAGAGTGACGGATCTGGTACCGATTCTCGATGCCAGCGAATCCACGATCCGCAGGGATATCGCGGAGCTGGACAAAGAGGGCAGGCTCAGAAAAGTATTCGGCGGGGCTGTTTCTCTTGATGTGCAGAGAAACGGTGACAGTGAACACGGGACAGGCCGTCGGGTCAACGTTCAGAGCAGAGACGTCGATGCAAAGGCAAGACGGCAGGTTGATGAGAAGACAAAAGTCGCCGCTTGCGCTGCGAAACTGATTGAGAGCGGTGATCTTGTCTACATCGACGCAGGTACCACAACAGGTAGCATGATCGAGCATATCAACTGTTGGGATGCGACCTACGTGACGAACGGCGCCCGGCACGCCATGGATCTGGCCAGACGCGGCTTTAAAACCTACCTGCTCTCAGGACAGATGAAAGCCTCAACAGAAGCAATCATCGGATATGACGCGGTAGACAGCCTGCGGAAGTACCACTTCAGCAAATGTTTCATCGGCACCGACGGAATTGATTTGGAGAATGGAATGACGACATCAGATATCGAGGAATCTATGGTCAAAGTGGAAGCCATCCGAAGATCCGAAGCAGTGTACATCCTTGCGGACAGTAGCAAGTTCGGCCTGGTCGCTTCCATAACCTTCGCGCCGCTGGAAGCAGGGACCATCATCACAGACCAACTGCCTGACCAGAGTTTCAGATCCCAGACGGAGATCATCGAACTGGGGAAGGCAACATAAATATAGTTAATTATGAATCAGAAATAAATAAATTAGGAGGAAATGACAAATGACAAGAATCGCAATCAACGGTTTCGGACGTATCGGACGTCTCGCATTCAGAAAGGTATTTGAGGATCCGGAGTGTGATGTAGTGGCAATCAACGACCTGACCAGTCCGGCTATGCTGGCGCACCTGCTCAAGTATGACAGCGTGCAGGGAAGATACGCGAACGATCACGAGATCACAAGCGATGAGAACTCCATCACGGTTGACGGCGACAAGATTCCAATCTTCAGCGAGGCTGAAGCAGCGAAGCTGCCGTGGGGCGAATATGATGTCGACATCGTGCTGGAATGCACCGGCTTTTATACATCAAAAGAAAAGTCTCAGGCGCACATCGATGCGGGCGCGAAGAAAGTCATCATCTCGGCGCCTGCCGGCAATGACCTTCCGACCATCGTATACGGCGTCAACCACGAGACGCTGACGAAGGACGACAACATCGTATCCGGCGCGTCCTGCACCACAAACTGCCTGGCGCCGATGGCGAAAGTTCTGGCAGGTTACAGAGAAGTGAGAACCGGATTTATGACGACGATTCACGCTTACACCGGAGATCAGATGCTGCTGGACGGACCGCACAGAAAGGGTGACCTGAGACGTGCGAGAGCAGGCGCCATCAACATCGTTCCGAACTCCACCGGCGCTGCCAAGGCCATCGGTCTGGTCATCCCGGAATTGGACGGAAAACTCATCGGATCCGCACAGAGAGTTCCTGTTCCGTCTGGATCCATTACGATTCTCGACGCCACGCTGAAAGATGAGACGGATTCCGTATCCGTAGAAGGAATCAACGAGGCCATGAAGGCTGCCGCATCAGAATCCTTCGGGTATACAGAAGAAGAACTGGTTTCCAGCGACATCATCGGCATCAGCTATGGTTCACTCTTCGATGCAACACAGACGCTGGCAGAGAAGTGCGGCACACATATCTATGAAGTCAGAATCGTCGCATGGTACGATAACGAGATGAGTTATGTACACCAGCTGATCCGCACGATGAAACACATGGGAACACTGATCTAAGGGCAGAAATACCGACAATCGAAGGAAACAGATAATGGCTAAAAAGAAGAGCAGGAAAGAAAAAACAAAGGTGCTGTTCGCTTCTCCGGAAATCATGCCTTTTGGCGGAACCGGCGGACTCGGTGAAGTTGCAGGTTCGTTGCCGAGGGAAGTGAACAGAATGGAGAATTCCGGTGTGGAATGCCGCGTCATCATGCCTTTGTACAGCTCCGTGAAAGAAGAGTTCCGCCGGGAGATGAAGTTTCTCGGGCATATGGAAATCCCCGTCGCATGGCGCAAGCAGTACATGGGACTGTTCTCCCTTGAAAGAGACGGCGTGATGTATTACTTTGTCGACAACGAGTACTATTTCAAACGGGACAGCCTCTACGGATTCAATGATGACTGCGAACGGTTTTCGTTCTTCAGCCGCGCTGTTCTGGAAAGCGCAGAGATTACCGGGTTCGAACCTGATATCATCCACGCCAACGACTGGCAGACGGCGCTTACGGTGGTCTTCGCCAAGACACTGTATGCGGGCAAAGGCTATAAGACGGTTTTCACCGTTCACAATGTGGAATACCAGGGAAGATACGGAACCGAATTGCTGCATGACTGCATCGGGCTGGAGGCAAAAGATAATCCACTTTTGATGCACGATGGCGACGTCAATCTCATGAAGGGCGCAATCGAGTGCTGCGATAAGTTCACGACAGTCAGCCCGACTTACGCCAAGGAACTGACATATCCGGTCAGCGCTTTCGGACTGGACGGAGTGATTCGGGACAATGAGTACAAGATGTTCGGCATTCTGAACGGAATCGATACCGTGTCCTATGATCCGGCGAACGATCCTGCCACCAAAGCGTCCTATTCTTCCGCAAACATCAACGGGAAGAAGAAGTGCAAGAGAGCGCTTCAGAAGGAACTGGGCCTGCCGGAAAGCGACGCGCCGATGCTGACGATGATCACCAGACTCGTTGCGCCAAAGGGCGTCGATATCGTCGCGTCGATGATGGACGACCTGCTGTATTCCGGCGATATACAGTTTGTCATGCTGGGAACAGGCGACAAAAAGTATGAAGATTACTTCCGTCAGCTGCAGGACCGCTACCCCGATCAGGTGCGGTCGCTGATTCAATTCAACACCGTGACAGCGCATCAGATCTACGCGGGAGGCGATATCTTCATTATGCCTTCCAGAAGCGAGGCGTGCGGATTGGCTCAGATGATCGCCTGCCGCTACGGCAACGTGCCGGTCGTCAGACTGACCGGCGGGCTGGCCGACTCCATTCACGAGTGGAACGGCGAAGAAGGCAACGGATTCACGTTTTACGACTTCAACGGAACAGAGCTCTCCTTTGCCATCGGCAGGGCGTTGGATCTGTACGGCCACAGAAATAAATGGCGCGCCCTTGTGAGACACATTCTCGATGAAGATTTTTCCTGGGCAAAAGCAGCGAAGATCTACCACCGCATGTACGCGGAGTTATAAAAACAAAATACGAAACAGGATACAAATTACTTATGGAAAAAAGAGAACAATTTATCAATGAATTAAATGATTATCTGGAGGACAGTCTCCATACAGACTTTGAAGAAGCGACGCCGGAACAGATCTACAAAGCCCTGGCGCGAATCGTCAACCGGCAGCTTAGAGAGCGGTATGTGGAGTTCAAACGAAAGAAGAACAAGGCGGAGAAAGAATCTTCAGGGACGAAAAAAGTCTACTACATCTGCATGGAATTCCTCATGGGGCAATCCCTAAAAAACGCCTTGTTCTGCCTCGATGAGATGGATCTGGTGAAGGAACTGGTGGAAGGAAGAGGAATGACTTTGGAAGAGGTGTTCGACTGCGAACCGGACGCGGGACTCGGAAACGGCGGTCTCGGCAGGTTGGCGGCTTGCTTCCTGTCCGCCATGGCGACGGGCAATTATGACGCCACCGGTTTTTCACTCAGATACGAATATGGGCTCTTCCGTCAGAAGATCGCCGACGGATGGCAGGTGGAACTGCCGGACAATTGGATTCCTGGCGGCGGCGTCTGGCTGAACAAAAAAGACGACGATCCGTTCTACGTTTCGTTTTACGGAAGATACAACGAATGGTGGGATGAAAACGGCCTGCAGTTCTCCGTCGAAGAGCCGCAAATTGTGAAAGCAATTCCGTATGACATGTATGTGCCGGGCGCCAACAATGGTTCCGTAGAAAAACTGAGACTGTGGCGTGCCATCGACTCCGAAGGGTTTGACATGGCCAGCTTCAACAGCGGAGATTTCACAAAGGCAGCCCAGAGGAACAACAGAGCGGAAGCGATCACCAAGGTGCTCTATCCGCCTGACAATATTGAAGAGGGTAAGGAGCTGCGTCTGAAGCAGCAGTACTTCATGGTGTCCGCGTCATGTCAGAACATCGTGCGCGACCATATGCAGCTCTACGGCACGCTGGACAACTTTCATCTGAAGAATGTGATTCATATCAACGACACTCATCCGGCGCTCTGCATACCGGAGCTCATGCGAATCTTCATGGACGACCATGGCTGCTCCTGGGATTACGCGTGGGAGAGAGTTGTCGGTTCCGTTTCCTATACGAACCACACCGTGTTGGCGGAAGCTCTGGAAAAGTGGAAGACTTCCCATGTCCAGGCGCTGATGCCGCGCGTGTTTTCGATCATATCGGAAATCGACCGCAGATTCCGCAGTTACATGTATTCCAAGTTTCCGGGCGATCACGGTAAAGTCGATTATACGGCCGTACTCGGCGGTGGACAGGTGCGCATGGCGAATCTCTCCGTCATTGGATCGCATAAAGTCAACGGCGTTTCAGCGCTCCATTCACAGATCCTCAAGGATGATCTGTTCCATGACTTTTTCCTGGCTCAGCCGGACAAGTTCACCAACGTGACGAACGGCATCGCCTACAGAAGATGGCTCTGCCAGTCCAATCCTGAATTGGCTCAACTGATCGATGAGTGCATCGGCACGGAGTATAGAAGAGACGACCGCAGGCTGGAGGATTTCTTCCGTTTCCGGGAGGACGCGGCCGTCTGTGAGAGACTGGAACAGATCAAACGTAACAATAAAGAACGTTTCGCTGAGAGAGTAAAGAAGACTTCAGGTCAGGTCATCGACCCGGATTCCATCTTCATCGTCCAGGCCAAGCGACTGCATGAATATAAGAGACAACTGATGAACGCCCTGCGCATCATCAGCCGCTATCAGATGCTGCAAGATGATCCGGACATGGATATGAGACCGGAAACCTATCTCTTCGCTGCAAAAGCAGCCCCGAGTTACTTCCTGGCGAAACGTATCATACAGCTCATCTGCAAACTGAGCGAGGAAATAGACAGAGATCCTAAGATTTCATCCAAACTGAAGGTGGTCTTCCTGGAGAACTACAGTGTATCCATGGCGGAATCCCTGATGCCCGCAACAGAAATCTCGGAGCAGATTTCTCTGGCAGGTAAGGAGGCAAGCGGCACGGGCAATATGAAGATGATGATCAATGGCGCTGTGACTATCGGAACTCTGGATGGAGCCAACGTGGAAATCCGCGAGGCGGTCGGTCCGGACAGCATCTTCATCTTCGGCAAGAGAGAGCATGAAGTCCGTGAGGAACTGCAGAGAGGCTACAACGCTTTTGATGTCTACGCGAATGATCCGGTGCTGAAGCGGGCTGTGGATGCGCTCCAGAAGGGATTTGCAGGCAAGAGCTTCGACGAGCTGAACGATTACCTGCTCATGCCGTCCTACAGCATCGCAGACCCATACATGTGTCTGCTTGATTTCGCCGATTACTGCAGAGCTCACGATGATATTCAGGCCGCCTATGAAGACCGCAGAAGATGGAACACCATGTCCATTGAGAACATCGCCAAGGCGGCCAGATTTGCGGCGGACCGCAGCATCCGCGACTACTCTGACCGCATCTGGAACACGGCGCCTGTGACGGAATAACAGTTTCGCTTTACTACTCCTGACTTCCTTTGGTAGAATACAAGAACATCCGATAAAATCGATTTGAAGATAAGGTGTGAAACTATGGGCAGACAATTACGCGGCACAATTATGCTCTTCATGACAGCGCTCATCTGGGGAACTGCCTTTGTCGCGCAGAAAAGCGGTATGGACACCATGCCTCCAATCGCATTCAACGGCATCCGTACGCTGATCGGAGGAATTGCGCTGTTGCCGGTCATTTACATCATGACCAGAATGGCGAAGCGCAAAGGCACCTACCGGAAGGAGACGCCACAGGAGAAGAAGACGCTGTGGTTTGGCGGCTTTTGCTGCGGCATCGCGCTTATGTTAGCCGGAAACATCCAGCAGATCGGCATGTGCTACACAACAGCCGGAAAGACAGGCTTCATCACAGCCCTGTATGTCATTCTGGTGCCGCTGCTTGGACTGGTTCTGAAGAAGAAAATCCGGCCGATTTTTTGGGCCTGCGTCGCCGCGTCGGCAGTAGGTCTGTATCTTTTGTGCATTCCGGCGGATGAGGGGTTCGGAGGAATCAACAAGGGCGATTTGATCATTCTCCTCTGTTCGCTCATGTTCGCCTTCCATATTCTGACCATCGATTACTTCTCACCAAAAGTCGACGGCGTCAAACTGTCCTGCATTCAGTTCTTCGTGGCAGGAGCGCTTTCGTGCATACTGGCGCCGATTGTGGATCCGGCGCTGGGGTTCGCCATTCCGGGCATCTCAAATGTCATGGCCTGCTGGTTCAACATTCTGTACGCCGGCATCATGTCCTGCGGCGTGGCTTACACCTTCCAGGTAGTCGCTCAGGCGGATGTGGAACCGACGCTGGCGTCCATGATACTTTGTCTGGAATCCGTTTTTGCTGTTATTGCGGGATCGATCATTCTCGGCGAGGCGATGGGAGCCAGAGAGATCATTGGATGCGCTTTGATGTTCGTGGCGATCGTCGTCGCGCAGCTCCCATCAAAGGATGCCGATTCGTGAGAGTCGTTTTCTGATAGCCCGTCCCAGAACAATGGCGATGACGATCTTGATCAGATCGAAGACGATGAACGGAAGCACGCCGACAGCCAGAGCCGCGGCGAAAGTCATGTGTGCTGAAATGGCTAGCCAGGCTGTACCGAAGGCATAGAGCACGGCGAGTCCAAGGACCATACCTGAAAATTGAATGATGACCTTATCGTAGAAGCGATGGATGAACCATCCTGCGATGAGCGCCATGAATATATATCCGATCAGATAACCGCCGGTAGGGCCGGCAAGCTTGCCGATGCCCCCGGTAAATCCTGAAAATACAGGAACTCCGACTGCGCCGATCAGAAGATAGATCAGCAGAGAGAGGGTTCCTTTTTTCGTGCCCAGAATATAGACGCTCAGCAGAATGACGAGCGGGACCAGAGATACAGGAACCGGGCCGATCGGAATGGTCAGAGGGCCCGCCACACAAGTGACCGCAGCCATGAGCGCAACCGTCGTCAGGCTGTAAGTCTTCGTTGTCGTATTCCGTGATGTCATATTCCTTTCTTGCATAGGAGCCCTCCAAGTAAACAATTAAGTAATTGTGGTTTACAATTGGATGGTAGCACTCGAATCATTCTGTGTCAAGGGTCAATCCCGTTGGACTTTTTGCAGATGAATAAGTAAACTAATGACTATGAAAAAGATTGCGTTTCTATTACCGCTTCTTTCCGGCGTGTGCTTCGGATCGATCGGAATCTTCATACGGCTCTTCAGTGAGGCAGGGTTCAACAACATGGCAATACTGGCGACAAGGAACGCCATTTCCGCATTGTTGCTGTTTCTTTTCATGTTCGTCTACGACAGAAACCTGCTGAAGTGCAAATTGCGGGACCTGCCGGTTCTGCTTGGCGGCGGGTTCATCGGCATGACGCTGACGAACGTGTTCTACAATATTGCGGTGCTGAATCTATCCCTGGGCTTCGCAGGGGTTCTCATCGGTCTGTCGCCGGTGTATGTCGTCTTCATCGCGGCGTTCCTGTTCCGTGAGAGAATCTCACTAAGGAAACTGGCAGGAATGGTGCTGGCGATCATCGGCGTTATCATGGTCAGCGGGGTGATTGACAGCGGCGTTACGTTCACGGCTCTGGGTCTGGCTGCGGGATTGCTCTCAGGCCTCTTTTACGGCATGACGAGCATCTTCACAAAAGTCAGCATCGGAAGAGGCTACAATGGCCTCACCATCACGTTTTACGCTGTGCTGATCACCGCCATAACAACAGCGCCATTCGCCAACTGGGGCGAAGTAGCCAGTTACACGGCAGCTGCTCCTGCGTCACACATCATGCTCATGATCGCCCACGCGCTGATCGGCGCGGCCCTTCCGTATCTGATGCTCAACGTATCGCTTCGGTTTATTGAGGCGGGTAAAGCATCCATACTGACATCCAGCGAACCAGTGGCTGCCATGCTTTTCGGTGCTTTTGTATATGGTGAGAAACTGACGGTTATATCTGTCGCAGGCATGGCGATTGCTGTTACGGCGTTCGGCATCATCAGCACAGGCGGATCGAATGACGGAGAGTAGAGGTTTTGCTTGATATCGTTATCCAATGATTTATAATTATCATGATGGAGGGTATTCATATGAAAGTAAGATTTAATGAGAATCAGGAAATTGTCGATGCAATCAAAGAGGGTCTGGAAAAGACGGGCGGTTATTGCCCGTGCAGACTGGAGCGCATCGAGGAAAACAAATGCATGTGCAAGGAGTTCCGTGATCAGATCAAGGATCCGGAGTTCGAGGGCTACTGCCACTGCATGCTCTACTACAAATCGCTGGAAGACTAGGAGGTATTTAGTTATGGAAATGAAATTCTATCAGTGCGCACATTGCGGACAAATCATTGCAATCGTGAAGCCGACAGGCGTTCCTGTCATGTGCTGTGGTCAGCCGATGAATGAACTCGTCGCCGGCACGACAGATGCTGCTGTTGAGAAGCACGTTCCAGAGTACGAGGTGAAAGACGGCTGCGTTGAAGTTACAGTCGGAGCCGTTGAGCATCCGATGCTCGAAGAGCACTATATCGAATGGATTGCGGTGCAGACCAAGCAGGGAAATCAGAGAAAGGCTCTGAAACCGGGCGACGCGCCGAAGGCGTGCTTCTGCCTCTGCGAGGGCGATGAAGTCGAAGCGGTTTACGCTTACTGCAACCTGCACTCACTGTGGAAGAAATAAAACACAGAAGAAGCCATGATGCAGTTCGAGATGAAACACAGAGTGCAGTACTATGAAACCGACTCTATGGGCATCGTACATCACTCTAATTACATCAGATACTTTGAAACAGCAAGGACTGAATTTATCCGCCAGAGAGAACTCCCCTATAATCGCATAGAAGAACTGGGGGTTTATATTCCTGTGCTCGCGGTGAAGGCGGAGTATAAGGCTCCGGCGGTATACGATGAGATGATCACCCTGGCGTGCAGAGTCTCGAAACTCTCGTTCGCATCCTTTGAAGTGGAATACGAGGTGCGCAATGCAGAGACAGGGCAGCTTCACGCCACGGGATGGAGCCGCCAGGCGTTTACGGACAAGAACTTCAGGCCTGTCGTGATCAAGAAGGCATCGCCGGAGATCTATGAAGTGTTCCGTAAGACCTACGAGGAGAGCCTGGAAAATGAAGGCTGATGCAATCATCGTTCTCAATTCAGTTCTGACGAAAGCGGTATACTTGTTATATCCGCTTCTGCTCATATACCTGGCGGTATATCACCTGACAGACAAAGAGCCCGGCTTCGTGCCGGCTCTTCTTGTGCCGGGGATTTCTTTTGTTCTCGTCAGTATCTTCCGGAGCAAAATCAACGCGCCCCGTCCCTACGAGATGCCGGGAGCAAAGCCTCCGATTATAAAAAAAGACGCCCCGGGAAATTCCTTCCCGAGCCGTCATATCTTTTCTATTTTTGTCATCGCTGTAACCGTGTTCTGGGTGTGGCCTGTACCGGGAGTCATCATAGGGATTGCCGGCGTTGTTCTGGCCTGGTCCCGCGTCGCGGGCGGCGTCCACTTTCCGCGTGACGTCATCGCGGGCGCTCTCATAGGCATTGGATGCGGACTGATTGGATACTATGTAATTCTGCCGCTCATCTGACGTCTGTTCTTCGAAGGGCGGCTATAAGTCGCGCCTGTTCAGCGTCCCTCCATTCAACCAACTCGAAAGGTTATCCGTCAAAACGTCGATGACCATCTGGCGCATCTCTTTTGGCGCCCAGGAATTGTGCGGGGTGATGACGCAGTTGTCCAGTCCTAAAAGCGGACAGTCGGCCTTCGGCGGTTCTTTTTCTAAGACGTCCAGTCCGGCTCCGCTCAGGCGCCCGGATTTCAGCGCTTCTGCCAGAGCCTGCTCATCGACAAGCCCTCCGCGCGCCGTGTTGATCAGGATCGCACCCGGCTTCATTCGCTCTATAAATTCCCTATTTATCATATGCTCGTTATCCGCTGTGAGTGGACAGTGCAGGGAGACGAAATCCGATTTCACAGCCTCTTCCGGGTTTTTGCTGTAGACGTTTACCGTCATGCCGAAGGCCTCTGCGATCTGACCGACTTTACGGCCGATCTGGCCGTAGCCGATGATACCGATGCTTTTGCCGGCAAGCAGGGTGATCGGCTTCTTCCAGTAGCAGAAGAAAGGGTTGCTCGTCCATTCGCCGGAATGTACGGATTCCGTATGCAGACCGATGTGGTTCGTCAGCTCCAGCATGAGAGCCAGCGTGTGCTGCGCCACTGCATCCGTCGCGTATGCGGGGATGTTGGTGACCGCGATGCCGAGATCCGCAGCTGCTTTCACATCTACATTGTTGTATCCTGTCGCCGTGAGACCGATGTATTTCAGATTCGGAGCCTGCTCCATGACCTGTCTTGTAATCTGGGTTTTGCTCGTAAAAACGATTTCGCAATCGCCGATGCGTGGCACAAGATCGTCATTGTAACTGCTGTCGTACACTGTAAACTCATCGCATAGGCTGCCGAGCTTGTCCCAACTCAAATCCCCGGGGTTGATTGTGTATCCATCTAGTAAAACTGCTTTCATGAATGTACCTCCAAAGCTGTGGTCATTGTACAATAGCCGGTATGGAAAGTCCAGCCGGCTTGTGATACAATAACTACGTATGAAAACCATAGTGGCGGCAACGCGAAACAGACATAAAATAGATGAAATAGGGGAGATCACCGGCAAGTTTGGGATGTCCATCATTTCCAGAGACGATGCCGGTGTTCCGCCTGTAGAAATTCCAGAGACGGGAAAGACATTCGAGGAGAATTCGTACATCAAAGCGTACGAGATCATGAAACTCTGCGGACAGATTACGGTAGCGGATGATTCTGGTCTCGTGGTCGATTGTCTCAATGGAGCTCCCGGTGTTTATTCTGCGCGTTTTGCAGGGTTTGAAGGCCTTTGGCCGGAGGACGGCGGCGGTACGGATACAGGTGACAAGGACAACAACGCCAAACTGATCCGTCTAATCAATGGCGTTCCTTATGAGGACAGAACGGCCCGTTTCGTTTCTGTCATTACCATGGTCTATCCAGATGGGAAGACCATCGTCGCCAGAGGAACCGTCGAAGGGCACCTGATTCTCGAAGAGCGGGGAGAAGCAGGCTTCGGATACGATCCTCTCTTCATACCGGAGGGGTACGATAAGACCTTCGGGGAACTGGGACAGGAGATTAAGAATTCCATCAGTCACAGAGCGAGGGCTCTGCAGGTTTTGCACGAGAAACTGGAGAAGGATTTTGAGTAATCTCATCAACAGATTCAAAAGAATGTTCATAGTGGGATTCCAGCAGATTCAGGATCCTTATTACCACGGGTTCGCTGCGCAGATTTCGTTTTATCTGATGCTGTCCGTAGTGCCGATCCTGATTCTTATCATTCAGTTTCTGGGTCTCCTCGGCATCAGCATGGAAACGGCGCTGGAGGTCATCGAGCAGTATACAGGCAACAGAATTTCCAACGTTGTCAGCATGCTCTTCCAGTTCAGCTCCCTCGGTTTCGGAAATATCATCTTCCTCATCATCGCCTTCTGGGCGGGTTCCAGAGCGTCTTTCTCTATTTCCCGCATCGCAAACTACACGATGACAGAGGGAAAGAATACCGGCAAGAACTTCTTCATTGAACGGGCGCGCGCCATTCTGACGATGCTGCTGACCATGATCAGCCTTGTCGTTGCCATCGTCATTCTCTGTTACGGTAAAATCATTCTTCTTGGAGTTCTGACGGCGCTTCGGGTCGAGGATACATCTTTCGTCGACAGCTTCTGGCTGTGGCTCAGATGGCCGCTGGCTTTTGTTCTCTACTTCTTTATCATCGGATACAACTACTACATTCTCCCGACCGTCAGGAAACCGTTCCGGACGGTAATTCCGGGAGCGCTCTTCGCGTCCATCGGAATGTTGATTGTAAGCTGGGCCTACACCTTCTACACAAGCAGCCTTGTGAATTACGACATCATGTACGGCGCCCTTTCATCGGTCGTCGCTCTCATGATCTGGTTCCTGCTGCTCTCATGGGTGCTGATTCTGGGATTGATGTGCAACAAGGTCATCGAGGACACGAGCCACCCGTACAGCAAGCGGGATATTCCGGAGGAGATTGAGGAAATCAGGTGGTTTAGGAACCGATCCTACGGACGGAACAGCAAGTTTGATATGGACCCTGATGATGTGAACATATCCACCATCAAGGATATTCTGGCAGGCGGCGGGATAGATAAGTCGGAAGACATCGAAGAGGACCGAAGAAAACCAATTAACAAACAGTAAAAAGGCCATATCCATACTGTCCGGAGCGGGCATCTATGGTATAATTGCTTTGAATAAAACAAACGGAGGAAACACATTAAATGAAGGAAATCAGAATCGGACTTCTGGGCCTTGGAAACATAGGGACAGGAACCTACAAGGCGTTGGAAATGAACAGAGAAATCATTGAGAAGAGAATCGGAGCGAAGGTCAATATCGTTAAGATTCTCGAGAAGGATATAGACAGGGAAAGAGACATTACTGTCACGAGAAATCAGTTTGTTTCGGATCCGGATGAGATCTTCAAAGATCCTTCCATCGATATCGTCATCGAACTGCTGGGCGGCGTCGAGCCTGCCGCCACATTCATGGAGACAGCCATGAAGAACGGCAAGCATGTGATTACAGCAAACAAGGCGGCAGTAGCGGCCAACTACCCGCGCCTGATGAAGGCTGCGGAGGAGAACGGCGTTCAGTTCAAATTTGAAGCCAGCGTAGGCGGCGGAATTCCAGTACTGAATCCGCTGGACTGCGGCGCGAGAGCGAACGAGTACACAGAAGTCCTCGGCATCGTAAACGGAACAACGAACTACATTCTCCACAAGATGAGTACAGAAGGAATGGAATACGATGAGGCGCTGAAGGACGCTCAGGAAAAAGGTTTTGCGGAAGCAGATCCGACAGCTGACGTTGAGGGAATCGATGCGGCCAACAAGCTGAGCATTCTCATGGCGCTCATGTTCGACAAGTACGTCCATCCGAGTGAAATTCCGACGACCGGAATCAGCGGTATCACCAAGGAGAAGATAGAAGAAGCGAAGGCCAACGACTGCGTCATCAAACTGATCGCCCACGCGACCGTCAAGGAAGACGGCGATATCGATTACGAAGTCAGACCGACGTTTATCAGAACATACCATCCGCTGGCAGGCGTACTCGAGGAGTACAACGCCGTATACGTCAAAGGCAATCTCGTAGGCAAGCTCATGTTCTACGGACCGGGCGCGGGCCCTCTGCCGACGGGAAGCGCAGTGCTGGGTGATGTGATGGAAATCGCGAAGACGATGGACCTGTAGAATAGCGGAGGATCGATATGGCAACTTTACTGAAAGAGTGGCAGAAATTAATAGGCAATCAGACGAAGGAAACCTTCGACGCGTTCTGGGAGGAGTACAGCGGCGCTGAGACGAAAATCTACAGCGACATACTGGATCATCCTGAAGAGAAAATGACAGGGAAGATCGGAGAGCTTGCGGCGAAATATGACGTAAGGCCGGTTATCTTCATGGGATTCCTGGACGGTGTCAATGAGAGCATTACGGCGCCGAACGATCTCGAGAACATGGACGAGGAAACAGAAGTCGAAGTTGAGATCGTTCCGGAGAAGCTCTTCTTTAACATGCTCAAGGCGGATGCAGATTATCTGTACAGCCTGGAACAGTGGGAGACAGTTCTCGGTGAAGAGAAGATGGTGGAAATCGCCAAGGAATACAAGCAGTCCAAGACAGTAAGACGGGCGGCGCCGAAGATTGGACGCAATGACCCTTGCCCTTGCGGAAGCGGCAAGAAGTATAAGCATTGCTGCGGTAGATAATGAGCGATATCAGACTGGGTTTTGACCTTACAATAGAGCAGTCTCAGAAACTGGTGATGACGCCTGAGTTGATTCAGGCGATCCAGATACTCCAGTTCAGCACACAGGAGCTGGATGCTTTTGTACAGGAACAGCTTCTGGTTAACCCTGTTCTCGAGCAGGATCAGGAGAGGGAAACACCGGAAAGCGCAGCTGTGACAAATGGCGGTGAAGGAGAAAAGCTCGACTGGAAGGAGTTTATCAGAAACGGCAGTTACGACGACATCAGTTACAAAGGCTACAGGGACAGGGATGAAGAACGTCCGGATGCGTTTGAACGGTATGTGACCAACGAAGTAACCCTGCCGGAGCACCTCATGTTCCAGTACCAGTTCGCCACGGTGGACAAGGGCTGCCGGCGCGTCGGAAAGTATATTATCGAATCCCTCGATGAGAACGGATATATGACGTCCAGCGTCGAAGAGATCGCGAAAGCGACAGGTGTCCGCGAGGAGAAGGTCTGCGAGGCTTTGGATATCATCCACGGATTTGATCCGGCCGGCGTGGGCGCTAGGAATCTGGCGGAATGTCTGCGACTTCAGCTGGAGGCGAAGAATGCGCTGACGCCCCAGATGGATGAGATCATCAGGAAGCATTTGGAAGACATCGCGAACAACAGGCTGGCTGCCGTTGCCAAAGATACGGGCATGACTGTGCTGGAAGTTCAGGAGGCGGCGGACGTCATAAGGACGTTGGAACCGAAACCAGGGAGACAGTTCGCGTCGGAGATGGAGACAAAGTACGTCATCCCTGACGTCATCGTTGAGAAGGTCGACGATGAGTACGTGGTCATGATCAACGAGAGCAGTACGCCGCGTCTGACTGTAAGTTCCTACTATCGGAGCCTGCTTGGAAAGGCGGACAAGGACCAGCAGCTGGCGGATTACCTGTCGGAGAGAGTCAGTTCCGCCAACTGGCTCATCAAGAGCATCGAGCAGAGAAAGCACACCATTTTCAACGTGGTGTCCGCTGTGGTCAAGTATCAGAAGGACTTCTTCGACAATGGGAGCAAGTACCTGAAGACGCTGACGTTGAAGGACATTGCCGAGGAACTGGGTATCCACGAATCCACAGTATCCCGGTCCATCAACGGCAAGTATCTCCAGTGTCCGAGAGGTGTCTTTGAAATCAAGTACTTCTTCTCGGCGGGCGTGTCCGATGACGTTGGAGAAGGCGTCTCCTCGAACAGCATCAAGGAGTTCATCAAGGAAATCGTGGAAGGCGAGGATAAACACAAACCTTACAGCGATCAGACCATGGTGGAGATTCTGAAGGACAAAGGCTTCAACATCTCCAGGAGGACCGTGGCCAAATACCGGGACGAGCTGGGTATTCTCTCGTCCTCAAAGCGAAAGAGATATTGATCCCATACGGGTTGATATATTAATTCATCTATTAATTAATTGAAGATATTTGTTTCAGGAGGAAAAAGCTATGGCAATCAAAGTTGGAATCAGTGGTTTTGGTCGTATTTCACGTCTCGCAATTCGTACGGCGATGGACATGCCGGACATCGAAATCGCGGGAATCAATTATCGTAATGCGGACCTGGACTACCTCGTTTACATGCTGAAGTATGACTCAGTATTCGGCCGTTTCCCGGGAGAACTCGGAACCTATGAAGGCGGCATCGTGATCAACGGCAAGCAGGTTCCTGTATACAGCGAGCCAAACGCCAAGATGATCCCTTGGGATGAATGCGGAGCAGAGTACATTGTTGAAGGAACCGGTGCATACAACACAGCCGAGAAAGCGCAGGATCACCTGGACGCCGGCGCGAAGAAGGTTATCATCACAGCACCTGCCAAGGATGACTCACCGACATTTGTATGCGGCGTCAACCTCGACAAGTACACATCCGATATGAACGTTGTTTCAAATGCTTCCTGTACAACAAACTGCCTCGCTCCTCTCTGCAAGGTTCTGGAAGACAACTTCGGCATCGAGATGGGCCTGATGGCTACAATTCACGCGGCCACTTCCAAGCAGGTAACCGTAGATAAGAGAAATATGAAAGACTGGCGTATCGGAAGATCCGCTTTCAACAACATCATTCCGACAACGACAGGCGCTGCAAAAGCAGTAGCCAAGGTTATCCCTTCCCTGAAGGGTAAGATGACAGGATTCGCCTACAGAGTACCTACGAATGACGTATCCGTTGTTGACCTGAACGTCATGCTGAAGAAGCCGACAACACTGGACGAGATCAACGCAGCTGTCAAGAAGGCTTCTGAAGGAGAACTGAAGGGCATTCTGGAATACGTGGAAGATGAGTGCGTAACCATCGACTTCGTCGGAGATACGAACACTTCCATCTTCGACTCAACCATGGGTATCGCTCTGAATGATAAGTTCTTCAAGCTCATCGCATACTATGACAATGAGTACGGTTATGCGACGAAGGTACTGGAGCTCATCAGACACATGTACAGCGTAGATCACAAATAATGAATTAGATAAGTGAAAGGATCAGCATTATGAAAAAGACAGTAAGAGATGTTGAACTGAACGGTGTAAAAGTATTGTGCAGATGCGATTTCAATGTTCCGATGAAGGACGGTGAGATCACAGATGACTTCAGAATCGTCGCAGCGCTGCCGACGATCAAATACCTCATCGACAACAAAGCCTGTGTGATCCTCATGTCACACATGGGCAAGCCAAAGGGCGAACCAAAGCCGGAGCTTTCACTGGCGCCTGTTGCTAAGAGACTTGAAGAACTGCTCGGCCAGGAAGTGAAATTCTCATCCTGCCCGACCGTCATCTGCGATCACATCAGAGAGGTCGCGGCCGGACTGCAGCCGGGTGAGGTCATGCTCCTGGAGAACACCAGATACAGAGCGGAAGAGACCAAGAGCGAAGAACCGTTCACAGGAGAACTGGCTTCTTTGGGCGAACTCTTCGTCAATGATGCTTTTGGAACGGCCCACAGAGATCACAGTTCCACAGCAGGCATCGCCAGATATCTGCCGACTGTTTCCGGATTCCTCATTGAGAAGGAAGTCAAGTTCCTTGGCGACGCCCTGGAATCACCGGAAAGACCGCTGCTCGCCATTCTGGGCGGAGCGAAAGTCGAAACCAAGATTCCGGTCATCGAGAACCTCCTGACCAAGGTTGATCAGATTCTCATCGGCGGCGGCATGTCCTACACCTTCTTCAAGGCGCTGGGATATGAAATCGGCAAGTCGCTTTTGGACGAGGAATGCATTGAGATCTCGAAGGAGATCCTGGCTAAGGCGAAGGACGCTGGCGTGGAAATCGTGCTTCCTGTCGATACCGTCTGTACGGACGATTTCGCTGAGAACAATGTCATTGAGACATATGACGCCGACAAGATTCCTGCGGATCTGATGGGAATGGACATCGGTCCGAAGACCGTCGCTCTCTATGAGGACGCCATTGCCAAGGCAAAGACTATCGTATGGAACGGCCCGATGGGCGTATTCGAGAATCCTAAGTTCGAAGCAGGCACGAAGGCTGTAGCAGTGGCTATGGCAGAATCCGACGCTGTAACAATCATCGGCGGAGGAGATTCGGCGGCTGCGGTCGAACAGTTTGGCCTGAAAGACAAGATGACCCACGTTTCAACAGGCGGCGGCGCATCCATGGAATTCCTGGAAGGAAAAGAACTGCCGGGTATCGCCTGCATAGAGGAGAAGTAATATGAGAATACCGTTTATCGCAGGAAACTGGAAAATGTTTAAGACCAGAGCAGAGGCTGAGGCTTTTGCTCTGGAATTCAAGGAGTTGTATCAGGGGACGGACGTCAGGACGGCCATCTGCGCGCCGTTCACCGATCTGGCAACGCTGGTGAAACTCTTTGAAGGAACCGGCATCGGCGTCGGCGCTCAGAACGTGCACTTCGCAGAGGAGGGCGCTTACACTGGCGAAGTATCCGTCAGGATGCTGGAAGATATCGGCGTGGATTACTGCATCGTCGGTCACTCCGAGAGGAGACAGTACTTCGCTGAGACCAATGAGACAGTAAATCTGAAACTCAAAAAACTTCTTGAGAGTTCAATCAGACCAATCATGTGCTGCGGTGAGAGCCTCGAACAGAGAGACGCCGGCGTGCTCTTCGATTTCGTAAAGGAGCAGCTGATGGAAGGTCTTGCGGGAATCAGCGCGGAAGACATGAAGAGGATTGTGATTGCCTATGAGCCGATTTGGGCTATCGGTACAGGACGTACGGCCAGCCCGGAGCAGGCGGAAGAGATGTGCGCATTCATCAGACAGACCCTTATTGAGATGTTCGATGAGGAGACGGCGGATGAGGTCATCATTCAGTACGGCGGAAGCGTCAAACCGGCGAACGCCACCGAAATAATGAATCAGGATGAAATCGACGGAGCGCTTGTGGGAGGAGCCTCTCTCAAGGCAGCGGATTTCATGCAGATAATAGATTTTTAAGGAGGAAAATCATATGGCATTGATAGAAGATGTAGTTGCAAGAGAGGTTTTGGATTCAAGAGGTAATCCGACCGTCGAAGTCGAAGTCCTGCTGGAGGACGGCACGGAAGGAAGAGCCATCGTTCCGTCAGGCGCGTCAACGGGCGTGCATGAAGCAGTTGAGCTCAGAGACGGTGACAAAGATAGATACCTGGGCAAAGGTACCCTCACGGCTGTTAACAACGTCAACGAGATCATCGCGGACGAGGTCATCGGAATGGATCCGTTTGATCAGCCGGGTCTGGACAAACTGCTCATCGAACTGGACGGCACTCCTAACAAGGGCAACCTGGGCGCCAACGCGATCCTGGGCGTTTCCCTGGCTGTAGCGAGAGCTGCTGCGGCATCCGTCGGAATGCCTTTGTTCCAGTATCTGGGCGGAGTAAACGGCAAGGTGCTGCCGGTTCCGATGATGAACATTCTGAACGGCGGATCACATGCGGACAACTCCGTAGACATCCAGGAGTTCATGGTCATGCCGGTTGGAGCAACCAGCTTCAGAGAAGGGCTGAGAATGGGCGCGGAGACATTCCACAACCTGAAGAAGATCCTGAAAGAAAAAGGAATGAACACCAACGTAGGTGACGAAGGCGGTTATGCGCCTGACCTGGCGACCAACGAGGAAGCTATCCAGGTCATCATCGAGGCCATCAAGAAGGCCGGATATGAACCAGGCAAAGACCTTTGCATCGCTCTGGACTGCGCGGCAAGCGAGTTCTATGATGCGGAGAACAACATCTACGACTGGAAGGGCGAAGGCAGAAAGATGAACGCCGAAGAACTCTGTGCGTTCTATGAAGACATCTGCTCCAAGTATCCGGTCATATCCATCGAGGACGGTATGGCGGAAGACGACTGGGACGGCTGGAAACTGCTGGTAAGCAAAATCGGCGACAGAGTACAGCTGGTAGGCGACGACCTCTTCGTAACGAACACAGAGAGACTGAAGAGAGGTATCGAAGAAGGCGCTGCCAACGCAATTCTAATCAAGGTTAATCAGATCGGTACCCTGACGGAAACGCTGGATGCCATTGAGATGGCGAAGAAGGCAGGATTCACTGCAGTCGTATCCCATAGATCAGGTGAAACAGAGGATACTACTATCGCGGATCTGGTAGTCGGCGTGAACGCCGGTCAGATTAAGACCGGAAGCGCTTCCAGAACCGACCGTATCGCGAAGTACAACCAGCTGCTCAGAATTGAGGAACTGCTGGGAGACGCGGCGCAGTATGCAGGCATGGACGCTTTCTACAATCTTAAGAAATAGGATAAAAATTGTTGATTTTGCTTATCCTGCATGATAAACTGTCAAAGTTAGAGCAGGAGGAGATAAGAAATGACTTTAACCCTTAAGATAATTCTTTTAGTTGCCAGTATCGTACTGATCATCAGCATTCTGCTTCAGGAGAGCAGAAGTGCCGGTCTGTCAGGATCCATCGGCGGCGGAGCAGAGCAGCTTTTCGGTAGGAAGAGGAGCTCCGGTTACGATGCCCTGCTGAGCAAGATCGCCACAGTAACTGCTGTTCTGTTCATACTGATTTCAATCGTGCTGGTAGCTGTAGAATAAACAGTTAATATTATTGTTGTTTAAATATTTTCGCATGAGGCGGTTTTATTTAAGAGGTGTCAGACAAGACGCCTCTTAAACATCGTTACAGAACGGATGAAAAGTCAGCCTGATGCGAGGAGGAGGTACTACTTAAAATGAAAGGAATAGCTGTGATTGCTGTTTGCGCAGCGATCGTAGGACTGATCGTAGCAGTCGTACTTGCTACATGGATCAAGAAGCAGGATCAGGGTACTGACAGGATGAAGGAGATTTCCGGATTCATCAGAGAAGGCGCCTTCGCATTTCTGAAGAGAGAGTACAAGATCATGGCAATCGTTATCCTGGTTCTGTTCTTACTCATCGGATTCTGCATCAACTGGACAACAGGCATCCTCTACATCTGCGGTGCGGTTCTCTCAGTACTTGCCGGATTCTTCGGAATGAATGTTGCAACCTGGGGTAATGTAAGAACGGCTAACGCTGCTAAGGATGGCGGCATGAACAAAGCCCTCAAGGTAGCATTCAGATCAGGCGCGGTCATGGGTCTTGCTGTAGCAGGTCTCGGACTGTTTGGACTGGGCATGGTAATGGTTTGCCTCGATCTGGCAACTGTCGTACAGTGCGTAACAGGTTTCGGATTCGGAGCTTCTTCCATGGCACTGTTCGGACGTGTCGGCGGCGGTATCTACACCAAGGCTGCTGACGTAGGCGCAGACCTGGTAGGTAAGGTTGAAGCAGGCATCCCTGAAGACGACCCTCGTAACCCTGCTGTTATCGCAGATAACGTAGGCGACAACGTAGGTGACGTTGCAGGTATGGGTTCCGACCTTTATGAATCATATTGCGGATCCATCATCTCAGCTATCACGCTGGCAGCGGTTGCTTCTACAGCAGCTGGCGGTCTCTTTGATGAGGCTACAGCAGCGATCTTCCCGCTGATTATGGCAGCAGTCGGAATCATTGCTTCCGTTATCGGCATTCTCCTCGTAAGAGGCAAGGAAGGTTCCAACCCTGCTAACGCTCTTAACGCTGGAACATATATCGCAAGTGGAATCGTCGTCATCGTATCGATCATCCTCTCCAAGGCTATGCTGGGCAGCTACGCATTTGCAGTAGCCATCATCGCAGGCCTGGTTGTCGGCGTTGCAATCGGTAAGATCACAGAGATCTACACTTCAGAAGATTATAAATCAGTTAAGAAAATCGCAGAGCAGTCACAGACTGGCTCAGCAACCACTATCATTTCAGGTCTGGGCGTTGGCATGATGTCAACCGTATGGCCTATCATCTGCATCTCAGTCGGCATCTTCGCTGCTTACTTCGCAACGGAAACGGTTGGAGCAGGCATGGGAATGTACGGCATCGCACTGGCTGCTGTTGGTATGCTGTCCACAACCGGAATGACAGTAGCCGTTGACGCTTACGGCCCTGTATCCGACAATGCCGGCGGTATCGCTGAAATGTCGGAGCTGCCGGAAGGCGTTCGTAACATCACAGATAAGCTCGACGCTGTTGGAAACACTACAGCAGCTATCGGTAAGGGATTTGCAATCGGTTCCGCAGCACTGACAGCACTGGCTCTGTTCGCTTCCTATTCAGCAGTAACAGGCCTGTCCGCTATCTCACTGCTCAACCCGATCGTAATCATCGGTCTGTTCATCGGCGCAATGTTGCCGTTCATGTTCTCAGCGTTCACTATGAACTCTGTCGGAAGAGCAGCAAACCAGATGATCGAAGAAGTAAGAAGACAGTTCAGATCAGACGACGGCATCCTGGCCGGAACTTCCAAGCCGGACTATGCACACTGCGTTGACATTTCAACTCAGGCTGCACTGAAGGAAATGATCGTTCCTGGTCTCATGGCAATCATCGCTCCACTGGCTGTTGGAATCATCCTTGGACCTGAGGCTCTCGGCGGAATGCTGGCAGGCGCTCTGGCAGCAGGCGTACTCCTCGCTCTGATGATGGCCAACGCCGGCGGCGCATGGGACAATGCCAAGAAGTACGTTGAAGGCGGAGCATACGGCGGCAAGGGTTCCGATACCCACAAGGCTACCGTAGTAGGCGACACCGTAGGTGACCCGTTCAAGGATACTTCCGGTCCGTCCATCAACATCCTGATCAAGCTCATGACTATCGTATCAGTAGTATTCGCACCACTGTTCGTAGCCATCGGCGGTCTGATCGGCTAATCGCAATTCAAAAGCAATAAAAAGAATGCCCGCGCATCGCGCGGGCATTTTTGATTGTATCAGAACCAGAGGCGGGGGAGTATCGTACGTTCGATGATGTTGATCAGCTTTTCAGGCGTGTCGATGTCATGTTCGTAGGTTTCGAGAAAGTTATTACGGCTGGTAACGCCTGTGTATTTCATGACGGCAACTCTTTCCGAGGAGTTGCAGCGATAGATAAAATGATCCATAAGGCCGGAGTGTTCCCAGATGAACAGCTCGCCGTTGGCAAGCATAATGACAAAATCATTGTATATTGCAACAGTGCCGTCGGCAGGATAATACGATTTCCAAATCGAACCGTGCACATTCATCCATTCAAGTTCAGCAGGGACGTTCCAGTGAATATTTTCATTCTTAAAAGCATATAATTGACCTTTGCTGAATCCGGGTTGCTCGCCGGATTTGAACCGCCTGATCAAATCATCGCGGAGCTTCTCGACCAGTGGTCTAACGAAGATGATTGTCTGCTCTTCGTAATGAAGAGGGACCGCCATTGATTCGGCGGCGTTGATGATGTCACGTTCAGATTTCGAGCGAACCAGAACTCCGCTTGCTGTTTCTAAAGACTTTGAAGGATCGATGAACTTCTGCCAAAAGTCCCTGGTGTACCATCGATACTGTTTGCTCGTCAGAACGATTTGCGCGAGGTCCAGATTGCCTTTGGCGTAAACATATATCAGATCCTCCAATTTATATATCAGGAGTCTTCTGCGCTTCATGTCACTGACTTTTGTCGATGTTGTCAATTGAAGTATTTCAAGCAAAAGCTCCAGGTATCTTTTCCGTGCAAGTGGGTGAATCAGATTGGACTGCTTGGATAGATACGATTGTTTCCCATCGATCATAGAATAGAACGTCACTTTATGCTTTTGCTTTGAAATATATAATTTTCCTGCCGGCAGGCTGTTTAGGGTGTTCCGGATTCTTTTCATAGAACTGTCAACATCAAAAGGGGATTGCAGAGCTTTTCCTATCGATGCGCAGAAAGTATTCGGCATGATGACGGGTTTATATTTTGATATGTTCATAAGCTGGTTTACCTTTCTGGTTATATGATCGCAAAGACAATAGCTATAATTAACAATTATGGTATAATATTACAGTAAATAATTTCCTCTGTCAATCGGTGTAGAAATAAAAGAGCGACTTATCGTAGAAACCAAAAGCGAAGATGATTGATTCTAAGATTGACCTGTTATGAGTTGCTTTTCGAGAGGTATTAGTCGTAGAAGTGAAAGGTAAATTGCGTACTATATGTACTATATATTATTATGTAAATGTGCTGGGGAGAATATCGTAGATATAATTACAATTTGACTGCAATAATATGACTCAACATGCTCGGATAGTGGGCAAGCTTCAAACAATCATAAAAAACGACTTGTTCGATTCAGAAATCTAGCACAAGTCGCTTCAAGGAGAGCAGCGGTAGCCACCTGTCTGGTTCACCACAGCACGCTTAGTGTCCCCGTCTCCAGAAGTTGCGGGTGAACAGGATGATGATGGTGAACAGTTCCAGTCTTCCGATGATCATCAGGGCGCTAAGATAGATCTTCAGGCCTGGGTGGAAGAAAGAGAAGTTGCCCATGGACGCTCCATAGCCAAAGGATGCGCCGGT
>SVCX01000014.1 GCA_015058145.1 Clostridiales bacterium | reverse complement strand
AATAGAGAAATATGCGGTGACTATAGCGGGGAGGACACACCTGTTCCCATACCGAACACAGAAGTTAAGCTCCTTAGCGCTGATGATACTTGGAGGGCGACCTCCTGGGAAAGCAAGACGTTGCCGCTTATTTCTTTTTTTGTGCTTTTAATTGCTTGATTGTCACCGCAGAGCATACGCTTTTGTGCTATAATAACTATGTATTTTTGCGATTAAAAACGAGGATGATCGATGACATTACTTAAGATACTGTTTCTATTATTAATAGTCGTGCCTTTTGCGTTGTTTTTGCTCTTCATCGTCGACAAACTGATGGATGAGATGCCGAGCAGAAGCGAGATGGAAGCCGAGATGAGCGCTGTGGAACGCCGCAGACATCGCGCCGCGGCGAACAAAAGCAGAAGCAGGAAAGGCAGAAGCCGCAACAAGCCGAGAAGCCAGGGCGGCACGGGCAGAAGCAGACGGCGCAGAAGCAGGTAATCAGAATGGACAGAGGATTTTTTATAACATTTGAAGGGGGAGACGGTTCGGGTAAATCCACGCAGATCGGCATTCTCCGCGACAGGCTCACAGAAGCAGGATACGACGTGGTTCTCACCAGAGAGCCGGGGGGAACGCAGATCAGCGAGAAGATCAGGGACCTCATTCTGGATCCAGCCAACGGCGAGATGGACGATATGACCGAAGCCATGCTTTATGCGGCGGCAAGAGCTCAGTTAGTCCGCCAGCTGATCAAGCCGGCTCTGGCGGAAGGCAAGGTCGTCATCTGCGATCGGTTCGTCGATTCCAGCATCGCCTATCAGGCGTACGGGAGAGGACTTGGCGATGCGGTCGGCGTAATCAACACATATGCGGTCGACGACTGCATGCCGGATCTCACGATTCTCCTTAAACTCGATCCGGAGCGGGGCAGCAACCGAATCGCGGGCAGAGAGCACGACAGAATCGAACAGGCCTCCGATGCATTCCACAGGAAGGTTTACGAGGGCTATCTGAAACTGGAAGAGATGTATCCGGAGAGGATACTGGGAATTGACGCGTCAGGCACCATCCGGGAGATTGCGGAAGAGATCTCCGGCAGAGTGAATGAAATCATGTCGCGCTGATATAGAACGGAATGATACTCGACACAGGAAGTGAAAACTCAAGACTGAAGGCCAGGCTGGAGCGAATCGTACGGGAGAACAGGATCTCCCACGCGTATATCTTCGAAGGACCGTCCGACATCGATAAGGAAGCCTTTGCGCGGGGGTTCATCAAGGGCGTACTATGCCCGAAGAGTCTGGGAGAAAACTGCGGCGACTGCAGCATCTGCAACAAGGTCGACCACGGGAACCATGAGGATATCTCGTATTTCAGGAAGGACGGAATGTCCGTTAAGGACGCGGCCATTGCATCTCTGCAGGAGAAGATAAAAATCAGGCCGGTGGGAGAGCGCAACATCATGGTCATCTGTGACAGCGATACGATGACTGCAAAAGCTCAGAACAGCCTGCTGAAGACTTTGGAAGAACCGCCCGGGGACGCTCTCATCATACTTCTCTCTGAAAACATGGAGAATCTGGCCCCGACAATCCTATCACGATGCGTCAAGTTCAGAATTGAAGTGCAGCCGGAAACGACAGAGGACGAGGCGGCGGAGAAACTGGTCGGCATGGCGCTGTCCGGGTGCCGGTTTCATGAACTGGTCCACGAAGCGGGCGACTACGTCCGGGACCGGGATAAGGCCTGGATGCTTCTGGACTCCATGGAGCGGAAGTACCGGGATCTGGCTGTCGGCGGAAATGAGAAACTGCGCACCTACAAACCCGAGGAAATCTGTGATTATGTAGATTACATAGAAGAAGCCAGACTGAGGCTGAAGAGGAAGATGTCGGCAGAATATGCCATGAAGGAACTTCTGCTGGCAATCACAGGAAAATAATATAAATGGAAGGTAAAATATGACAGACGTTGTAGGCGTTAAATTTAAAGAAGTAGGGAAGATGTACTACTTTTCTCCGGGCGAGAATGAAGTCCGCATCGGAGACAATGTTATCGTTGAGACCGCCAGGGGATTGGAATTCGGCACCATCTGCAAGGAGCGGACCGGCGTTGAGGAATCGGAACTGGTGGCACCGCTGAAGAGCATCATCAGGAAGGCGACCGAGGCGGACGTGAAAAAGCACGAAGAAAACCTGGCCAAGAAGGACGATGCTCTGCGCATCTGCCAGGAGAAGATCGATGCTCACGGGCTCGAGATGAAACTCATCGACGTGGAATACACATTCGACAACAGCAAAGTCGTCTTCTACTTTACGGCAGACGGCAGAGTGGACTTCAGAGAGCTGGTCAAGGACCTGGCCTCTGTATTCCGCATGAGAATCGAACTGAGGCAGATCGGCGTCAGAGACGAAGCTAAGATGATCGGCGGCGTGGGCAGCTGCGGCAGAGGCCTTTGCTGCAATACGTGGCTCAGGGATTTTGAACCGGTATCCATCAAGATGGCGAAGGTCCAGAACCTGTCCCTGAATCCGACCAAGATTTCAGGTATCTGCGGCAGACTCATGTGCTGCCTCAAATACGAGAACGACATATACAGCGAACTCAAAAAAGGCATGCCGAATGTGGGCGAGAGAGTCAGAACTCCGGACGGAACCGGCGTCGTAACGGACGTGAACATTCTGGAGAACCTGGTGAAGACCCGCCTGGTGCTGGAAGAGGCGTCGGAAGAGAACGACAACGAGGAAAAACTTAGCACGGAATTCTATTCCTACGGGAAGGAAGAAATCAAGAGATTCGGTAAGAAGAACCGCAAAGGCGGCGGCAAGAACAAAGAACGCAAAGACGACGAATACACAGGTCTCGACCCTGATCAAATCAAGGAAATCGAGAAACTGCTAAAAGACTGATGCGGACAGGTAACACCATGGAAAGTACGGAAGACATCGGCTTCGGCGGACTGAAACTTCTGCAGAGTGAGGACGGGTTCCGGTTCGGTATCGACGCGGTTCTGTTGGCGGATTTCGCCTGCAGACTGCATCCGGAGGCGAAGAGGATCGTCGACCTGGGAACAGGAAACGGCGCTGCGGCGTTCATCATGAGCCACAAGAACGAAGGCGCATATATCACCGGCATTGACGTGCAGGAGAAGGCGGTCGATCTGGCGCTGCGGAGCCGGGCTCTCAACGGATTGGACGACAGAATGGATTTCCTTCTGTGCGATGCTGCCAGACTGCCGAAAGTTCTTCCGCAGTTGCGAGGAACGGCCGATTCCGTCGTATCTAATCCGCCGTATGTAGAAAGAGGCGCCGGTCTGACTAATGATGGGGACAGCCGTTTCATCTCACGACAGGAGACGACAGCAGGCATGGAGGAGTTCATCTCTGCAGCTGCGTTTCTGCTCAAAGACAGGGGACACTTCTTCCTGGTGCACCGGCCAGCGAGGTTAGTGGATATCTTTTTCTTCTGCAGGAAGTACGCACTGGAACCGAAGGACATACAGTTTGTCCGTCCGCGGCGAGACGCGAAACCAAACATTGTTCTGGTTCACTGCACGAAGAACGGCGGGAAAGAACTGGTCTATTCACCGGACCTTTATGTGTATGACGAACAGGGGAAATACACCCCGGAAATCATGAAAATTTACGAAAAAATGTATTGAAAATATTTCCAAATTGTGCAATAATATCATACACAGGAAACGGGGGGATTATTATGAGTATAACAGTAGATTTGAAGACATTACTGATAGTGCTTGTTCTCATCGCGCTGATTGTTCTCATCATCTATGCAATTGTGCTGGTCAGAAAACTCTTGGTCACACTGACGCATACGAACAAGGTGTTGGAGGATCTGGAGGTTGTTTCCGGTATCGCTTCTGAGCGGAGTCAGGATCTGGATAACATCATTTCGAACGTATCCGGTACTGTGTCAGACCTGTCTGATGCGGTCAAAGGAAATCAGTCGACTGTGAATGCCGTCGCGAGCATTGTGAAATCGGCTGCGTCGATCAAGGGCATGATGTCCGGAGATAAATAGGAAAATCACACCGAAAGGAGTTTACATATGAAGGCAACAGGAATAGTAAGAAAAGTTGACGAGCTTGGAAGAATCGTACTTCCGATCGAATTGAGAAGAACGCTGAACATCGATATCAGGGATCCACTGGAAATATACGTTGACGGTGAATCCATCATGTTGAAAAAATATCAGCCAGCCTGCATTTTCTGCGGCAGCTCTGATGGCGTTAAGCAGATTCACGGCAAGAATGTCTGCGCGAAGTGCATCAAAGAACTTCAGGAACTGTAGACAATCATAGTAATAGAGAAAAGAAAAAGGTGCAATTCATTTGCCCTTTTTTTACGCAAGGAGATAAGACGTGGCGAAACTAATTGTAAGAAAAAGCGCTCCTCTTCACGGAGAGGTCAAGATAAGTGGTTCCAAGAACGCAGTACTGCCAATCCTGGCAGCGACGCTTCTGACGGATGAGGAATGTGTAATCAAAGACGCACCGGCCCTGCGGGACGTGGACGTCATGTGTGATCTGCTCACCAGTCTGGGTGCAGCCGTGGAGAGCGATCTGGATAACAATGTGGTCAAGGTCAGAGCGGAAGGCGAGGTCAAGTATGAAGCGCCGTTCGAACTGGTCAAAATGATGAGAGCGTCCATTCTGGTTTTGGGAGCGCTGCTCATCAGAAGCGGCAGAGCGCTCATCCATCTGCCGGGCGGATGTGCCATCGGCGAGCGCCCGATTGAGCTGCACCTGAAGGGTCTGCGTGCTCTGGGCGCGGAGATCAACGAGCAGTCCCTGTCAAAGGGCATCGTGGACGCGACGGCAGGAAAACTCAAAGGAGCGACCATTTATCTGGACTTCCCAAGTGTCGGCGCGACAGAAGTTATCATCATGGCCGCTTCGCTGGCGGAGGGTACGACAATCCTCGAGAATGCCGCTCAGGAGCCTGAAATCGTCGATTTGGCCAATTATCTGAACAAGATGGGGGCAAAGATCAAAGGCGCCGGAACAGACACCATAAAGATCGAGGGCGTCGAGAAACTGCACGGCGTTTCCCATCATGTTATTCCGGACAGAATCGAAGCGGGCACTTTCATGGTCGGCGCTGCTATCACGAAGGGGCGCGTTCTGGTGAAGAATATGCTGCCTGACCATCTGAAGGCAGTTATTGCCAAGCTCAGAGAGTGCGGCGTAGTCATCGAGATGACCGATGAAGGGGTTATCGTGGATGGAAGTCAGAATACAATCGTTTCAACAGATATCAAGACATTGCCGTATCCGGGATTCCCAACGGATATGCAGTCACCGTTCATGGCTCTGCTGACGGTAGCCAAAGGACCGAGCGTGGTCATGGAGACAGTTTTCGAGAACCGGTTCATGCACGTTGCTGAGTTCAACCGTATGGGAGCTAATATAAGGACTGAAGGAAAGTGTGCGATCATTCCGGGCGGCAGGCAGCTGCAGGGCGCCCAGGTCATCGCAACAGACCTGAGAGCAGGCGCATCTGTCGTCCTGACAGGTCTCGTAGCGGAAGGAACGACAGAAGTATCGCAGATTTACCACATCGACAGAGGCTATGAGCACTTCGTAGATAAGCTCAAAGCCTTAGGCGCGGATATTGAGAGGGTAGACGACTAACAGATTACTGTTTCTGTACAGATGGATCCAGGAAGTTGGTGATGTTTTCAAGAACCGTCTTCCTGTCGCCTTTTTCGAAGGTATAGATGATCATATCCTCATCCGGAAGGTCCGCAGCAATCAGATCGTTTTCATAGTTTCTGAGACTGACGGCGCTTTCCGCCTGATTCTGCTGAGGAACGCAGCCGGTAAAGAAAGTTACCAGGCTGCTTTTTTCATCTGTTCTCCAAAGCCGGCCGGTCTTCTTGAAATTATAATCTGTGCTGCAGAGACCGGCGGTGGTCTCATATTCTGCGGACAGGCTGTCCAGATAGCTTTCGCCGCGGGTTCTGAGACCCATTTTCAGATTCAGACTGCCTTTTTCCGTGGAGATAGACTTGAGATAGGAAGCCGCGTAGATGAGGCCGGTTTCCTCGTCCTGCAGGCATGTGCCTGTGTTCAGAGTGTACATGAGGCTGACCAGATTGCCGGAAACATCATCGCTGAGGACGTTTTTAGGCATATCGGTTTCTTCCATAGTGTATTCAAATTCAGCTTCAAGATCTTCAAACTTGCTCTCCATATTGTCGTAAGACTTTTCAAATCTTGAATTAAAACTCTCTATGTTGTTTGAATCAACGACAATCACTGCCTTCGCATAGTATGGCGTGTAGCCGTTGTGGTCTTTGCTTTCAAAGGAAGCGATGTCGAAGAGTTTGCCTGCGCTCTTGCTGGATGCGAGGAAGCCGCCGATCGTATTGATCGGATTCGGGAAGCTCTTTCCCTTGGCGAAATCGTACGGATCGGTGTATTCCGGCATGGACATGGTAATCGCAAAAGCCTGAGCATAGGTTGTCTCCTTGAATTCGCCCGTATTGCGGAAACTGCACGCCGCGGCGACTGGGCCGGAAGTGAGGATGTTGTTGTTGCTGCCTGTGTTGAGATTGATGAGGTTATCGGCCGCCAGATACTCGACGGGCAGTTCTTCGATACCGGTAAGGCGCGCTCCCGTGTGTTCAATGATGGCCAGGGAGATGTCGCCGTGTTCGACAGGACCGAGCAGGGCAGTCTGGGCGGTCGCCACTACGATCTTGGATGACGGAGCGTCGGTTGTATTAAAACTGCACATGAGAACGCAGTCTGGTTCAGAGTCGAATCCCTTGGACGCGTTGTTCTTGAGAACCAGGGAGTGTTTTCCTTCAAAAGCAACATCCACGCTGTTTGCCTCAGCCCAGAGCTTTATGTAGTCGATGAAAGAGCTGAATTCGCACTCCGGTTCTAAGAAGGCCTCTTCGTAGGCGTCTTCGTTGGCGCTGAGGAACTCCCGGAGCTCGCCCTTGCGGTCGGGGTCGCTGCAGCCGGACAGTGTGAATGAGATGACGAATACGAATGATATAATAAGGAAAAGAAGCCTTTTCATTTGATAATCTCCTTGTGTAACACATTAGTTGTCAATATAATGATATCACACAAAACAGTATAATTCATAAAACTTATCAAATCTTTAAGAAACGTGAAGAGGGTCTGAAATGGCTGTAAGGATTGAAACAGACAACTACATCATCAGAGACGTGCAGTTCAGCGATTATGAGTACTTCGCCAGATGGGAAGTCGATCCGGATATGACAAAATACTTCGCCCTGGACAAAGACAGGACTTACGAAGACGTTGTGACGGAAGGATTTGCCTTCAAAGAGGACAAAAGTGTGATCGATCTGACGATTACGGAAAAAAGCACCGGGAATCCCCTGGGGAGAATCATCATTTCAAGAATTGAGCCCCACTACAAGTCTCTGGATATTACCAAGATCTATATCGGCGGGGACAGGAGAGGTCAGGGCATCGGCAGAGAGGTTCTTATCGGCCTGATGAAGTACCTCTTCGAGGAACTGGATATGCAGAGGGTTACGCTGGATTACTTCACCGGCAACGTTAAAGCTGCAAATCTATACCGGAGATTGGGTTTTGTGGACGAAGGAGTTGCCAGAAACGCCTGCTCGAAGGACGGAATCTATTACGACCTCAATCTGATGTCCATCTTAAGAGACGAATACTTCGCAATTTACGGATAAAAAAACACAAAAAAACAAGCGGGTGAACCCCCTCAAAAGGGCAGGAAGGAAATACCAGTCTCTTGATATAAAAGGGCCCGTGCTTCATTAACATAAAATTCAATACAGTAAACCTCGTTTTTTTCGAGGTTTTCTTGTTTTTTTGATGATTTTCTTATTGACGGGTAGAATATTTTGTGTATAATTTTTCGTGAACGTCAAAATGACCACAAGATATAGTGAGGAAGTAAAAATGAGTGAAATCAAACAAATCATCAAAAGAGACGGCAGAACCGTCGATTTCGATATCTCGAAAATATCAGATGCTATATACAAGGCAGCAGAAGTTCTGGGAGGTCAGGACAGAGATACCTCGAACTATCTGGCGAGACAGGTCGAACTGTATCTGACAGAGGTGCTCCACAATGAGATTCCTACTGTAGAGCAGATTCAGGATACGGTAGAAAAGGTACTGATCGAGAATGGACACGCCAGAACGGCGAAGGAATTCATCCTTTACAGAGCGGAGCGTACCAGGGTCAGAGACATGAACACCAGGCTCATGAAGACCTATGAAGACCTTACCTTTAAAGACGCCAAGGACAACGACACCAAGCGTGAGAACGCCAACATCGACGGCGACACTGCTATGGGCACCATGCTCAAGTACGGTTCCGAGGGAGCCAAGCAGTTCTATGAGATGTTCGTTCTCAAACCGGAGCACGCCAGAGCGCACAGAGAGGGAGATATCCACATCCACGATATGGACTTTCTGACGCTGACCACTACATGCTGTCAGATTGATATAGAAAAGCTCTTCAAGGGCGGATTCTCGACCGGTCACGGTCACCTGAGAGAGCCGAATGACATCCAGAGCTACTCAGCCCTGGCCTGCATCGCCATCCAGTCCAACCAGAACGACCAGCACGGCGGACAGAGCATCCCGGATTTCGATTACGGCATGGCTCACGGCGTCGTGAAGACTTACAGGAAGCTCTACTGGACCAACGTTGGCAAGATGCTCAACCTTCTCTTTGATATCGAGGAAGGCGTAGACAAAGTCAAGGCCATCGGCAAGGAGATCATGGATGAATACGGCATCTGGCCGATTCTTGCGGACGACAATGGGTATAAGGATATCGAGCGCCAGTATCTCGAGAAGATTATCGACGCCAAGTACATCCCGACCATCCAAAAGAAGGCGACCAAGTACGCCAACGAGGAAGTGGACAGGGCTACTTACCAGGCCATGGAGGCGTTCGTACACAATCTGAACACGATGCACTCCAGAGCGGGCGCCCAAGTTCCGTTCTCCTCCATCAACTTCGGTACGGACACCTCACCGGAAGGAAGAATGGTCATCAAGAACATCCTTCTCTCCATCGAAGCGGGCCTCGGAAACGGCGAAACAGCCATATTCCCGGTCAGCATCTTCAAGGTTAAGGAAGGCGTCAACTACAATCCGGAAGACCCGAACTACGACCTGTTCAAACTGGCGATGAAAGTCTCCGCCAAGAGACTCTTCCCGAACTTCGCGTTTATCGACGCGCCGTTCAACCTCCAGTTCTACAAAGAGGGAGACCCGAACACGGAAGTAGCGTACATGGGCTGCAGAACGAGAGTTATCGGCAATGTCTACGATCCGACCAGACAGGTTGTGGGAGGAAGAGGAAACCTCAGCTTCACATCGATCAACCTGCCTAGAATCGCCATCAAGGCTCACGGCGACATCGATATGTTCTTCGAGGAACTGGACCGCAAGATGAATCTGGCTATCGATCAGCTCATGGAGCGTTACAAGATCCAGGCCAGCAAGAAGGTCAGAAACTATCCGTTCCTCATGGGACAGGGCGTATGGATCGACTCCGACAAGCTCAAGGAAGACGATACGGTCGGTGAAGTCCTCAAGCACGGAACTCTGAGCGTAGGCTTCATCGGACTGGCTGAGACCCTGAAAGCCCTCATAGGCGTGCATCACGGCGAGAGCCCTGAGGCGCAGACTCTGGGATTGGAGATCATCGGCTTCATGAGAAGAAGACTCGATGAGGAGTCAAAGAGGACCGGTTTCAACTACACGCTGCTGGCGACACCGGCAGAAGGTCTTTCGGGCAGATTCGTAAGGATCGACAGGGCCAAGTACGGCGTGATCGAAGGCGTTACGGACAGAGAGTACTACACGAACTCTTTCCACATTCCGGTATACTTCAACATCAACGCATTTGAGAAGATCAGACTGGAAGCTCCATACCACACGCTGACCAACGCAGGCCACATCAGCTATATCGAGCTGGACGGCGACCCTACGAAGAACCTGGATGCGTTTGAACAGGTTGTCAGATGCATGAAGGAGAGCGGCGTTGGCTACGGCAGTATCAACCATCCGGTCGACAGAGACCCGGTTTGCGGTTACACCGGCATCATCGACAACGAGTGCCCGTGCTGCGGCAGAACAGAAGATGATGGAGATACAGGATTCGAGAGAATCCGCCGTATCACCGGATATCTGGTAGGTACCATGGACAAGTGGAACGACGCTAAGACGGCTGAGGAGAAGGACAGAGTCAAGCACTCACTCGGCGAGCAGCAGATGGAGCAGATTGAGGAGTAACAACAAATGGCAGATTCAATCAGAATCGCCGGCATAATGAGAGAATCGATCGTTGACGGCCCGGGCATCAGATTTGCAGTCTTTTGCCAGGGCTGTCCTCACGATTGCCCGGGTTGCCACAATCCGGAGACTCATGATTTTGCAGGCGGAAGTGAAGTATCAGTCGAAAGACTGCTTCAGGAATTCGACAAGAACCCGCTTCTGGCGGGCGCCACATTTTCCGGCGGCGAGCCCATGTGCCAGGCGGAGGGCTTCGCGGCTCTGGGAAGGGGCATCAAGGAGAGAGGCAAGACCATCACCATATACAGCGGCTACACTCTGGAGCAGCTCCTGAAGATGGCGGTCACGGACAAGCACGTGGAGGAACTTCTGCGCATGTGCGACCTTCTCATCGACGGGCCGTTCGTCAAGGCGAAGCGGGATCTGACCCTCCAGTTCAGGGGCAGTTCGAACCAGAGGCTGATCGACATGCCGAAGACATGGAAGGAAGGCCGTGTTGTCCTGTGGGAAGGCTGAAAAAGAGTTGAAATATTTCCTTGCATAGGCAGGGCCACTGTGCTATAATCTCAAATGTTCGAGCCAGAAATTATGCGTTATGCATTAATATACCAGAAACAAGGAGGTGCGACTGATGTCAAACAAGTGCGAAATATGCGGAAAAGGTCAGGTTTCCGGTAACAACGTATCCCACTCAAACAGACACACGAAGAGAAAGTGGAATGCTAATATTCAGACAGTCAGAATCAATGACAACGGAACTGTCAGAAAAGCCAAGGTGTGCACAAGATGCCTCAGATCAGGCAAAGTTGAGCGCGCTCTGTAATTTGGCCTATACACCTGCGTACCGCAGGTGTTTTTTTATTGCTGTTTTTGTGTTACAATCCATGTATGTTTGAGAGACAGACGGACGTAGGAAAGATACACTTTTCGCAGGGTGTCATAGAGAGAATCATAAAGGATGCCATCGACGGCTGCGACGGCAGGGTTTTCCTCAATCGATACAAGGGGAAATACATGGGCATGGTCCCGGGAGGGGACTACGCCGCAGTGGAGACCGACCAGGGCCTCGACATTACCGTTTACGTCGTCATTACTTTTGGCGCCAGCATCGGCAAGTACTCGAAGCAGATGCTGGAGTACATCTATGACAACGTGGAGAAGGTCATGGGCGAGCGGCCGCACCATGTGAAGATCGTCATCACGGGCGTGCAGTCGAAGAAGGATATCGCCAGAAGACACGTAGAAATCACAGAGTAGCAATGGAGCTTCAGGACAGCATCACAACATTAAAGGGCGTAGGACCGAAGAAGGCGGAAGCTTTCGCGCGGCTCGGCGTAAATACGGTTGAAGATCTCATTTTCACGTTTCCGAGGATCTACGAGGACAGAAAAGACATCAAAGACATCGCAGCATTGAAAGAGGGCGAAGCGGCGCTCTTCGCCGGCGCGGTGGACGCTATAAGAACGGGCGGATTCACGAGGGGCAGAAGGTCTCGCGTGCTGAGAATGCTCGTCACAGATAATACAGGCTCAATCGAGGTTGTATTTTTTAATGCAGCCTATCTTGCCAAGACCATCAAACGGGGTGACCGGCTGGCTTTCTTCGGGAAGCCGGTGATGAATCGCGACCGTCTTCAGGTGGTCCATCCCCAGTTCGAGAAGGAGGAGACCGTCCAGACGGGGATTCTGCCGATCTATCCGCTGACCAGCGGCGTGACGCAGCGGGAGATGCGGAGACTGCAAAAGCTCGCCACACCTCTTTACGGGCAGGTGGAGAGCATATTAAGTGAGGAGACTGTGCGCAGAAACAATCTGTGCGATCTGGAATACGCCATCCGCAACGTGCACTTTCCGGAGGAGCGTCAGCATTACCTGGAGGCGAAGTACCGACTCGTCTTCGATGAGTTCATGGCCTTGGAAACAGGGCTCATGGCGTCGAAGATGAACGAGCGGTTCGAAGGGGAGGGAACGAAGTTTCTGAACGACGGATCCGAAGAGGAGTTCATAAAGTCGTTGCCATATCCTCTGACCAGGGCCCAGCAGCGCTGCGTGGAGGAGATTACCGCCGATCTTATATCGGCTAAACCGATGAACCGGCTGATTCAGGGTGACGTAGGTTCCGGTAAGACGGTCGTGGCGCAGACAGCCATGTACAAAGCCGTCAGGAGCGGTTATCAGGCTGCCATGATGGCGCCGACGGAAATCCTCGCCAGACAGCATTACGAAGGAATGAGCCGTGATTTTGCGGCTTTTGGAATAAAGACGGGATTCCTGACGGGAAGCATGAAGGCGGCGGAGAAGCGGCAGGTGCTGGAGGAAGTCGCCGACGGCACCATCCAGATTCTCATCGGAACCCATGCGGTGATCCAGCCTGAGGTGAGCTTCCGCAATCTGGGACTGGTCATCACCGATGAACAGCATCGGTTCGGCGTCAGCCAGAGAATCAAGCTCAAGGATAAGGGCGAGAGCCCGAATGTCCTGGTCATGACGGCAACGCCGATTCCGCGTACGCTTGCCGTGGTGCTCTATGGAGACATGGACGTTTCCGTGATTGATGAAATGCCGCCGGGCAGGATGCCGATCGTGACCCATTGCCTTTCGGGCGAGGACGCCAGACAGAAGTGTTATGACTTCGTCGAACGCCAGATCCAGCAGGGACGGCAGGCTTATGTCGTCACACCTCTGATCGACGAATCAGAGGCCATGGACGCCAGATCAGTCACCCAGGTCTACGAAGAACTGGCTGCCCGTTTCGCCAGGACGGAGATGATACACGGAGCCATGAAGCAGTCGGAGAAGGATGCGATCATGGCCCGGTTCAGCGCCGGGGAGACGGATGTGCTGGTATCCACGGTGGTCATTGAGGTTGGAATCAATGTTCCTAACGCGACTGTCATGGTGGTCGAGAACGCCGAGAGATTCGGTCTGGCCCAGCTGCACCAGCTCAGAGGCCGCGTAGGAAGAGGGCAGTGGCAGTCCTACTGCTTCCTCATCAACGAAGGCCGGTCGGAGCTGGCCGAGCAGCGGGGAAAGATTATGGAGGCTTCATCCGATGGATTCTACATCGCTGAGGAAGATCTGAAGCTGAGGGGACCGGGTGAGATATTCGGAACGCGGCAGCATGGGTTGCCGGATATGAAGCTGGCGGATATGGTCAGGCACATGGACGTGCTGAACGCCGCCAGAGACGAGGCAAAGGCGCTGCTGGAGGAGGATCCGCGGCTTGCCAGACCGGAAAACGGGCCGCTGAAACGGAGAGTGGAGAAACTCTTCGGAGAGGACCTGACCCTCAACCTGTAACGAGGAGGATGAAGATGAGAGTCATCGCAGGCAAATACAAAGGCAGAAAACTGAATTCACCGGAGGACAGCAGCGTACGTCCGACGACGGACAAGGCCAAGGAAGCGCTGTTCAGCATCCTGACCAATGAAATCTACGGCGCGCGTGTGCTGGACCTCTTCGCGGGAACGGGCGGACTGGGTATTGAAGCTCTGAGCCGGGGCGCGTCCTACTGTCTCTTCGCCGACTCTTCCAGAAAGAGTCTCGGGCTTATCAAGTCCAATCTGGAACACTGCGGGGTAGAAGAGAAGACGAGGGTCGCGGCCGGCGACTACGCCAAAATACTGAAGAATCTGGCGCGAAGAATCGAAGACGGACTGGAGGAGCCCTTCGACATCATCTTCCTGGACCCTCCGTACGACGCCGGATTCATGGATGAAGCCTTCCGCCTCATCAGCGAAGGAGGGATTCTGGCGGAGGATGGCATCATCGTGGCGGAGCACAGAAAACACGAAGAACTTCCGGAGGTTCTCCACGGGTTCGAAAAAGCCAAAGAAAGACGATATGGTGTGGTGAAACTTTCGATTTACAACAATATGTAGTTGCCTAATAAAATAAACTATGATAGAATTTTTTAGAAGTTGCAGGAGGAATTCTATGAAGACGAAAGCGCTATATTCAGGTTCCTTTGATCCACTGACAATGGGGCATCTGGACATCATTATGAGGGCTGCGAAACTCTATGACGAACTGGTCATAGGTGTGATCAGCAACCCGGGCAAACAGTCCATGTTCACCCTCGAGGAGAGGGAGGAAATGCTCCGGGAAACCGTCAAGGATCTGGATCACGTCAGCGTAGACCATTTTTCCGGACTTCTCGCTGATTATGTTAACAGGAACGGATTCGATGTGGTCGTCCGGGGACTCCGATCAACGACGGACTTCGATTATGAGATCCAGATGGCGCAGATGAACGACAGGCTGTTCAACGACTCCGTCGAGACGGTGTTTCTGATGACAGATCCGAAGTACTCATATATTAGCTCCAGCGTAGTCAAGGAAGTATTTGCGCTCGGAGGCGACATCAACGGACTCGTGCCGGATGAAATACTGAAGAGAATGAAAAAATAAAATTTTTGTCAGGAGGACGAGAATGAGAGTTTTAGAATTACTGGAAGAAATCGAAGAAATAGTGGATACTGCGGCAGGATTCCCGCTGACAGGAAAGATCATGATCGACTCAGAGGAACTGCTTGAAATCGTCAGAGAGATCAGATCAGAGCTTCCTGATGAGATCCAGCAGGCCCAGTGGATCAAGAACGAACGTGAGAGAATCATTGCCGAGGCCAAGAACCAGTACGAGTCAGTCATCGAGGACGCCCAGAAGCAGGCGGATGCCCTCGTGGAGAACAATGACATCACGGTCAAATCCAAGCTGAGAGCGGATGAGCTCATGAGCGTGACCGAAGAGACAGCCAAGCAGCTGAAGGTCAGCACCTACGAGTATCTGGACGGAATCCTCTATAACTTCCAGGGCAAGATGGAACATCTCAACTCCATTTACTTTGGTGAGATGTTCGGCAGCATCGAGAAAGCCTTTGAGGAAATCAATACGGCCCTAGCCGCCAACAGAGGCGAACTTCAGGAAATGGCCTACAAGGCTCAGCTCAGCGCAGAGAGCCAGCCGGAATATTCAAAGCCGCTGCCGGATATGGACATGGAGCCGATTGGAGAAGGCGAGGAAGAGTAGAAGACAGCAGATAGCTGTGTGAATGTGTCAGGGGCATGAACTCTGGCACATTTCTTTTATTATCGTATGAGAACAGCAGGAATAACAGCTGAATACAATCCGTTTCACAACGGCCATGTCTACCACATAGAGAAGACGAGGCAACTTTCGGGCGCGGACTGTGTGATTGCCGTCATGAGCGGGGATTTCACTCAGCGAGGCGAACCGGCTGTCTGTGACAAGTGGGAGAGGGCGAAGGCCGCTGTTTCTGCTGCCCGGGGCGCGGATCTGGTGGTCGAGCTGCCTTTTGCCTTTGCGTGCAGCAGAGCGACGGTATTCGCCGCAGGGGCCGTGGATATGCTTGTGAAGATGGGAGTGGATGTCATCTCCTTTGGCTGCGAGGCGGAGGAGCCGGAGCGTTTGCGGAACCTGGCAGATACGCTGGTATCCGACGCGGCGTCCATCGAGGCGGAGAAGACCGCCCGCATGGGAGAAGGACTCTCTCATGCAAAGGCATACGAACTGGCTGTAGCGGACAGAGCGGGGGAAGCGGCTGCGGAGCTTTTGCGCAGTCCCAACAACATCCTGGCGCTGGAGTATCTGAAGCGGATTGCATTCTGGCGAGGCAAAGGGGTACCCATAGAAGATTTGCCAGTGAAGCGATTCGGAAGCGGATACCATGATGTTTCAGCGGCAGAGGATGCTTTTGCCGGAGCGGGGGCCCTGCGGAACATGCTGAAAAAAGGCGAAGATATCAGACGGTACGTGCCGGCGGCTTGCAGCTGGGAAGACGCGAAGGTCCTTTCCGACAGATACCTGCAGATTCTGAAAGGAACGGTGCTTAGAAGTACGCCGGAGGATCTGGCGCATATACGGGGTATCGGCGAAGGACTGGAAAACAGCATTATACGGGAGATTAAAACAGCGGAGAGCATCGACGGACTCATCGCCGCGCTGACTTCAAGAAGATACACCGGGGCTACCATCCGGCGGGCCCTGACCCACGTCCTGACGGGAACCGGTTGGAAGGAAGCCGATACGCTGACGGCTCGGGCTCCGTCCGCCGGAAGGCTTCTGGCTGCAGGCGAGAAGGGAAGACAGTTCATGAGAGAACACAGGGATGGTGATTTTACCGTCGTCACGAACCTGAACCGGGAGGAAGAAAAACTCGCTCCTTTGGACAGGCAGCTGCTGAAACTGGACGAGAAAGCGGCGGATATCTACAATCTTCTCTGCGGCAGAGATCTATACGCCGCATCGGACCGTGTCAGGAGTCCGTATATTGAATAAAAAATATACATTCCAAAGGCCAACAGCCCGGGTTTTTGTGATATAATATTATGCGCGTTTGTGCGCGGCAAATAGAAAAACAAACTATGATTACGGGAGGAAACCTATCATGAAAGTATTAGTCATCAACTGTGGAAGTTCTTCACTGAAGTACCAGGTGCTCGATATGCAGAACGAGACACTGGAGTGCAAGGGACTTGTTGAAAGAATCGGAATGGACGGATCCGTGATTACTCATGAGAAGACCGGAATGGACAAGTTCAAGTTGGAAGTTCCGATGGAAAACCACAAGGACGCAATCGGACACGTACTGGACGCTATTCAGGATGCAGACCACGGCGTAGTAAAAGACATGAGCGAAATCGGCGCGGTTGGACACAGAGTTGTTCACGCAGGTGAGAAGTTCGCCAAATCAGTACTCATTACAGACGAAGTCATCAAGGCACTGGAAGAGTGTACTCCGCTGGCACCGCTGCACAATCCGCCAAACCTTCTCGGTATCGCGGCTTGTCAGGAACTCATGCCGGGAACTCCGATGGTCGGCGTTTTCGATACAGCGTTCCATCAGACAATGCCTCCTGAATCATATATATACGCGATTCCGTATGAGTTCTACACAAAGCACGGTATCAGAAGATACGGCTTCCACGGAACTTCACACAAGTACGTTGCAGAGAGAGCCGCTGACATTCTGAATGTTAACCTGGATGACCTGAAGCTGATCACCTGCCACCTGGGCAACGGCGCGTCCGTATCCGCTATCAAGAGAGGCAAGTGCATCGACACATCCATGGGCTTCACACCGCTGGAAGGTCTGGTTATGGGAACCAGATCCGGCGATATCGACCCGGCTATCGTAACTTACATGAGACAGTGCGAAAACCTGGATCAGGGCGTTGCCAACGAGATCCTGAACAAGAAATCAGGCGTTCTGGGAATCTCCGGCGTATCCAGCGACTTCAGAGATCTGGAAGCTGCGGCTGAGGAAGGAAACGAGAGAGCACAGCTGGCTCTGAAAGTATTCGCCCATAAGGTAAGATTCTACATCGGCGCTTACATTGCTGAGATGAACGGATGCGATGCGATTGTATTTACCGCAGGCGTTGGTGAAAATGACATCGGTATGAGAGACATCATCTGCAATGACCTGGGCAACCTGGGCATCAAGCTGGACGTTGTCAAGAACAGAGTCAGAGGAAAAGAGTGCATCATTTCCAGAGACGATTCCAGAGTTAAGCTCATCCTGATCCCGACCAACGAAGAACTGATGATCGCGAGAGATACACTGGCAATCGTTACGGGCAAAATGAAATAAGAAGAGATAAGAGGTTAGAGTAAGAGTAAATGAAGAGAAAACCAAACATCGCAGTAGTAGGAGCAACGGGAGTCGTAGGATCGACGTTCCTGAAAGTACTTGAGGAGAGAAACTTTCCATTTGAGAATATCTATATGATGGCGTCAGCCAAATCAGCCGGAAAGAAGCTCACGTTTAAGGGAAAAGAATATGTGGTCGAGGAGCTGACGGAGCATTCCTTTGATAAGCCGATCGACATCGCTTTGTTCTCAGCAGGCGGCGGCACAAGCGCCAAGTTCGCGCCGATCGCAGCGGCTCACGGCGTAACCGTAGTCGACAACAGCAGCCAGTGGAGAATGGATAAGAACGTTCCTCTCGTCGTACCGGAAGTCAATCCGGAGGATATCTCCTGGAACAAAGGCATCATCGCCAACCCGAACTGCTCAACCATTCAGGCTATGGTAGCCCTGAAACCGCTCCAGGATAAGTACGGCATTAAGAGAGTCGTCTACTCGACGTATCAGGCCGTGTCCGGATCCGGCGTCAAAGGTATCAACGACCTGAAGAACGGTCTCGCCGGCAACGATGAGGAACTGCAGGCGTATGCGCATCCGATTGCAGGAAACTGCCTGCCGCACATTGATGTATTTATGGATAACGGATACACCAAGGAAGAGATGAAGATGATCAACGAGACACACAAGATTCTTCACGACGACGATATCAAGGTTACCGCCACTACCGTGCGTGTTCCTGTTTTCGATTCCCACAGTGAATCCATCAACATTGAACTCGAGAAGCCATTTGAACTCGAGGATGTTGTGGAGTGCTTCAGAAACTTCCCGGGGCTCATCGTACAGGACGATGTGGAACACAACGTTTACCCACTGGCCCTTGATGCGGCGGGAACCGACGAAGTCTATGTAGGCAGAATCAGAAGAGACTATTCCGTCGAAAACGGCATCAACATCTGGGTCGTGGCCGACAACATCCGCAAGGGCGCGGCAACCAATGCTGTGCAGATTGCAGAGAGACTTCTGGAGCAGCTGCCTGACTAATCGAAGTCATCACAGAGCATAAAAAAGAGCACCTCGCAGGTGAACTTGTCAACTAAAAGTAGACAGTTCAAAAAGAGCAAACCTCAATCACAAGAACCCCAGATCAGTTCTATACTGAACTGGGGTTTTGTATTGCAGTGAATATGCAGGTCTGTAATGGTTGTAGTAATAAACAAAGGCTTCAATCATTTCTTCAGGAGAGTCAAACTGTCTGTGCCAACCTTCAGCGTACATTTCTGCTTTTACCCAACCATTGATCGCTTCGATCACGCAATTATCCGTAGGAGTTCCAACGCGCGACATCGAGCGAATTATGTTATAATTCTTATGAGCATTGCAGAATGCTGCAGAGGAATAGACAGATCCCTGGTCGGTGTGCAAAGTGACTGGGTCTTTCTGTTCCTTTGTCATTTCTATGAGATCTTCCAGACAATCGTAATACGGTTTGATGTCTCCTGCTCGCTTTCCAATGTGGCTTGAAATGATTTCGTTATTGAATGTATCCAGCAGATACGTCCACTCAAACTGTTTGCCTTTGTGTTTCATTATTGTCATGTCTGAAGCCACAAGTTCAAGCGGCTGCTTCGCATTCCATTTACATGCCACAAGATTCGGGAAGATCTTGCTTTCGTCTTTTGGTTTTTTCCATCTGTAGTGCTTAACATGTGCCCTTATTCCGGCATACTTGCAGCACTTGTGTGCCAGATTGTCTGAGAAGATCAGTCCTGTTTCCCTTCTGACGACTGCCGCAAGCCTGTGGTAACCGTATGAACGGTGTCGTTCATGGACCTCAAGCAGCAGAGCTGTAAGATCGTCGCGATGCCTTTCATACTGGTTTTTGGTTCCCTGTCTTTGTTTCCATTTGTAATATCCGGATCTGTTGACATCCATGAGCCTGCAAAGCTCAGATACTGAATATTCCTCCTTCAGCTTGTCGATTATTTCGTATTCAGATCTCTTAAAGTAACGAATTCCTTGCTTGCACCAACTCCTTTCACTACATATCCTTTTTTTAACCGTTCGATCTCGATTTTCTGTTTCTCAACGATGAGTTTCAATCGCTGCTCTTCGGTAAGAGATTTGCTTGTGGACAATGCCGCAAAAGGATTGCCGGGTTTTTTCCTGTTTTCCATTGCTTCAGGGCCACCTTCAGCATATCTTTTGATCCAGTTATACAGTTGTCCTGCACTGATATTCTCTTCTTTTGCAAGTGTCCCTTGACCAATTCTTTCGTCGAAGTAACGCCGAACGATTCTAAGTTTTTCTTCCGTGCTCCATCTTTTGTTTTTTCCACCTTTTGGTCTGGCCATATTTCCACCTCCATTTCCATTTTACCAAAGAAAAAAGCAGACACTCTTTCGAATGTCTGCTTGTGAGACCGCTCTTTTTGAAGTGTCTACTTTTGTTTTACCACTTCACGAATGGTCTCCGTTATTTAATGGTGGAGCATAGGGGGCTCGAACCCCTGACCTCATGACTGCCAGTCATGCGCGCTCCCAGCTGCGCCAATGCCCCGGATGGAGCCACTGGCCGGGATCGAACCGGCCACCTGCGCGTTACGAATGCGCTGCTCTGCCGAATGAGCTACAGTGGCTCGCAGTGCAGGATTATTCCTGCATCTCCTCAATTAACTCGTCAATGTCGTTGTACTGATGGGTTTCATCAATATTCGGACCTTGAGAGGCATCGTTGGTTGTACCAACCGTGAGGAAATATATTATACCCGCTATTATAAATAATGCAATAATAACAGCGAAAATAATAAATGCTTTTTTGCGTTTTGCTTTTTTCTCAGCTTCTTCCGAAGTTATCTCGGCCGGAACAACAGCAGGTTTTTCAGCCGCCTCTTCTGCAGGCTTTTCCTCTGCCGGTGCTTCTGGTTCAACGACAGGTTCTTCCGCCGGAACTTCTTCTTCGACAGCCGGAGTTTCTGGTTCAACAATCGGAACTTCCGGTTCTTTAGCTGGTTCTTCCGCCGGAACCTCGGCAGGTTTCTCAGCCGCCTCTTCAACAGGCTTTTCTTCTGCTGGTTCTTCTGCCTTTTCCTCTGTTTTTTCTTCTGAAGCAGCCAGTGCAGCTGCGATGGCAGAAGTATCGATGGACTGGGTCGCACGTGCCTTCGCGGCGCGGCGTTCATTCATCGCGTTGATCTTGCGGAAAAGAGCAGCTACGACGTTGCCATGAGGCTCATCATAAAAAAGCTTCACCCACTCGCCGTTGTATCTGAACAGATACGCTTGGTAAGCAGAAGAATGCTTAACCTGGCTGATTCCCGTGTACGAATATACCTTGTCATCTATAGTCAGCGTACGCTTAGAAAATTCGACACTGTGGCCTTTTGCATTAAATTTTATGGACTCCATTTTACCTCCATGGAATTTGGTAATCTGAATTTTGCCTAAACTAAAAAAAGGTCCGCTGACATGATAACAAATGAAAACAAAAAATGCAAATTTTACAAGACAAAATCATACAGTGATGCTATAATAATGTAAATTATTATGTTCATTTATAATCGTGTATTTATAAACAGAGGAAGAACAATATGGATAAGAGTGCTTTAAAAGACAAAAGACGTGAGACCGTAATCGGCCTTCTGAAGGGAATGAGCATTAAGAAGGATGCTGACGGCGGCTTTGACAAGGACGATGTCTACGGCTGCATACAGGAACTGTGCAACCTTTATGAAGAGCACATCGGTGAGCTCGAGAACAACTATGAAGCTGAGATTTCAGAACTGACAAAGAGATATCAGAAATATGACGAGAACAATGAACTGTATGTCAGTCTAATTCTCGAAGCGAAGAAGAGCAGCAATGAGATCATCAACCAGGCGAAGACGGAAGTTGATGAGATCCTGAAGAACGGCAAGGAGAAGATCAAGGCTCAGGAAGAGCAGATGGAACAGTTCCGTATCGACAGCGAGAAGGAAAGAGAGACCATCCAGGAAGAACTGAAAGCCAGCAAAGACGTTGCTGAGGCTGAGAAGGCTGCCATGAGAGTTGAAATGGAAGCCGAGAAGGAGAAACTTGAGGCCACCAAGAATAAATTCAGACAGCAGATCACATCCATGGAAGATGAATTTGCTGAGATCAAGACCAACATTCTCAGAACGTCAGCAAGACTGGACAACCTGAAGGCGCAGACAGAAGAACTGGCACCTTCCATTGACTGGGAAGTGGAAGAGAAGGACATCGAGGTTGAGGTCCCTGCAGCGGATCTGGAAGTAGAAGAGTTCGCGGATATTACACAGGAAGCGCCTGTTGGAGAAACTCCTGCAGAGGAAGAGATTCCGACAGCGGAAGAAGCACCTGTCGAAGAAGCTCCGGCGGAAGAAGCAGCCATTCAGTTCAAGGAAGTAGAAGTTGAAGAAGAGCCTGCTAAGGCAGACGACCTCTTCGCGGATACGTTCTTCAAGGATGACCTCTTCGCAGAGGCTCCGGTAGAAGACGATGTCGCTGCAATCGAGGAAATACTGGCGGAAGAAGCTCCTGCAGAAGTTGCAGCGGAAGCACCGGCAGAGTCCATTGAAGAGGCGCCTGAGCATGAGGCGACTGTAGAAGAACTTCTGGCAAGCATGGATGCTCTGGCAGAAGGAGAGATTCCGGCAGCGGAAGTTGCAGCGGAAGCAAGCGAGGATGCAGACGCTCTTCTCGATGAGATTTCATTCGATGATCTCGTGGAAGAGATTCCAGCAGAAGCAGCAGAACCTGTCGGTGAAGTTGTAGAAGCAGCTGGCGAAGCCGCACCGGAAGAAATTTCATTCGACAGCCTCGAGGCACTTTTCAAAGATGAACAGTAAAACAGCAAAGACAGAAAAATAGACGGTGAGTACGCGGCGCAGTTGTGTCGCGTACTTTATTAATCCACCGGGGGAAACAGCAATGGAAGCACTAAAAGAAAAGATACTGACAGAAGGAAAAGCGATTGGAACAGAGATTGTCAAAGTCGACGGATTCCTGAATCACCAGATAGACGTCAAGTTTTTGGAAGAGATTGCGGAGGAATTCAAGAGAAGATTCGACGATGTTCAGGTGGATAAGATCCTGACCGTTGAGGCCAGCGGAATCGCCATCGCGTGTATGTGCGCGCCGCTGTTCGGTTATCCGCCTGTCGTCTTTGCGAAAAAGGCTGCGCCGAGCACTATGAACGAAGGGTTCTACGAGGCGGAGGCGAAGTCCTTCACCAAGGGTACGGTATCGAAGCTCAAGGTGGCGGAGAAGTTCGTGAACGAAGGCGAAAAAATCCTGATCATCGACGACTTCATGGCGAGCGGAGAGGCTTCGGCAGCCCTGGCGAGAATTGTTGAAGAAGCAGGTGCAGACATAGTAGGTATCGGAACCGTAATTGAGAAGGGCTTTCAGGGCGGGTCTGACAGACTGCGCGACATGGGATACAGAGTGGAATCTCTGGCAGTAATTGAGAAAATCGATGACGGGGTCATCACATTCAGATAGATGAACGATTTCAAAGCGGATTTCCACATACACACAACTGCATCAGACGGAGAGGCCACGCCGACACAGATTGTGAAGCAGGCGAGGGAACTCGACTACGATATCATAGCCATCACCGATCACGACAACACGGACGGTATCGCAGAGGCTAAGATTGCGGCGGAAGCCGTGGATATCAAACTGGTTCCGGGAATCGAAATCGCTGTGGTCACAGAAGAGGGCACCAGCCTTCACATGCTCGGGTACAATATCGACGTCGAGAACGAAGAACTGAAGCAGTTCCTCAGCGACGTTGTGGAGCGGCGAAGGAAGAGAAACGAAGAACTCTTCGGGACGCTCCGGTCCATGGGATATGATATTTCCGAAGCGGATATCGAAGTCGGAAAGAACAGTTTCGTCAGCAAACCGAGCATCGCCAGGGCGCTCCTGCGCAAAGGCCTCATCAAGGAGGAGAGGGAAGCCTACGGAAAGGCAATTCTGGGAAGCGCCGAATGCCGCGCCGTGCGGAACGCCAAGCCCCTAGCGAAGGATGCCATCAAAGTGATTAAAGACGCGGGAGGAACCCCTGTGCTGGCGCATCCGATCCAGACGCGGGGCATCGGCCGGCCGGGAAGCGAAATGTTCTATGAAAACATCGACAAGATCATCGGCAGGCTGAAGCGGCAGGGTCTGAAGGGACTCGAATGTTTCCACCCGGATCAGAACTTCGAGCAATCCATGCGGTTCGTGGAAATGGCAGAGAAGTATCACCTTCACATAACGAGAGGATCAGACTTCCATGGGAAGAATCTCGCGGAAGCAGATAAGACAGCAAATGAGAGGAGATAGATAAGGATGAAGATCTACAACACACTGACAAGAAGAAAAGAGGAATTTGTACCGCAGGAAGAAGGCAAAGTCAAGATGTACGTCTGCGGTCCTACCGTATACAACTACTTCCACATCGGAAACGCCAGACCGTTTGTGGTCTTTGACACTATGAGAAAGTATCTGGAGTACAGAGGATACAAGGTCAAGTTCGTGCAGAACTTCACCGACGTGGACGACAAGATCATCAACCGCGCCAAGGAAGAAGGCGTCAGCGCCGGAGAAATCTCCGAGAAGTACATCGAGGAGTACTACAAGGACGCGGCCGCCCTCAACGTCAGGAAGGCGACGGTTCATCCTAAAGTCACAGAGACCATGGACGACATCATCCATTTCGTACAGGATCTCATCGATAAGGGCTACGCCTATGAAGTCGACGGCGATGTCTACTACAGGACGAGAATGTTCGACGGCTACGGCAAGCTCTCCGGCAAGAACGTAGATGAACTGCGTCTGGGCGCCAGCGAGAGAACCAGCTCGGCGGATGATGAGAAAAAGGAAGACCCGCTTGACTTCGCACTTTGGAAGGCGCGTAAGGAAGATTCAGAAATCGCATGGGATTCACCATGGGGAATGGGCAGACCTGGATGGCACATCGAATGCTCAGCCATGTCCAAGAAATACCTCGGCGACACCCTGGATATACACGCAGGCGGCGAGGACCTTCAGTTCCCGCACCACGAGAATGAAATCGCCCAGTCGGAAGCGCACAACGGCAAACAGTTCGCAAACTACTGGATGCACAATGGATACATCAACATCGACGGCGTCAAGATGAGCAAGTCTCTGGGCAACTTCAAGACAGTGCGCGATCTGCTCAGCCAGTACGACGGCGAGGTGCTGCGGTTCCTCATTCTGAGCGGACAGTACAGAGGACCGATTGATTTCAATCCGGAAATTCTGACTCAGTCCCAGAACGGACTCAAGAGAATGCGCAACGCCAAGTCCAACCTGAAGCATCTGATGGCAAACGGAGCCGACGGTGATATGACGGCTGATGAAGCAAAGGCAATCGAAGGATTCGACGTCTACAGACAGAAGTTCATTACGGCCATGGACGATGACCTCAATACGGCGGACGCTATTTCCGCAGTGTTTGAACTTGTGACCGCAATCAATACGGCAGCCGGTCCGGGCGCCACGAAAGCCTTTGCAAAGGCAGCAATGGACGTGCTGATGGAACTGGCGACAGTACTCGGTCTGCTCCAGCAGGACGTAGAGGAAAAGGTCGAAATAGATCCTGAGATTCAGGCTCTCATCGACGAACGTCAGGCAGCGAGAAAAGCTAAGAATTACGCTCGCGCAGACGAGATCAGAGACCAGTTGGCGGCGCAGGGTATCACGCTGAAGGATACGCCGCAGGGCGTTCAGGTCATCAAGAACTGACATGGAGCGCAGCGAAGTCAAACAGCTGAATACAGACGTGCTCGCCTATATGGGCGACGCGGTGTATGAAGTCTTTGTGCGGGAGATGATGCTCGACAGCGGCAGGCATAGGGCGTCAAGTCTGCACAGGACGGTGACGGGATATGTGAACGCTCACTCCCAGGCAGTTGCCATAAAGGGTATGTACGACAAGCTCACGGAAGAGGAGCAGAGGATCGTCAGGAGGGCGAGGAACCACAAGATCAGTTCCAGAGCCAAGAACGCGGATCCACTGACCTATAAATGGGCGACGGGATTTGAGGCTTTTATCGGATACTTGTATCTGACCGGGGAAGAGGATCGGCTCACCTGGGCCATGAATAAAGCGGTGGAGATTACAGATGGCGAACAAGTATAAGAAAAAAAGAGAAGTCAGAAACAAGTCAAAAGACTGGCTGACGGATTACTATCAGACAGGGCGCGAATGGGAAAAGGACAACCGCCGCCGCCGTGAGGAGGCCGGCGAGAAAGAGGAGAAGGGACTTCGGAATCTCAACTCCTTCGAACTGACCTGTATTGTTATCATCGCACTGGCGCTGATAGGCATGTTCATAAAGTATTTTATACTCGGCCACGGGTTCTGGACGACGGGGCTGTAATCGCGGCCGCGCGCAAACGCGCATTGAAAGGTTAACTGGAATGAGCAAAGCAGACGTTTTATTTGTAAATATGTGCCGGGACATCCTGGACAACGGCTTTTCAACAGAAGGACAGACCGTCCGGGCCAGATGGGAAGACGGGACTCCCGCCCATACCATCAAGCAGTTCGGTGTTGTGAACCGGTACGACTTGAGAGAGGAGTTTCCGGCGCTGACCCTGCGCCCGACCTACATCAAGAGCGCTGTCGACGAGATGCTGTGGATCTGGCAGAGAAAGTCCAACCGGATTGCGGATCTGAAGAGTAGCGTATGGGACGAATGGACCAGCGAAGACGGCACGATTGGCAAGGCCTACGGCTATCAGATGGCGCAGAAGTATCAGTTCGCGCAGGGTGAGATGGACCAGGTGGACAACGTTCTCTGGCAGCTGAAGAACACGCCTTATTCCAGGCGTATCATGACCAACATGTACAACTTCGCAGATCTCAGTGAGATGGGTCTCGAGCCATGCGCCTACAGCATGACCTTCAACGTCACCCGGGAAGAAGGCGGCGGAGTGGAAGGCAAAGGCGGCAGCGGCCGTTTCATCCTCAATGGAATTCTGAACCAGAGGTCACAGGACATTCTGGCGGCGAACAATTGGAACGTGGTGCAATACGCCGTGCTGATCTACATGCTGGCTCAGGTGAACGACATGCTGCCGGGCGAACTGGTGCACGTCATCTCCGACGCCCACATCTATGACAGGCACGTGGATATCATCCGGGAACTGATCGAGCGTCCGCAGTATCCGGCGCCGAAGTTTAGCCTCAATCCGGAAGTAAAGGATTTCTACGAGTTCACCACAGACGATATTACAATTACGGATTACAAGAAGAATCCGCAGATCAAGAACATTCCAATCGCAGTATAAGGAGAAGAACGTGAACGCTATTGTTGCGACTGACAGAAACTGGGGTATCGGCAAGAACAACGACCTTCTAGTCCATCTGCCGGGAGACCTGAAATACTACAAGAAAAAGACACTGGGAAAGTGCGTCATCTTCGGACAGAGAACACTGGAGTCTCTGCCGGGATCGAAGCCTTTGCCGAAGCGGGATCACATTGTGCTCAGCGATGACCCGAACTACTTCGTGGAGCCGAGAGAGGGCTACGCCTGTGATATTTGCCACACCAAGGACGAGGTCCTCGAGCGGGTTGCGGAATATGAAGCGGCTGCCGTCGCCCTGGGCGAAGATCCGGCGGACGCAGTCTTCATCTGCGGCGGCGCGTCCATATACGAATTGTTCTTCGAGGACTGCGATGCGTTTTACGTAACCAGAATTGACGAAGTGTTCGACGCGGACAGATTCTTCCCGAATCTTGAAGAGAAGGGTTTCGTCGTGACCTGGGAATCGGAAGTCCAGACGGATGAAGCGACAGGAATCCAATACACATTCAGAAAGTACGAGAGATGTCTGAAATAATTGCAGGAAGAAACGCGGTGCTGGAGGCGCTCAAATCCGGCCGCGAAATCGAGAAGATCAACATTCAGAAGACAGAAGACGGAGCGCATCCATCCGGTTCCATAAAGCAGATCATCGCAAAGGCAAAAGAGGCGAAGATCCCGGTTTACCACAGCGACAAAGCCTTTATGGACAAACTGCTGGATGGAGCGAAGGTCAACTGTCAGGGCGTCATCGCGACGGCGTCCGATTTTTCATATTGCACGGTAGACGATATTCTGGATTGCGCCGCGGAACGGGGAGAAAAGCCGTTCATCATCATCCTGGATGGTTTGGAGGATCCGCACAATCTGGGGGCGGTCATGAGAACGGCGGAGTGCGCGGGAGTTCACGGAATTATTATTCCGAAACGTCGCAGCGTCTCCGTAAACGAGACTGTGCTGAAGACCAGCGCCGGAGCGGCGGAGCACATGCTCTGCGCCAGAGTGACGAACATCGGGAGAACGATCGACGAACTGAAGGAGCACGGGGTATGGATTTACGCCTGTGACATGGGTGATTCGATTCTCTACGATCAGGATATGACAGGCTCATTGGCCATCGTCATCGGCAGTGAGGGGTTCGGAATCAGCCGTCTGGTGCGTGAGAAGTGCGATTTCGTTGTCAGCATCCCAATGAAGGGACAGGTCAATTCTCTCAATGCGTCAAATGCGGCAGCCATCATCATGTATGAGGTCGTGAAACAGAGGTTGTAATGCTTAAGAAGGAACTCATCAATTCCATAGAGAATCCGGAAATTCAGCTTTCGGCGGAAGCTCAGGCAGGAGATGCTCTGGCAGAGGAGACGCTCATCAGAAACTACGCGGGAATCGTCTACAAAAAAGCTAGGGTCTACTTCATGGCGGGCGCAGACGCGGAGGATGTTGTCCAGGAAGGGATGATCGGCCTGCTCAAAGCCGTGCGCAGTTATGACGCGGAGAAAAACGCTTCCTTCGGAACCTATGCGGAGAGATGCGTCACCAATCAAATCATAAGCGCTATCCGGTCTGCAGACCGGATCAAACACAAACCGCTCAACACTTCGGTTTCCTTAAACAAGCCGGTGGCTCAGGGCGGAGTCGCTCAGGGGACGCCTGACGGGGCGGAGATCACGCTGGGAGACACGCTGCGTACCGATCCGGCGGACAGTCCTGATGAGATGCTCATCATCAAAGACGTCGCCTACTACATCCTGAACAACGGCGATAACATCTTCAGTGACCTGGAGATGAAAGTATTAAACGAGTACATCAAGGGATTCACAAGCGGTCAGATTGCTGAACGCCTGGGCAAAAGCAGCAAGTCCGTCGATAATGCGCTGCAGCGCACCAGAAAGAAGGTTATCGCCTATCTCTGGAAATAGGAATGCAAAAGCCGGGATTACTGAACTAGTAAGATGAAAGTAGACATGTAAAAAAGCATGTCTACTTTTCTTATGTTAGGATTTGTTCAGGGAGGTGGTTATATGAGTAGACCTAAAGGTGGCAAAAACAGAAGTTGGACAAATGAGGAACGACTAAAATATGTTCTTCTATGCGAAGAGGGGCA
>SVCX01000013.1 GCA_015058145.1 Clostridiales bacterium | reverse complement strand
GATGTTCAGTACGCCTACACCCGCGATCCAGTCGAGGAAGATGTTTCCGTCGACGTCTTCGAACATCGCGCCTTCGCCTCTTTCGATGACTGCTTTGTAGGCAGTTCCGATGGCCTTAGGGGTCGACTTCGCTCTTCTTTCGATCAGAGCCTGCGCCTTAGGACCCGGCAACGGTGTCGAGATCTTAGGTAATGCTGTTCTTAATTCTGACATGATTTTTCCTCCTTGAATTAAATGATAATATCGTGCCGATAAAAGATAACTGATTGATTGTTAAAAAAATGTCTGTTACATATTTATGTAATATTATCACAATAAAACAATAGTGTGTAAAAAATAACAAAAAAAACACAGTCATTGACTGCATTTTTTGATGCACAAAAGCATAATGATGTTTCATAACACGAATATTGTTAATAAAATAACAGGGTTGCATGATCTATACAAATTCCGCCATTACTTTGTTCGAAACATCCAGTCCCTTATCCGTGAGTTTCATCATAAAACCATTCATTTCGATAAGGCCACGCATTCTGGTGATGATTGAAGGATCATAGACGTCAAAGAAATCGATGTTAAAGGTGTCCTCAAAGTCCCTGATATCAAAACCTTCCGTCTTTCTCAAACCGGTAAATACAAAGACACCCATCTCTTCTCGCGGTGTGTAATGCTCCACGTCTTCCGGTTTCACAGGCGGAAGTCCCTGCTTGATATAATTGAGATATTCCAATACGGATGATGTATTCTTGAATCTATGACCGCCGATAAAGGAACTGGCGCCTGGACCGAGGCCCAGATAATCCTTGTAAGACCAGTACTTGAGGTTATGCTTGCTTTCAAATCCAGGCAGCGCTCCGTTGGATATCTCATAATGATTGTATCCGGCGTGCACCAGCATATCTATTGCGTCGTGATACATAGTTCTGTCAGCGCTGTCTGCAGTAGGCTCCAAAGTGCCGTTCTCCATCATCTTATGGAACTGAGTGCCTTCCTCAATCTGCAGACTGTAGAGTGAGATGTGTTCAGGCCTGAGGAAGATACACTGGCGAAGCGAATCACGCCACATTTTGAAAGTCTGCCCCGGAATGCCGAACATCATGTCCACATTGACGTTTTTGAATCCTGATTTCTTCGCCATTCTTACGGCATTGAGCGCATCGTTCTTATCATGCACCCTGCCGAGCAGATTCAGAATAGAATTATCGAATGACTGGACGCCGATGCTGATCCGATTGATTCCGGCTTCCAGATAGGTTTCCAGTTTTTTGTCATCAAGGGTCGCCGGATTCGCCTCGATGGTGATCTCGCTGTTTTCATCGATGGTGAAATTATCCCGGATACAATCCATGACGCGCTTCATATCTTCCGGAGGTAGAATAGACGGCGTTCCGCCGCCAATATAGACTGTATCGACCACCCTATAAGGCCATTCTTCGTATCTGGCACTAATTTCACGGCAAAGCGCGTCTGCGTACTGGCTCAGCGCCCTGTCATCACGGCACTCAAAGGACAGAAAATCGCAGTACCTGCATTTTCTCATACAGAACGGAATATGAACGTACAAACCGATATTGTTGTCACTATTTGTTATCGTCATATTTCAATACCGCTGTGAACGCCTCCTGTGGAACCTCAACCGTTCCGAACTGACGCATCCTCTTCTTTCCTTCTTTCTGCTTCTCCAGCAGTTTCTTCTTTCTGGAAATATCGCCACCGTAACACTTGGCGATAACATCCTTCCGATAAGCCCGCACCGTTTCTCTGGCTATGATCTTCTGCCCTATGCTTGCCTGAATTGGTACTTCGAACTGATGCTTCGGTATAATTTCTTTCAGCTTCTCGCACACGAAGCGTCCGCGGGCATAAGCCTTGGACTCGTGAACGATCATGCTAAAAGCGTCAACCATATCCTTGTTGAGGAGAATGTCAAGTTTCACGACTTTGCTCGGTTCATACCTGCTGAACTCGTAATCCAGGGAGCCATACCCTCTAGTCTTTGATTTGAGCGCATCGAAGAAGTCATATATGACTTCGTTCAAAGGCATATCGTAGTGGAGATTGACTCTGTTCTCCGTAATGTATTCCATATGAATCATGCGGCCTCTGCGCTCCTGGCAGATTTCCATGATGCTTCCCACATATTCTTTCGGAACCATGATGTCGGCTTTGACCATCGGCTCTTCAATGTGATCGATTTCCATCGGATCCGGCAAGTTGGACGGATTCTGGACCATCTCCACGCTACCGTCGTTCTTCACGACTTTGTAGATAACGCTTGGAGAAGTGGTGATAACGGCCAGGTCAAACTCTCTCTCCAGCCGTTCCACGATGATTTCCATATGCAAAAGCCCCAAAAATCCGCAGCGGAATCCGTAACCGAGAGCTGTAGACGTCTCAGGTTCGAAGTGGAACGCCGCATCGTTGACCTGCAGTTTTTCCAGCGCGTCCTTGACGTTTTCGTACTTCTCGCCTTCCGCCGGATAGATACCGCAGTAAACCATGGACTGGACTTTTTTGTAGCCCGGGAGCGGTTCATCCGCAGGAGCGTCATCGTGGGTAATGGTATCGCCCACTCTGGCGTCTGCCACCTGTTTGATGCTGGCGCAGATATATCCTACCTCGCCGGCTTTCAGGCTTTTGCATTCCACGGGCCCCGGAGAATATACGCCGACCTCCGTCACTTCGTACTTCTTCTTTGTATTCATAAGACGGATCATATCGCCTTTTTTGACTTCTCCATCGAACACTCTCGTGTAGATGACAACGCCTTTGTAATTGTCGTAGTAAGAATCAAAAATAAGGGCCTTCAGCTTATCTGTCTCGTCGCCTGCCGGCGCTGGAATCTTCTTCACGATTTCTTCCAGCAGTTCTTCAACACCCGTTCCATCCTTCGCGGACACGAGAGGGGCATCGGTCGCCTCGACGCCGATGACTTCCTCAATTTCCTCCTTCACTTCGTCAGGACGAGCGCTCGGAAGGTCGATCTTGTTCAGGACCGGCATGATTTCCAGATCCTCATCCATCGCGAGATAGACATTTGCCAGCGTCTGAGCTTCAACCCCCTGGGTTGCGTCTACAACAAGAACTGCGCCTTCGCATGCAGCCAGAGATCTGGATACCTCATAGGTAAAGTCCACATGACCCGGCGTGTCGATGAGATTAAAGATGTACTCGTTACCGTCTTTGCTTTTGAATACCATCCTTGTAGTCTGCAGCTTGATCGTGATGCCTCGTTCACGCTCCAGTTCCATATTGTCCAGGTACTGGTCCCGCATGTCGCGGTGGCTTACCGTGCCCGTCATCTCGATCATCCTGTCGGCCAGGGTCGATTTGCCGTGGTCAATGTGCGCTATGATGCTGAAATTTCTGATGTACTTCCTGTAGTCACTCATATATATTTATCGATATGTGCTGTATATGCCTTCTTAATTCGCTCAAATGTCTCTTCGCTCAAATCGTGTTCAATCTTGCACGCATCCTCTCTGGCTGTCTCCGGATCTACTCCGATCTTGACGAAAATATCTGTTAGGAGATTGTGCCGCTCATAGATCATCCGGGCAATCTCCTCTCCGCTCTCTGTCAGATGGATGAATCCATCTGGATCCCGAGTGATAAATTCATTGGTCTCCAGATTCTTCACGGCAACGCTCACGCTCGGCTTACTGAAGCCCAGCTTGTTCACGATGTCGATGGACCGAACCATTCCCTTCTCCTCGCGGACCATGAGAATAGCTTCAAGATAGTTCTCTGCAGATTCAAGTAACTTCATGTTCCCAACTCCTCTTTGTTGTTATTTAATAGCTGTTTCTAAAGCCAGTTTCATCATGTTCGTAAAACTCGTTTCTCTCTCTTCAACAGTAGATTTGGCGCCAGTTACGAAATTATCGCTGATGGACATAATGGCAAGAGCATTTACGCCCGCTGCTGCGCTGTTCATGTAGAGAGCGGCCGCCTCCATCTCAACGCCGAGAACGCCTACGGCAGCCCAGGCCTTCCACCAGTCCGGATCGGACTCATAGAAGACATCACAGGACACGAGATTACCGGCAGTAAAGCGGATACCTGTTTCATCTGACGCATCCCTGACCTTAGAGAGCAATTCATAGCTCGCTGTCGGCGCATAGGTTCCATTCAGTTTGTAAGTGTGTGCGAAGTTGGAGTCTGTGGAAGCTCCGACCGCCACCACGATGTCACCCAGAGAAAGTTTTTCCAGGAAGGATCCGGCCGTACCGATTCTAATCAGGTTTTTGCAATGGTATTCGTGAATCAGTTCATAGGAATAGATGCCCATAGACGGCATCCCCATGCCGGTTCCCTGAACGGATATAGGAACGCCTCTGTAGGTACCCGTGAACCCAAGCATATTGCGTATATCTGTGTAGCATCTGGCGTTTTCCAGATAGTTTTCGGCGATGAACTTCGCCCTCAACGGATCTCCGGGAAGAAGTACGGATTCCGCAATTACCCCTCTTTCTGCTGCTAAAATATGTGTACTCATATCATAATCCTCTTTTTCACATAATTTTACAGAATAATTATAACACATACCCCTCACATTCTGTATAACAAAAACCACTCCGCTGAGACATGCCGGAGTGGTTTGCTTCTCTGATGTACTTATGCACATCGCACATTTAACTTATGTGCCGGTGGGGACGGGTGAGAATTAGGCGTTTGCCTTGTTGAATCTCTGTGTCAGTCTGGAGACTTTTCTGGAAGCGGCGTTCTTGTGGATCGTTCCCTTTGCAGCAGCCTGCATAAGCTTCTTCTCAGCCAGTGCAAGATCTGCCTTGGCCTTTTCCATATCGCCTGCTTCGATTGCAGCGTCGAATGACTTCAGGACATCCTTCAGATGACCCTTAACTCTTCTGTTTCTTGCAGTCTTCTTGTCGATTACACGGATTCTTTTCTTTGCGGATTTAATATTAGCCATTAATTACCCCACTTTCTTAATTACAGCCTGTGCAGCCTGATTGCTGCACTTAAACACGCAAGCGGTATTATATATCAATCATCAAAGGCTTTCAAGCACTTTCTCGAAACTTTCTTCAGCTTTTGCGATGGTTTCCTCTTCATCTATGAACAGGGCTTCTCCGTCCTTGCAGATGATTTCTCCATCGCAGACCGTCATGCAGATATCCGAGCTCTGTGCCGAGAACAGGATGTTGGCCAGCGTATCGTAATCCGGCGTCAAGTGTTCTTTCTCGATGTCGAAGAGGATAAAGTCGGCCCGGAAGCCTTCTTTGATCAGTCCGCAGTCGTCTCTGCCCTGTGCCAGAGCGCCGCCCCGTGTAGCCGCCTTCACCAGCTCTGCCGCCGAAATCGCGTTGGCGTCCAGAGATTCTCCTCTGCACAGGAGGGCCGCCAGATTCACTTCCTCCAGCATATTTAGATTGTTGTTGGAAGACGCGCCGTCTGTTCCGATAGTGATATTCATGCCCCTCTCAAAGTACTTCTTCACCGGTGCAATGCCGCTTCCTAGTTTCAGGTTTGAGGAAGCGTTATGAGACATGTAGACGCCGTGAGATGTCAGAATATCGATATCCTCATCATCTAACCATACGCAGTGCGCCGCGATGAATGGAGAACGGAATGCGCCGAGCTTCTCAAAATATGCGGCCGGACTCAATCCGTGCCGGGCCTTGCATTCTTCATGTTCGGATTTTGTCTCTGACAGATGAGCCTGCAGGATCAGCCCCTCGTCGGCAGCAAATGCAAAAGCTTCCTCCAGGGCTTTCTCCTTGTTGGCGTATTCCGAATGCACGGACGCGTCAGCTTTGATTCGGCCATTGTTCTCTGCTTCATTGTCTTTGATCCACTGCAGCAGATTCAGAGTGTCCTCATAGGATCTGTCCTTATAATAGGACGCATCATCGTCAAAAGTAACAAGACCATTGCAGAGATTCGCCTTCATTCCAGCCTCATAGAGGGCCCTGCCGTAGTCGACAAGATCGAAGTACATATCCGAAATGGACACACATCCGGACTTAACCAGTTCCAGCGCACCCAGTTTAGCCCCCCAGTATTTGTACTCCGGGCTGAATTTGGCTTCAAAAGGAAAGATGCGCTCCTGCAGCCATCTCTGAAGAGGAAGTCCTTCCCCATATCCTCTCAACAGCGTCATCGGCACATGACAATGTGTATTGTAGAAGGCCGGCATCATGAATTTGCCATTGCCGTCTATGACTTCTCTGCCTTCCGGCTCCGGCATTCCCTTCGTGATAGAAAGAAACTTTCCGTCTTCTACGACAACATTCATGTGGTCTCTGACCTGAAAACTCTCGTCAAGGATTTTGATGTCTTTGATAATCATTGCGTCCCTCCCTGAACAATGGTGTTCGTTACGAAGACATTCTACATTTTTCTGAATCAGCGCGTCAAGTTTCCGTGTGAAAGCTAGTCTAAATGGTAATATCGTCCTTTAGTTTTTCAAAGGTCTTATCCCCGATTCCGGACACATTCTTGAGATCTTCAACCGAAGAAAAACTTCCGTTCGACTGTCGGTAGTCGATGATCTTCTGCGCCGTTGCCGGTCCTACGCCGCTCAGCGTCTGTAGCTGTTCGGAATCGGCAGAATTGATGTTGACCTTACCTGTTGCAGCGGCAGATTCCGAATTGGTTACCATCCCTGAAGATACACTTCCTTCAATGACGTTCCCATCTTCATCGAGAGCCAATGACGGAATGAACACCTTTTGTCCGTCTGTGAGAAACTCTGCTCTGTTGATATTGCTCAAATCAGCTTCTGTCTTCAGTCCTCCGGCTGCTTGAATGGCGTCGTCCACACGGCTGCCGTCTGGCAGTTCCGCAAGCATCGGCGTCTTAACTGCGCCGCCGATGTCAACAAAGATGGTACCGTCTGACAGACTTCTGTCAGCGCCAACGTATTCACTAGTCTGTACGGAGGCGTCCTCATCTCCATCCGACGCTTCCGCCAAACCATTACTGCCCTTAAACAAAGAAAAACCCGCGAACAGGACGAGTCCCACGAGACAGATGACCGCCGTTTTCTTTAATTGCGGACCGTACTCGTCGAGAAAATCTCCCACGGCTTTATTCTCTTTCAGATAATCAAATATACTCTTCATCTCCAATCACAAATACCCTTTCCGCCCCTAAACAAAAATTCCAATCCTGCGTCGATTATTGCATGATTGGAATTTTATGTCAAGTGTTCCTTAAAATGTATTTTTGTTCTCGTTACCCCAATCTCATTTCTCGGAGTCGTGAGGCCGAACCGCTCAAGAACTGTCGTAATCACCAGTTCTGGACTTAGATTGGAATCGCTGCCGGAATCCAGTTTCATATCCAGCTGCAATTCTTCCTCGGAAGGATAAAACAGCATTTCCTGTATCTTCGACCGGATGTCCACAAGGACAGGTTCTTTTTTCTTTTTCTGTTTTTTCAGGGTCAGGATATTCTCCTGTCCCATATAGTTCTGCCAAAGAGTCCTCGCATCCCATAAAGCATCCGGCCTCTCCTCCTCTTTGACCGGTATTGTTACGCGGTATTCTGCGGCCACCGTATTGGCCGCCAAGGTCTTCGGATGGGTGGCCTCTTCAATAGAAATCAAATCCAGCCCTTCCGGCATAAGCGCGCGCATCCTGGCCAGAATCTCTTCCGCGCCAATCTGAGACCCGTCGTCAGCAGTCTCAAATTCAATGTATTCGTCCAGACTCTCATATCCAAGAGACAGCGGCTGCGCAAATCCCATCTTCGGATGCGGATTGAACCCCTGAGAATAGGCCAGCCGGATGCCGGCTCTCTTAAAGGAGCGCTTGAACACTTTCATGATGTCGAGGTGCGACGTATAGCAGATCACACCTGTCTTTTGAAAACGAATCACATATTTCATACAAAGCACTCCGTATATTCGTTTACGCCGCAGAGATTGCATCCCAGTCTGCAGTCAGGCGTTGTTTCGGCTCTTTCCGCCCTGTGTTTCTCTTCAAGGAGATAGTTCTTATCAATGAATGAATTGATTATGTCCCACGGGAGAATTTCGTCTTCACTGCGTTTTCTGTAGTTATAAAACGCTTCCAATTCCTTCCCGCTTGAGAAACCGAACTCACCGGCGCAGATATCGAAAGCCTTATCCCATAGCTCTGGTTTGAAGTGTTCCGTCCAGGCGTCAAAGGTGCAGCCGTTCTTCCATGCCGCTTCCAGAATCCTTCCTGTTCTCCTGTCACCGCGCGCGAAGACTGCCTCCAGATTACTGGTGACCGTCTCGTGGTAGTTAAAAGTAACGCCTTTGATGCGCAGCTTTGATGACAGGTAATTATGTTTCTCTATAAAATCTTCCGGTCCATCCTGGGCTTCCCACTGAAACGGCGTGTGGGCCTTCGGAACGAAATTGGAAACGCTAACTGTCACACGGAATCTGCCGCCTTTTCTTCCGCGGATTTCATAGTTGATGTCCATGATGTTCCGCGCAATCTGCGCGATGCCATCCAGATCTTCATAAGTCTCCCCTGGAAGACCAATCATAAAGTACAGTTTAATATGTTCCCAGCCAAGTTCCACAGCCTGCCGGACTGCGCCGTAGATATCTTCCTCCGTGATATTTTTGTTGATGATATCGCGCAGTCTCTGGGTGCCGGCTTCCGGCGCGAACGTCAGACCGGACTTACGGTATCCCTGAATCTCGTCCAGCACCTTAAAGGAAAAGGTGTCCAATCGCAGTGACGGCAATGAGAGAGCCACGTTCTGAGCCTTACAAAGGCCCATGAGTTCCGTCGCCAGTTCCTCAAACTTGGAATAATCGCTCGTGGAAAGCGATAGCAGCGACAATTCCTCATGACCTGTATTGGCCAGCTGCTCCATTGCCAGCTTCTTGATCGTTTCCGGTTTTCTCTCTCTGACGGGACGATAGATCATGCCCGCCTGGCAAAAACGGCAGCCTCGCGTACAGCCGCGGAAAGTCTCCACCACAGATCTGTCGTGGACGGTATCGATGAATGGAACGATGTTCTCCGTTGGAAAATCTATGCTGTCAATATTTCTCACAACGGCTCTCGTAACAGTATCAGGTGCAAAGGCTGCAGCCTTCCGTACGCCGCTGATTGTTCCGTCCTCATGGTATGAGATCTCATAGAACTCCGGAATATATACGCCGTCCAGTCCTGCTATGCTCTTCAAAAACGCACTGCGGACATCCCCTTCGGATGCTTTTGCATCAGCATAGGCTTCGCAGACCTTCTCCAGCAGTTCCTCTCCGTCGCCAATCAAAAATACATCGACGAAATCTGTGAGGGGCTCCGGATTGAAGGCGCATGGACCGCCGGCGATAATCAGAGGCATGTGCGCGCCGCCCTCCGCTGCCTTGAGACGGTCTTCTTTTCTGACAGGCAGACCGGCCAGATCCAACATGTTCAGCACGTTGGTAAAAGACATTTCGTACTGCAGCGTAAATCCGATGATATCCAGTTCGTCGGCAGGGGTGAAGGTCTCCAGTGTGAAGAGTTTCCTTCCCCGCTCTCTCATGAGCGCTTCCATATCGTCTGCAGGCGCGAAGAGTCTCTCACAGTAGATTCTCTCGTTTTTGTTCAGAATATGATAAAGGATCTGCAATCCCATGTAGGACATACCTATCTCATAGGTGTCCGGGAAAGCAAATCCCATTCTAACATCGACATTGTCAGGATTTTTCCTCACAATGTTGACCTCTCCTCCTGTATAACGCGCAGGTTTTTCCACGCATTTAAGAATACTGTCAAGCTCTCTGTCGATCATCGTATTGATTTATTTGTTCATCAGGTCATCCAGACTCATGCCGATTCGCTCTTCCAGCTGATGCAGGAGGACCTTTGTCTCTTCTTTTTTCTTCAGAATAGCGGCTCTGGCGTCCATATGGCCGTTGCGCTCCGCTTTGGCGATGATGTAATCCATGCGTTCATCAATGCCCGTATAGCGGTCCTCAAGCACAAGCCGGTCACCGATGCAGATCAGATCTCCTTCGGTCAGATGCCAGGCGTCCGCGGTAAATTCGTACTGCATGTGGATGCGAATGATCTTCGCTTCCTCAATCAGACCCTGCGACAGGCAGTAGTCCGCCGCAACATCCCAATGGTTTTCTTCGACTCTCGCCATATCGTGCAAAAGCCCCGCAGCCTCAGTGAGAGCAATGTCGAGCGGGCGCAAGACGCCTGTATCCAGATCCGTCTTTGCCATATCGATTCGATAGCCCTTGAATCCGTTGTCTTTGTCGAACTGTTCAAACTCCACCAATGATATGACCGGAGCCTTTGTCCCGCCTGCTTCGTTGAGCGCCGCACCGATTCTGCATGCGGTATCGGCAACGGCTTTGCAGTGCCCAATTACGTGGGCAGGCGTACCGTAGACGCTCAAATACTGCAGACAGCGTTCTCTGTCCGGATGTTTATATGTCGTAGTCGTAGTCTTCGTCATAGTATTCGAACTCCATGTCAAAGAGCTTTATGGTATCGCCTTCTTCCAGGCCCATCTCTCTGAGTTCGTCGTATACGCCGCTTTTCTCAATGTATTTGAACAGATACCTTCTGGAACCGGCGTCGTTGAAATTCGTGGAGTTGAAGATTTTCTCCAACTGCCTTCCACTGATTACATAGTTCTCCCCATCATAATCAGCGAAGACCTTCCGGTAATCCTCGTCGACATCATCGATATCAAAATCGAAGTACTCAAGCGTTTCGTCTTCTTCCTCTGGATTTGCTTCCGCCTCCAAAAGCATTCTGTAGGCATCCTCAATAACTTCCTTGATACCGTACCCGGTCGCGGCAGACATCGGCAGGACTTTGTAGCCTTTGCCTTCGGCATAGCTTTTGAACTCCAGATATTCGTCGCAGATTTCCAGATCTTCTTCGTCGAAGCATCCGAGTATATCGATTTTATTTGCCGCCACGATCTGCGGTTTTCTTGTGAGTTTCTCGCTGTACTGGGACAGTTCCTTGTTGATCTTATCAAAGTCCTCCTTCGGGTCTCTTCCTTCGCTTCCGGAGACATCAACAATATGGATCAGCACCTTAGTGCGTTCGATGTGCTTCAGGAAATAATGCCCCAGACCTGCGCCTTCGTGGGCGCCTTCGATGATTCCGGCGATATCGGCCATCACAAAACTGGTGTCATAGAGTTCCACAACGCCCAGATTCGGATCGATCGTCGTAAAATGATAGTTCGCAATCTTCGGTTTGGCGCTTGTAGCCAGAGAAAGCAGCGATGATTTTCCCACATTAGGGAAGCCGACGAGGCCGATGTCCGCAATAAGTTTCATCTCTAAAATAATCTGTCTTTCCTTAGCGAATCCGCCTGCCTCTGCGAAGTTAGGAGCCTGCCGAGTCGGTGTAGCGAATCTGGCGTTTCCTCTGCCGCCTCTACCGCCTTTCGCCGCAACAAAAGACCGGCCATGTTCTGTCATGTCCGCCATAATCTTACCGCTGGCTTCATCAATGATCATCGTGCCCACGGGAACCTTGATGACGAGATCCTCGCCGTTCTTGCCGAAGCGTTTCTTCTTCATCCCGTTCTGGCCGTTCTCTGCTTCGTATTTCCGTTTATATCTGAAGTCCATGAGAGTCCTCAGATTCTCATCAGCGAGGAAAACGATGTCTCCGCCCTTGCCGCCGTCGCCGCCGTCAGGACCGCCTTCCGGGACGAAAGGCTCTCTCCGGAAAGTGACTGCACCGTTTCCGCCTTTTCCTGATTTAATTGTGATTTTCGCTCTGTCTACAAACATTCCGCTGATCTGAAATCAAAAGCCCCTAACTGGGTTAGGGGCTCGAATAGTTTACGCTTCCTTAGGATATACACTTACCTGCTTACGTTTCTTGTCCATTCTTTCGAACTTCACAGCTCCGTCTACCTTAGCAAATAATGTATCGTCTCCGCCTTTGCCGACGTTGTTGCCAGGATGGAACTTAGTTCCTCTCTGTCTGACAAGAATGCTGCCGGCGCTTACGAACTGACCATCCCCAGTCTTGATGCCCAGACGTTTCGACTCAGAATCACGACCGTTCTTCGAGCTTCCTACACCTTTTTTACTTGCCATGGAATACCTCCTTGTATGATCAAACTAAACTCTAATTTCCTATTTCGCAGCCTTGATAGCCTCGATGATGACTGCCTTCGTCGCCTTAGCGTCGATTTCGATGCCGTTTGCCTCAGCATACTCGATCAGCTCTGCCTTGAGCATCTTCTCGAGCGGCTTCTCTTCTACGACTGCCTCTTCAGCAACTTCTTCTGCAGGTGCTGCTTCCTCAGCCGGTGCTTCTGCAGGCTCTTCCTTCTTAGGAGCTGCCTTTTCGCCAGCTACGGATGTAATCTCAACCAATGTGTACGGCTGTCTGTGTCCCTGCTTCTTTCTGTAGTCCTTCTTCGCCTTGTACTTGAAGATAACTACCTTGTCACCCTTGCCTGATTCTACAACGGTTCCTTCAACAGTAAGCCCTTCCAGATAAGGTGCTCCAACCTTGATGTCGGATCCTTCTCCAGCAGCGAGGACCTTGTCAAATACTACAGTGCTTCCGGCTTCCGCATTCAGCTTCTCGATTCTCAGCTGATCGCCGTTCTGTACTTTGTACTGTTTTCCGCCTGTTTCAATAATTGCGTACATTAAATATTTCCTCCTCTAACCAGTCTCGCCTACCGGGGCAGTCCGCTATTATTGCGCACGTTTAAATAGCCCTGTTCGAGCGGCTCATACTCCGTTACTATACATCAAGTGATATATGTTTGTAAAGCACTTTTTTTAGTGATTTTAGAACGGATATTGTATGAAAAAAGCACCGGATTCGCATCCGATGCTTCGATATGCCATGATTCACATGTCAGCGGCCGACAGATCAATCGATGATGACTCCGTCCTCATCCACCAGAAATCCGTCCGCATCGGCCTCCTCGTCCCTTCTGCGGGATGCATTGAGCATATCCAGAAGCTGGGCCTGCAGTTCATCCATCACCTCTGGGTTTGTCTCCAGATAAGCCTTGACGTTTTCTCTTCCCTGTCCGATTCGATCTCCCTTATAGCTGTACCAGGAGCCTGCCTTCTCCACAAGGCCTGCATCCGTCGCACAGTCCAGAATGTCGCCGGATTTAGAGATTCCTGTACCGTACATAATGTCGAATTCAGCCTGTTTGAATGGAGGCGCCACCTTATTCTTGACGATCTTCGCCCTTGTTCTGTTGCCGAGGACCTGATCGCCTGCCTTGATGGAATCAATCCTTCTGACATCGATTCTCATAGTGGAGAAGAACTTGAGCGCACGTCCGCCTGTCGTCGTCTCAGGATTGCCGAACATGATGCCGATCTTCTCACGCAGCTGATTGATAAAGATGATTGTGGTATTCGTCTTGTTGATGACGCCGGCAAGCTTTCTGAGCGCCTGTGACATGAGTCTGGCCTGCAGGCCGACAGCCGCGTCGCCCATTGCCCCGTCGATTTCGTGTTTCGGTACAAGAGCTGCGACAGAGTCGACTACGACAACGTCGAGGGCGCCGCTCCGAACCAGTGTCTCGGCGATTTCCAACGCCTGTTCGCCGTAATCCGGCTGGGATACAAGCAGTTCATCCACATCCACGCCCAGATTACGTGCGTATTCAGGGTCAAGAGCGTGTTCTGCATCTATGAACGCCGCCTTGCCGCCGTTCTTCTGCGCTTCCGCTATGATGTGAAGGGTCAGCGTAGTCTTACCGGATGATTCCGGACCATATATCTCTACAATACGACCGCGCGGCACTCCTCCTATGCCGGTAGCCAAATCGAGGCTCATAGAACCTGTTGAAATGGCTTCTATATTCAGTCTGGCATTGTCATCGCCCAGTTTCATCACTGCGCCTTTACCGAACTGCTTCTCTATCTGCGCCATTGCGCCCGCTAGCGCCTTCTCTCTCTCTTCGTTACTGGCGAATCCCGCGTTGTACATGCTATCGTTTTTAGTTGCCATGATTACCTCCATTAATCCGTGAACATCTGTTCTTCATAAATAATACCCGCAAATAGAAGCATTGTCAATAGAAAATTGAACATTTGTTCTATTTTCGTATAACTGTATATATTTTACTGTGCTTCCATTTATTGTATTTTAACAGTGCCCTTTCAGATTTGTCAACAACTATTTATTGCACGTTCCGAAAAATCATATCAAACATACTGAGTACTGCGTGTCTCCTGTTGCGCTGTCGTTCTTTGATCCTGCGGTCTATTTTCCGGCAGATGCACTGATTGCCGAACGAAAGGCCGATATACACGAGCCCGACATGTTTTTCTTCTGTCCCGCCATCTGGTCCGGCGATGCCGGTAACGGATATCCCAATATCCGTACCAGCCTTCTTTCTGACGCCTTCTGCCATCTCCAGGGCAGTTTGCTCGCTGACTGCGCCATATTTCTCCAGCGTCTCAGGACGAACACCCAGCTCATCGATCTTTGCCTGATTACTGTAGGTGACAAGACTTCTGTCAAATACCGCAGAAATGCCGGGGATATCTGTCAATGCGGCGCCGAACATGCCTCCAGTGCAGGATTCCGCCGCAGCTATGGTGAGTCCCCTTGACATAAGTTTATTTCCGACAACCAGAGGATATTCTTCTCCATCTGTGCTGTAAATGAACTTTCCAACGTATTTTTTGACTTGATCGACCATTTCATCGACTGCGCGCTCCGCTTCTTCCCTGCTTTTGCGCTTGGACGCCACACGAACGGAACATTCTCCGTTCTTGGCGTAGGTCGCAATGGTAGGATCTGTCTGTCCGTCTATAATCGGCAGGAGCGCCGTTTCCAGATCTGATTCGCCGATGCCGAAGGTCCGTATTTCTTTATACACCAGACACCCATCCGTAAGCTCCTCCAGCCACGGTACAACGGATTTCTCGAACATCCGCGTCATTTCCTTCGGAGGCCCTGGCAAACAGGCAATCCATCGTTTCTCGGTACTGCCGCCACCAGCTGGTCCGTCCAGGGCGAATCCCGGCGCTGTGCCGGCATCATTGAAGAACACGCGGCATCTGGACGGCAAAAGCGCCTGTTTGACGTTGTTCTCGCTCATCTCCGCCTTATAGGCGAGCAGCCTATTCCTGATAAAATCAAGGATGTCATCGTGCATGACAAGATGATCACCCATCACCTGACAGGCGATTTCTTTGGTCATATCATCCTGTGTAGGTCCCAGTCCCCCGGTTGTAATGACGATATCGCTTTCCTGAAAGGCTATACCGATCATCTCGGCGAGCCGACGCGGATTGTCCCCGACCGTATGATGATAGAGCACATCGATGCCCATATCGTTCAGCCGGCGCGACAAAAAGACGGAATTGGTATTTGTAATCTCTCCGAACAGAATCTCCGTTCCGACAGTAAGTATTGCAGCTTTCATCTAGCCATACCTCAAATAATCCTATTGCAAAAGCATTACGCTTTGTTCTTCATAGAAAAGACCTGCTTGTTCTTGATAATGTACTCCGCTCCCGACCAAATGGTCATAACCAGAGCTGCCCACAGAGCAATCTGATCCAGCGGCAGGTTGAACGGCAACATGCTGCAAGGCCAGTTGTTCAGCATGAGAAGAGGTATTGCAATCATCTGGCAGACGGTCTTGATCTTGCCGGACCATCCAGCCGCGATGACGATGCCCTCGGCAGCTGCTACCTGTCTCATACCGGTGATGATAAATTCACGTCCCAGAATCACAACGACCATCCATGCCGGTATGTCACCCAGTTCCACCAGACAAACGAATGCCGCCATCGTCAGCAGTTTGTCTGCCAGCGGGTCCATGAGTTTGCCGAAGTTGGTCACCAGATTGTACTTACGGGCGATTTTGCCGTCCAGCATGTCGGTGAAGGCAGCCAGAAGGAACAGGACTGTCGCGGCTACCCTAAAACCCATCATCAGCAGGATGATGAACAGAGGAATCGCGCAGACTCTTCCAATGGTCAGTTGATTCGGCAGGTTTTTGAACCTGAAATCCTGTGTTTTGTTCTCCATGTCAATTTTTCTCCCTTACTGCAGTACCTGCGAGGTCGTAATCAAAAGCGTCTTCGATGAGCACGGAAACAAATTCCCCGGGCTCGAATCTCCGCTCCGAGGCAGGGGCTGTGAATATGACGCTGCCGTCGATTTCCGGCGCGTCGTATTCGCTCCTGCCGATGTATGTCACATAATCGTCGGTCTCTTCATCAACGCCTTCCACAAGCACGTTCATGATGCTGCCGACCTTCTCTTCGTTGTGTTCCCGCGATATATCCAGCTGCAGCCGCATAATGCTGTCGGCTCTAGCCTTCTTCACCTCTTCATCGATCTGGTTTTCCATCTCGCCGGCAGGAGTTCCCTCCTCTTGCGAATAAGCGAAGACGCCGAGTCTCTCAAATCTGGTCTCCTCCGCGAAATCTGCCAGTTCTTCGAAATCCTCCTCACTCTCACCCGGGAATCCGGTGATAAATGTGGTCCGTATGTGTATATTTGGAACTGCGCTGCGGAGACGCCCGATGGTCGAATGAATGGAATCCGATGTAGACCTGCGCCGCATCACCTTCAGCACATCATCGGATACATGCTGGAGCGGAATGTCGATATACTTGCAGATGCGGTCTTCCGTTGCGATAACATCGATGAGTTCGTCGGTAATTTTATCCTCATAGCAGTACATGAGCCGAATCCAACGGAATCCCTTCGATAAATCATCCCCACCGATGCGGCAGAGTTTCCGCAAAAGATCAGCCAGACACAGCCTGCCGTAAAGATCCTGTCCATATCCGGTCAGGTCCTGAGCGATGAGAATCAGTTCCCGCACGCCTGCCTCAGCGAGACCTTCCGCTTCCTTCAGAATGGTTTCCTGAGGTCTGCTCCTATACGGTCCTCTGATCTGAGGGATCACACAGTAGGCGCAGCAGTTACTACATCCTTCCGCAATACGCAGTGTGGCGGAATAGTGGGTCTCCGGAAGTCTCCTGCTGCTGAACTCATTAAAGCAATCCGGAGCGCCGCTCTCATACAGCTTCCTGTCGCTGTCAAATACCGATGGGAGTTTCTCATAATCGTTGACACCCATAATGTAGTCGATTTCCGGGATCTCTTCGGCCAGCTGCTGTCCATAACGCTGGGCCAGACATCCGCTGACGATGAGTTTCGGTTTGCCGGAAAGCCTTGTCATGTCAAAAATCGCGTCGATGGACTCGACTTTGGCGTCGTTGATGAATCCGCAGGTGTTCACAAGGACCACCTCGGCTTCTTCCGGTGAGGAAACAATCTCACCTCCGGCCTGCTCCCATATGCCTCCGATGCCCTCTGAATCATTGAAATTCTTCGGGCATCCAAGTGTTTCTATATACAGTTTCTTATACTTCATCAGTCTTTCATGTTCTCCAGATCTTCTCTGGTGATAAGGACCTGACGCGGTCTGCTTCCGTCCGGCGGACCGACCACCTGTCTTTCCTCCATCATATCGACGATGCGCGCGGCTCTGTTGTATCCAATGCGGAATCTTCTCTGGAGCATAGATACGGAAGCAGCGCCCTGATCGACGACAAGTTCTATCGCATCCGGCAGAAGCTCGTCTCCATAATCGTCTTTATTGCCCTTCTCCGCATCTGGTTTGTTGACTCGCTCAATCGTATCCAGCACGTCGGCTTCTGCAGCCTCATCGACTTCTCCCTGCTGCTGGGCAAACTGTATGAGTTTCTTCACCTCGTCGTCCGAGATAAATGTTCCCTGTATTCTCGTCGGTTTCGTGCTGCCAAGCGGCGAAAAGAGCATATCACCCTTCCCGACCAGCTTTTCTGCGCCCACGCCGTCCAGGATCGTTCTGGAATCGACCTGAGATGTGACTGCAAAGGCAATGCGCGATGGTATATTTGCCTTAATGAGACCGGTAATGACGTTGACGGAAGGTCTCTGTGTAGCAACGATGAGATGCATACCGGCCGCTCTCGCTTTCTGCGCGATTCTGCAGATGGATTCTTCCACCTGTGAGGAGGACACCATCATCAAATCCGCCAATTCATCGATGATGATGACGATCTGCGGCAACGGACCATCGACCTCGCCGTTTCTGACAGAGTTCTTCTGCTTCGCCTTAAGTTTATTGAAACCATTGAAGTCTCTGACGCCGTTCTCGGCAAATTTCTTATACCGCTCATCCATCTCCGCAACGGCCCAGTTGAGTGCAGCTGCGGCCTTTGCAGGGTCTGTGACGACCGGTATGAGAAGATGCGGTATGCCGTTGTAGTTTGACAACTCGACCATCTTCGGGTCGATCAGCACCATCTTGACCTCATCCGGACGGGCCTTGTAGAGGATGCTGGCGATGATGCTGTTGATGCATACAGACTTACCGGATCCTGTGGCGCCTGCGATAAGAAGATGCGGCATTGCAACCAGGTCCGCTACGATGGCCTTGCCGCCGATATCACGTCCGACGGCAAAGGTAACCTTCGACTTGGCGTTCTGGAATTCATCCGACTCTATGATCTCGCGGATTGTAATAGCATTCGATTTCTCATTTTCGATCTCGATACCGACAGCATCCTTACCTGGAATCGGTGCCTCAATACGGATGCTCTTGGCTTTCATATTCAAAGCGATATCGTCGTTCAGATTCTTGATTCGGGAAACTTTCACGCCGCTTTCCGGGTGTACCTCGTATCTCGTTACCGTCGGTCCCTGCACCACATTTGTGACTGTAGTGGCAATGCCAAAGCTGTCGAGAGTGTCTTCGAGCAGCTGTGCCTTGTATCTGAGTTCCCCCTCGCTTGCAAGAGCCTTGGATCTCGACGGCTTCTTCAGAAGGTCGATAGGCGGAAACTCATAGTTCGCATAGTTCTCAGATGGCAGAAAGTCGCTGTTTTCCAGTCTGCTCTGAGCGGCCTCTGTCTTCGTCATTTTCGGTGCCGGTTCCGGAATCTCCTTTGAGGCATCCGGCAATCCTGCGCCAATAATCTCCGGACCCTGCTGGCTCTTCTTCGGCCTTGCTCCCGGTCCCTTCTTCGGCTCCGGTTTTCCAGAAGGATCCTCTGCCATATATCCCATGATCTTACGCTGCCCTGCTGTCATTCCGGTGCTCATCGGCTTTCCGGCAGCTGTCTCCAGCGCATCCTTTTCCTCTGCTCTGAGACGCTCGCGTTCTTTCGCTTTTTCTTCCTTTTCGAGCAGACGACGCGTTCTGCGCACCTTGAAGCCCTCGAAGAATCTGGCAATCGGAGTGTTTATAAGCAAAAGCAGGAAGACGAGTATAATCGCTAAAGCGATAATATACAGTCCCGCGACTCCCATGTACTTCGCGATAATACCGCCGACGCCCATGCCGAAGACGCCGCCGCCATTCAGGGCGACGCCGTCATGGAAGCACTTGGAGAACCCTCCCCAGGAGCCTCCTGCGGCAATTTTATCCATAAATCTGGCTGCATTTACAAGATCAATGGCCAGATAGATGATTACCAGATAGATAATCGATTTTATCCCAATATGAATGGTCTTCTTCAGGAAGAGCAGCACTCCGTAGACGATGAAGTAGTACGGCAAAAAGAAGGCGACAAACCCGAATACACCCTTGAGGGCTGTACTGATGGACTCGCCGACTACGCCTGCCGCCTTGGTCTGCAGCGCTACGATCAGGAACACGCCAAGAGCGACAACGATAATTCCCAGAATCTCGTCCTTCAGCTGCGCCTTTGCTTCCATACGCAATTCCAGTTTCTGAACCGCCTGTTGCACCTGCGGCGAAGCGTCCGTCTTCTTCCTGGACGAACTGCTTGATGTTTTCTTGTTTTTGCTCCCCGGAGGTCTTCCCGGGCCCCTTTTCTGTTGTGCCATTATTACCTCTTATCCTATATAACGATGAGTGAATATGCTAGTACGGCTGCCGCAACAAGCCATACATAAATTGAAAAGCCGACAAGTCTCTTACTTGAGACCACCTTGATCATCGCCTTGATGGCGACGATACCGGATATCGCTGCGAGAACCACACCTAAGGCAATCGGTCCAAGCATGGAAGCGTCCGCTCCTCCTGCCAGTGCATCCGGCGCTTCCAGAATCACGGATCCCAGAATCGACGGGATGGAGATCAGGAAGGCGAATTCAACAGCGAATTCCCTCTTCAGTCCCGCTATGAGACCGCCGAACAACGTAGAGCCGGACCTGGATACGCCCGGACATATAGCGATGCCCTGCATGATTCCAATGAAAACCGCATGTCTCCACTTCATCTCCATTGGCCCCTTGTCGCTTTTTCCCATGCGCTCAGCGACGAGCAGAATCGTTCCGGTAAATATGAGACCGATTGCGATGGATACGATGGATGCGTAGAGACCTTCAAAGAAATCCTCGAACAACAGCCCGATGATTGCCGTCGGTATTGTCGCGACGATGATCATGAAACCCATGCGCCTCATGGGACTGGAGTTGATTCTGAGCCCCTTGCCGGTGCAGATGTCTTTGATGGTTGCAATCAGTTCCTTGATCAGCGCCCAGATGTCCTTGCGGTAGATGATGAATACAGAAACGAGCGTGCCCACGTGCATCATGACCGTAAACAGCAGTACGCTGTCCGATTCAACGCCAAAAAAGTACTGGAGCAGTGCCAGATGCCCGCTGCTGCTTATAGGAAGGAATTCCGCGAGACCTTGTACAATACCGAGTATCGCAGCCTGTAAATATGTCATGTTTGTCTCCTGTCAGTTGCTTTGATTTCATTCTTATACAGCATAAATTATAGCACAACACCACAACAATTTGTATATATAAATATTAAGGCACACATGATTTGGTGCATGTGTGCCTTGCAATTACGATGAACAACCCTTAGTTAGCCCATAGTGTATTCGATTGTACTCGTACTTCGGCTCTTATGAACGATCAGTTTGGACGGAATGCTGTCCCGAAGTATCTGCACGTGGGATATGATTCCCACGAAGCTCTCCGCCCCGCCCCGTATGCTCTCCAGCACTTCCAGCGCGTCTCCGATGGAATTCTCATCGAGAGAGCCAAACCCCTCGTCGATGAACATGGCGTCAATGTTGATACCGTCGGTCCTTGCGATGGTTGACATTCCAATGGACAGAGCCAACGATACGAGGAATTTCTCTCCTCCCGATAGGGATCCTGCCGACCTGAGTCCGTCAGATTCACTGAAGCTGTCTAAAACGGCCAGCTCCAGTCCTTTCTTTCTGGAGCCTGTCTTGCTTTCTTCCGTACGTACAAGGGAATACCTCCCGCCGTGTACTTTCGTCAGCATTTCATTGGCCGCGTAGACCACCTGATCGAACATGATTCCAAGCACGTATCTCTCCAGGCCGATACTGGTATCTCCCCGCAGCTGTCTCGCAAAGGCAAGGGCGTCCTCCGCATCGGAAATCTGTTCGGCGTATTGGTTCCAGTCGCCGGTCAATTCTCTGTGCATGCCGCTCAGCCGCTCGATACTTGTCTGCAGGCTTCCCTGCTGCCGCTGGAAGTCCGCTGTCTTCTCATCGATTGTCTTGAGCTCTGCGTCTATTATGGTTACATCAGGTTCTTCTATCCCCGATTCTTTGAACTTTCTGCGGGCTGTCTCCAGCTCATCTGCCGCCTTGACAGCCTCCTTCTCCGCAGTTTCCCGGGCCTTCTTTGCCCCCGCAAGGCTGACTTTGGATTCGGACTCTATTGCCGTGAGTTCCTCCAGCTTTTTGTCATAAGCCGCCGTATCTTTCTCAATTCCTTCGATGCGTTTTTCCAGCTCCTTCAGACTTCCAATTCCCTCGATCATACCAGCCTGACTGTCCTGCATTGTCTTCTCAGCTGCGGCTTTCGCCTTTTCGTGCTCTGTCAGCGTTTCATGAGCCTTCGCTGCCGCATCCTTCGCTTTCCCTGTCTTTTCACAGGCCTGCTTCCACTCCTCGTTCTTGTGTTCTGCGGTAATACGTTCTTTCTCCAGCTGTTCACTGTTGACAGCGTCAGCAGCTGCTTGTGCAGGATGCGGATGCTCAATGCTGCCGCAAACCGGACACGCCTCGCCTTCCTTCAAATCTGCAGCCAGTCTCCCGGCAGCGCCCCGTGCAAAGGCTGCAAGATTTTCCTGATGCTTTCTGTTGGCTTTTTCATAGGCCACAAGCGCTTCTTTGTCTTTTCGGTCTGTCTGCTCCAGCTTGTGATCGGCATCGGCCGCGTCTCTGGCGGCCTTCTGCCACGCGCTTTCCGCCTTCTCGAAGTCTTCCCTTACCTTATCGGCGTTAGCGTACAGTTCCCGCTTTGCCTCCAGCGTCGCCTTTTCTCTAATCCAGGCCTCTTTGTCTGATTCTTTGCTTTTGTGCTCCAGAAGACGTTTTTCGGCGCCTTCAAGGTCTTCTGTGCATTTAGTTTCGGCAGTTTCTGCTGCCGTTGCCTCTTTCCTTCTCTTGATGAGTGCTTTATTCAGTTCTTCCAGTTTCCCGGCTGTTTCTTTTTCCTCCAGAAGTCTGGTTCTCTTTGTATCGTAATCTGCAGAATGAAAACTATCTTCCAGTTCCTTCAGCGTGCTCTCTGTACCTTCTATTTTCTGACTGAGTTCCTCCAGGTTTTCACAGCCCTCGCCGCTGAGGATGCTGTTGACCCGATTCTTCTTATCGCTGAGGGCATCGCATTCCGCTTTTACGGAATCATAGTAGTTCTGCGCCGCAGCTTCCCATCTCTTCGCTCCGAAGATCTCCGTCAGGATCTCACCCTTCTGTCCTGAATCGGATTCCAGAAACTGCTCGAATTTTCCCTGGGGCAGGATGATGACCTGTGTGAACTGGTCGTAGTCGAGTCCGATGAGGTCCCTGGCGATGCCCGGCATCTCGCTCTTGTTGATCTTCTCGCGTAAGGGCTCGAAGTTTCCCTTTTCATCCCTTTTGTAAATCTGCTGTTTTTCCGACAGATTCACACGTTTCTTCTCCAGACGGCGTTCGAATTTATACACGCTCCCGCCTGCCTCGAAGACAAATTCGATAAAAGTATCGTCCTCCGGTTTACAGCGGTTGCATCTGAGGGAGCTGAATTCATTGCGCAGCCCCCCGCTTGCCTTTCCGTACAGTGCCAGGGTCATGGCGTCCAGAATCATCGTTTTGCCGCTGCCGGTATCGCCGCAGATGAGCAGCAGGCCCTTCGATGTCAGATCTTCGAAATCAATGTGTTCCCTTCCCGCGTACGGTCCAAAGGCTTGGAATGTTAGAGTCAAAGGTCTCATTGCAGTTCCTCCTTTCCGTCGGTTTCAAAGGCTTTCATGAATCTATCGATCTGATTCTCATCCGGCTCCATGCCGATGACATCGGCGCAAAAACTGCGGAATATGGCTGCCGGATCGCTGGCAGCGCGCTTCAGATCTTCTGCTGTGATCGTTGTTTTCGCATTTCCTTCGTCGTAAGTCAGGCCGCGGCCTTCCAGGATGTTCGGATAGACGCGGCGCAGGGCCAGCATGGTTTCCGTCCCCAGAAAGCGGTCCGTCAGTTCGACGCGAACGTAGCCGTTTCTGGCCTCTTCCGGGACATCACCTTTCAACAGTTCATCCAACGCACCGCGTAGTGTGTTTCGCTCGTGAAGCAACTTCAGCGGCACAATTCTGCAGCTCATATCTTCTGTATCGATTATCGTAACGGATTTTTCCTGCGATTCTTCTTTACCAAAGGAATACGGCATCGGCGTTCCGCTGTAACGGATACGATCCGCGATATTCTGCGGTTTGTGGATGTGTCCCAACGCCACGTAATCAAACCCTTCAAATACACCTGCGGAAACGGCAGACGCGAAGCCGATTTCGGCCGCTCTATCGCTGACAGATGTCTCTGCATTGACGATAAATGCGTGTGCGAGCAGAATGTTCTTCTTCGACGGATCCATCGTCTCTCTGATAGAATCGCAAAGCACTCTGCAGGCGCTCTCCGCACCGTTGATTTCCTCCGCTTTTTCAGGAAACAGATATCTGACTTTCGCCGTATCCGCCCACGGAAGCATATAGATGTCGGTATCCGCAAAGGATGCTTTTGCGACAGGACGTTCCAGTGCTCCTGCGATATACAGCCCGGATCCGGCAAGCAGTCTGCTGCACTGAGCCAGTCTCTCGGCTCCGTCGTGATTGCCCGCAATGACAACAGTCTTTGCCCCGTCGCCGAGGCAAAGACCTGTAACTGCGTCATCATATAGTTTTATGGCGTCTCCGCTGACATTGGCGCGGTCAAAAACATCGCCGGCAATCAGCACAACGTCGATTTCCTGTGTTCTCACGATATCCCTGATCTGGTCGATGAAGAAACGCTGGTCCGCTGAGATGTCGGTCCCGTTGATCAGCATTCCCAAATGCCAGTCAGATGTGTGAAGTATTTTCATCTCTTATCTCTCCCTTTCGTCCAGCAGCGCTACAATCTGCCGCTTGTATTCCATGAACTCATCCGTCAGATCGTAATCCTGTCTCTGGCTCCTCGGCGTTTCGATTTTCATCTCCGATCGCACCTCGCCCGGCTTCCCCGTCATGATGTAGATGCGGTCTGACAAGAGCACCGCCTCGTTGATATCGTGTGTGATGAAAACCGTCGTCAAGTTGATCTTCTCCATGACATCCAGATACCACTTGTGGATTTTGCCTTTTGTGATGGTATCTAGGGCGGAGAATGGCTCATCCAGCAAGGCCACATCGTCTGAGAACAGGTAAGTTCGCAGCAGAGCGGCTCTCTGCCGCATTCCTCCGGAGAGCTGCTTCGGATACTTCTTCTGCGTGCCCTCGAGGCCGAACTCCTCGAAATGCGCTGACGCCTGCTGCCTGGCTTCCTGTTTCGGTACACCGCGGATGAACAGAGGCAGCGCTACATTATCTTCGATCGTCTTATAAGGCAGAAGCAGATCCTTCTGCAGCATATAGCTGATGTGTCCCGTGGTTCCTGTAATATCTTCTCCGTCAAGTATAACACGACCGCTGACAGGCGTATAGATTCCGGATATGCAATTGAACAGCGTGGTCTTGCCGCTTCCGGACACGCCAAGGAGGCTGACCAGTTCTCCCTGGTCAACCGCAATGGAAACGTCCCGAATGATCGTCTCCGACCCGAATTTCATTGTGATGTTCTCTGTTACAAGTTTATGCATATTCCTGCTGCCGGATGTTCTTATTTTTCAGGCAGATAATCGTTGGTAAATCCTGTATCCATCGGAATCTCCTGTTCGGACAGACCCTCCTGGTTTATGAATTCATAGAAACTGTTCCATCTGGCTGCATCGATGACGCCCCACTGAGAAGCCTCCGCCTGATACTGATCTGCCAGATATTCCTGACTGGCTTTTACCAGTTCCGCATCGATCTCCGGATTCGCTTCAATCATAATCTTCGCTGCTTCTTCCGGATTTTCGATGGCGAATTCATATCCTCTCGATACAGCGGCTAGGAATGCCTTTGCTGTATCCGGATTGTCTGCCAGGAAATCGTCATTGGCGATGATTACCGGTGAATAGTAATCAAAGGCTTCGTCTATATCCTTGAAAGCGAAGTAGTTGATTGGGAAGTTCTTGATCTCCGCGTTGATACCTGCCCATCCGTAGTAAACCCAGATGGTGTCGATCTGATCCGCTTTCAGCGCGGACACTTCGTCGTCGATGGTTTCAGGAATCAGTTCCACCTTGCTGAAGTCGCCACCTTCCGCTTCTACGCAGCGCTTCAGAATCGCCTGTTCGATCGGCAGTTCCCAGGTTGCGTAGGAATGGCCTTCCATCGCCTTTGGGCTGTCAATGCCCTTTTCCTTCGCTGACATAATACCGGACAGATTGTGCTGCAGAATCGCTGCAACGGCTGTAATCGGCATAGTTTTCTCCTTGCCTGCCAGCGCCGGCACCATGTAATCCTGGAAGGACACGCCAAACTGGGCCTGTCCGGAAGCAACCATGGTCTCTGCCCCGTCATCAGGCGGCTGCACGATTTCAACGTCGAGACCTGCTTCATCGAAATAACCGAGCTTTTCGGCTACGTAAATGCCTGTGTGGTTCGTATTTGGCGTCCAGTCAAGCACGAAGGTGATGGCGGAGTTGTCTGTCGGACCGTTTTCATTGCTCTCGTCTGTGCTGCCTCCGCATCCTGCCAGTCCGAGGACCATCATGAGTACTGCTATGATAATTGCTGTCAGTTTTTTATCCATTTATTTTCGTCTCTCTTTCTTTTAATCGGTTCTGCGTTCTCCCACGGCATGCATTTCTTCTGCAGCACGTCCACCAGCCAGATGAGAATCAGGCTGATGCCGGAAATCAGGAAGATGACCGCGAACATCTTGTCGTAAGCAAATGATTTCTTGACTCTGGTCATATATACGCCGAGTCCCGCGAATCCACCCAGCCATTCGGCCAGGACCGCTCCCACTACCGCATAGGCAACTGTGATCCTAAGTCCCGAGAAGAAGTTCGGCAGAGCGTTGTAGAACTTGATGTGCTTGAAAATCTGCCATCTTGAAGCGCCCATGGACCGCATCAGATTGATGGCGTCCTTATCCGCCGACCGGAATCCGGTCAGCGTTCCGATGACGATCGGGAAGAACGTGATCAATATGATGAGTATGATCTTCGGCATCATCTTGTAGCCGAACCAGAGCACCAGAAGCGGCGCAATGGCGACAGCCGGTATGGTCTGTGTCAGGACCACAATCGGATAGAACGCTTTATAGGCCGGTTCCCATCTGTCCATGAGCATGGCCGACGCGTATCCGATCACCACTCCCATCACTGTTCCGAGCAGCGTCTCCAGCAGCGTCACCTTAAGGTGCGACATGAGCAGCCAGAAATCACCGATAAAGGCTTCCACTGTCTGCGCAGGTGACGGCAGCATGTAGTTTGGCACCACTTCAAAGAGTGACAGGCATTCCCACAGAACCAGGATGGCCAGAATCGACATCAATGGATAGATTCGATTTGTTTTCCCGCTGTCTTTACTTGTGGTACTTGCCGATTTTCTTATCAATAGAAAGAACCTCTCCTTCAGGCTTATAGGTGATTTTGACGTAGGCAGCCACAGACGGCGCACCGGCTCTGATGGCGATGTACTGGCATCCCTTGACGATCTCCATCAGTTCATCGTACGGGCCCTCGATCGTCGTTTCAAAAGGCCCCACATAGTAGTTGTACCCCTGCTCTGCAATGTAGGCGATAACTTCGTCCACGATGCGGCAGAGTTCCTCGTCATCTGCAACCTGCGGCAGCGACTGGATTGCTACGCTTGCTTCCATTTCAGCTTTCTCCTTTCTCTATGCGCCTGTTCTGTTTTGATGCTTTTGCGCGGAAACAAAACAAACGCTCCAAATAAAAGGAGCGTTCAGAATCGTCGTATTCTGCTTCCCTACGCCGGTATGATCCGGATCAGGTTATGAGGGTATCCGGGCGGACCCGGGCTCTCAGCTTTCGCTCCCCTAGCTTTTACGATGTGATTATATCATTGTTGTGATGTTTTATGCAATACACGGAATGTCGATCTTAAACAGCGCCCCGATACTCCAGACAAAGCATCGTCAGATCATCGAACTGCTCTGCGATGCCTACAAACTGGTCTACAGAAGATCTGACATTTCTGAGCACATCTTCCGGCCCCGCCTCAGCGTTGGCATTCAGCACGTCGATCATCCTGTCTGTGCCGAACAGGATATGTTCCGTATTCGTTGCCTCGGGCACGCCATCGGTGTAGACGAAGATCTTATCTCCTTCATCCAATTGGATCTCATAATCTGTATATCTTGCACCTTCCATACCGCCGAGCACTAGTCCATGTTTATCTTTAAGCAGTTCAAACTTCCCATCATGATTGATTGCCGGATATTCATGCCCTGCGTTGGCGCATTTCATCTTTCCCGTTGAGATTTCGAGTATCCCGATCCAAGTGGTAACAAACATCTCCATTTTGTTTTGCGAGCAAAGAGCGTCATTCGCTCTGTTCAGAACCTCAGCAGGGCTTATGCCGAGGGTCGCGTAGTTCTGAACGATAGTCTTGGAAATCATCATGAAGAGCGCAGCAGGGACGCCTTTACCGCTGACATCCGCAATCACAACACCAAGATGGTCGTCGTCGACCATGAAGAAGTCGTAAAAGTCACCACCTACTTCCTTTGCCGGATCCATACTGGCATACAGCTCGAACTCTTCTCTCTCCGGAAATGCAGGAAAGATGGAAGGCAGCATACTCCCCTGTATCTCCGTAGCCATATTGAGTTCTGTCTGTGTGGCTGCAAGTTTACCGCTGTTGTAGTTGAATATGATGCAATATACGATGATAAGCGACATCAGAACTGCCCCGTACTGAGCTGCATTGCCGAACGTACCGCCAAGGAAGGCATACATGAGGACTGGGAACAGCAGGAACGTCAAAGCTGCCACTTTCTGGCTGAGCACGCTCTCGCTCCGGATGATCAGAACCGTGGTGAGCAGCGAAGCAACGATAAGGAATATATCTTCTACCCACGAAGCCCCCGTGTACAGATACGTTCCTTCAGCGCTGATCGAGAACGTGGTCGGATAAACTATATTGGATAGTATTATCAGAATTTCAATTGCGAGCAGTATTGGAATGCCCTTATCTGCAAATTCTGCAAGCTTGCCCTTGAAGTCGAGGGTTCCTCTCACGTACAGATAGAAGTAATAGACCATAACCAGATCCAGTAACTTGCTGATCAGGCATAATGTGAAGTTCCAGAGGTGATACGCCGCTGCGCCTGTTGTGAAATACATCGCCAGATTCACCGCAAAGCAGGCGCTCGTCATAATAATAAGCGCTCTGAATGTCTTTCCACCTTCCCCCTCCTGCGTCATGCATCCGAAATACAGAGCCGCGCAGATCAAAGCTCCTAAAGTATCAACGCCCGCATCGAAGAGAAACGGTTGCAGCCTGAGACCATCGAAGAAATACGTATCACTCAGCATTACTGTGAACACAGCTGACGCGATAGTAAACAGCAAACCCAATACCAAAGCGTTAACTTTATATCGTTTTCTCATAACGACCCTCCACTAGCAAAACAACTATCGCCGCATCAAATACTCAGGAATTTACACTTATAATATCCCAAGCAGCGCTATATTTACAATCCCGCAAATGCAAGTGCCTTAAAAGAAACTCATGTTAACTCATAAGCTGAGCGCAATCCATTATTCACCCACTAACTGTTCCAGAAACGATCTGGCCTCAGCCGCTCCGCCGCAGGCCATGTATGCAGTTTCGGTAAAAATCCCTGTTTTGATTGACCGTCCCCATAGAAATATAGACAAGTTTATCCGATGTCTTTTTCATAGGTTCGATCACCGGCCGGAGCGATTGCGATTCCCCGTTCTTCATCTCCGAGAAGCAGCAGCGTGTCCCCCGGTTTTATATCAAAAAGTGCCCTTGCTTGTTTGGGAATCACGATTTGCCCCTTCTCGCCGACTGTAGCCGTCCATGCGTATTTTCCTTTCGGCGCTGTCATATTATCCCTCCTGACTTAGTATGATTTGTATAACTTGTCATACTTCGTGGGCAAGATCCTGTCAAGCTGACGCTGCCATTTTACACTGAAAAAAGATCGCTGCCTTATCGCAGCGACCCTCGTCATGGTATATGGTGAGTCACATTACAGCCGAACTATCTTCTCAGGAGCCCGTATGCCTTGCAAATACTGCATCCTGAAATTTGACGCCGTCTGTTGTCTCCCATATTGTCACTTATAAGGAAATTCATTGCAATAA
>SVCX01000069.1 GCA_015058145.1 Clostridiales bacterium | reverse complement strand
AAGATCATAAAAATCAGATTTATCAAAAGAAATCATGATATAGGGCTGCTTCGGCAGCTCTTTTAATGGGAATGACTTGCGGTGAGCGAATGGATGGTCAGGGGAAACCGCAGCCATGAGTGCGTCTTCAGCAAGGTCGATGGCATCGATATCAAGAGACGGTGGTCCCACCAGAAAACCACAGTCCACTTCACGCTGGAAGATCATGCGCTCGTTCTCCGTGTTGTCTTCACAACTGACGACCTCGACTTTAATCCCAGGGTATTTCTGTTCAAACTCGTGGAGAATTCCCGGAAGCCACCGAACGTATACGCTGTTGAACGTTGAAACGCGGATGGTTCCGGAAGAGAGCCCTTTGATTGCGTTGATTTTCTCGCGGATGAAGTGCTCGTCTCTGTCGAGCTGTTGGATCAAAGGAAGAAGCTCCACGCCATTATCTGTGAGACGAACGCCGCCGTGTTCCCGGTAAAACAATCTGACGCTGTACTCTTCTTCCATCGCATTAATGATATAACTGACGCCGGCCTGCGTGTAATTCAGCAGATCAGCTGCTTTCTTAAAACTTCCTGTCTCCACGACTTTCAGAAATACTTCCGCATTCATCTTTTCCATATTGTGACTCCTTGCCTTTGCATAAAGAAACCCTTGAGTTTTTCTAAAGTAATTCGCGTTTTACTTTATGATTGTGCTCTTATTATAATAATGATAAAGGAAGAAGTAAAGAAAAGGAGAGTATAATATGGTTGCATATGTATGGCCGATTGCGCTGGTCGTTGTCGCGAATGTGATGTATCAGATCTGTGCGAAGTCAATGCCGTCGGGGATTGATCCGCTGGCTGCACTTACCGTCACATATTTCATCGCGTTAGTCAGCAGCGCCGGATTATATTTCGCGCTCAATCGCGGCGGAGCGAATCTGCTTATGGAGTACAGCAAACTCAACTGGGTACCATTCGTCTTCGGATTGGTTCTGGTTGGTCTGGAAGTAGGATTCATCTTCGCTTACAAGGCTGGGTGGCAGGTCAGTACGGCAGCCATTATTCAATCCGTCTTTCTGGCAGCAGCGCTGCTCGTGGTTGGTTTGATTCTCTATCATGAGCCGCTGCACTGGAATAAGCTTGTGGGTGTTGGAATCTGTGTTATCGGCCTCGTGTTTATCAACATGAAATAACGCGTCATATCAGCAAAAAAATCTGGAGGATAAGAACATGAATCAGAAGAATGAATACGCAACAAAACCGGAGACTTGGTTCGGTCTGAACAAACCGGAAGCAAAGGCGACAGACGTGGACGCCGTGATATTCGGCATCCCTTACGATGGAGGCGTCAGCTACAGAGGCGGCGCTGCAAAGGCTCCGGATATGCTCCGGGCAAACACAGACCACGCAACGCCGTGCACGGAACGGCTGGATTACTTTGACGATTTCTCGGTTCTGGATGCAGGTAATTTCGAAGGTGCCAGGGACGAAGTCTTCGCAGAAGTGCAGGACTATGTGGAAAATCTCGTGAAAGACGGTGTTCGCTTCACGATGATCGGAGGAGATCACTCTGTAACGATACCGGTGGAGCGAGGCGTGAACGCGGCACTGGATAAGCCATTCGGAATCATCCACATTGACGCGCACATGGATCTGAGCTACGAGTTGGAAGGAGATCCCCTTTCCCACGGATCCACAGAGCAGAGGGCGCTGGAAATGTCCAACATTGAATCAGAAAAGAATCTCTATTTCATTGGAATCAGATCCATTGAACCGGATGAATTCGAATTCAGCAGAGACAGAAACCTTCAGGTCAAAACGGCGTACAATTGTTATCATGAGGGCATTGAGGCTGTTGCCGATGACTGCATCAGCAAAATGAAACCGTTCGACAAAGTATACCTGACCTTCGACATAGACGCACTCGATCCTGCCTATGCGGGGGGAACGGGAACGCCGCAGTTCGGCGGACTGACCTCAAGAATGGCAATGACACTGGTTCAGAAGCTTTTCGCAGAACTGAACATCATCGGGTTTGATATCGTTGAAATCGCTCCGCCGCTGGATGATTCTCTGGCGTCCATGTACGCCGGCAGGAAGATTCTCACCGAAGGGTGGGGCGCGTGGGCCGACATGGCAGGTAAGCTGAAGCGGTTTGCAGAATAACAAAAGCGGGTCGATCTGACCCGCTTTTCTTTTTAACCTTCTTTCTTCATCGCCAGCTTCAGACGTCCGTCTTCCATGTCAGCCAGCGCCATTTCCTTCACGAGGTAGTGCTGCAGTTTCCCTGTGGCAGTCATAGGCAGTTCTTTTACAAACCTGTAGTAACGAGGTCTCTTGTAAACCGACAGATGATCGGACTCCAGACAGAATTCCACCATGTCGGATACGGTGAGGTCGTCATCTTCCGGTACGACGTAGGCGACGACGACTTCTCCCCTGACTTTGTCAGGAACGCCCGTAACAGCTGTCTGGTGTACTCTCGGGTGCAGATTCAGCGCTTCTTCTACGATGGTTGGATAGATGTTCTCGCCGCTGGAGATGATCATGTCGTCCTTTCTGCTGGCAATTGTGACGAACTGATTTCTGTCCCAGGTTGCCAGGTCGCCGGTGTACATCCATCCATTGTGGAATTTCTTCTGCTCTTCTTCGTCGTTATTGTAATAGCAGTAGGATGACTTCGGCGTTCTGATGATGACTTCGCCGATCTCTGTCTCATCCATCGCGACCATTTCATCAGGATCTGCGAATTTGTCTTCGTAAGCCTTGACGACTCTCACGTCATCGTCAGTGCAGGCGCGGCCTGCGGTTCCGGCCATCTCAGGCAGCTCGTAAGGTCTGAGGAAGGTGTTCCAGAACGTCTCAGTCGTGCCGTATCCATTGAAGATGTTCGGTGTCAGGACTTCCTGAACGCGGATGCAGTCTGTTCTTTCGAATGGAGCGCCCATGGTTACGATGCCTTTCAGGGAGGAAAGGTCAGCGCCGAATTTTTCCTGTTGTCTGACCAGCATCTTCATGATGGACGGTGCGCCGATCAGGAATGTTACGCCATATTTCTGTACGTTCTTGAGCGCGAGCTGTGGCTGGAAGGATCTCATGATAACGACCTTTCCTCCGGCGAAGAATGTCGGAGCAGGGCCGCCGGAATGGATTCCGCCGCGGTGGAACCAAGGGGTTGTATTCATAGTTGCGTCAGTAGCGTTCATCGGGAAGTGCATCATAACGTCATGGCAAGTGAGCACTTCGTTTGCGTTATACAAAGGAACTCCCTTTGGCTTTCCGGTAGTGCCGGATGTGTACAGGCGCATCATCTCATCATAGATGTATGGCTCGAAGTTCGTGACCGGTTCCGTGTCAGGATAATCTGCAACGAAATCGCTGAAGCGGACGTGTCCCTCGTGCAGTTCTCCTTCGCCAACCATGATAACAATTTCCGGTTTTTCGTCCAGAGATTCAAGAGCCTTGATGGAGTTTTCTCTGTTTGATTCATCGTAGATGTACACCTTTGGCTTGCTGGATTCCAGACACACCTTTGATTCTTCCGGTGCAAATCCCGGATTCGCAGGACTTGTTACCGCGCCAAATTTCTGAGGAGCGAGATACAGGAAGACGAATTCCGGACGGTTCGGCAGCTGGAACAGAACAACGTCTTTCTTCTCCACGTTGTGATCGAGAAGGGCGTTGGCCAGTTTGTTCACCTCCGCGTTGAGCTCGCTATAGGTCCAGGATGTCTCGGTGTGCGGATCTACGAGAGCTTCCTTGTTCGGCAGCCTGCGGACTACGCGCATGAAGCCTTCGATGTAAGTGAAGTCGTGTTCGAAGACTTTCCGGAACATGTTCTTACGCTCCGGAGCTCTGTGATCCATCAACTCATCGATGGAAACATTCAGTTCTTCGGCCATTTTCAGTGCGTAGGAAACGGTTGGTTCCGCATTTCCTGCGCAGTATTTTTTTATCATGTTATAGGTAATTCCTGTGCTGTTCGCTAAGTCAGTCATAGTCATGTTGCTCTCCGCAAGAGCTTT
>SVCX01000068.1 GCA_015058145.1 Clostridiales bacterium | reverse complement strand
CAATGACAGACATGAACAAAACCCCACTCCTAGAAGTGCGTAATCTCGTCAAAAACTATCACGATGGACCGAACGCAAGAAACATTCTGGACCACCTCAACCTTACCGTGAACGAAGGGGACTTTCTCACGATTCTGGGACCATCCGGCTGCGGCAAGACCACACTGATCCGCTGCATCGCCGGATTCGAGGATTACGAAGGCGAGATTCTTGTCGAAGGAGAGGCTGTGTCCAAACCGGGCATAGACCGCATGATGATCTTCCAGACTTTCGAGCAGCTGTTCCCATGGAAAACCGTGAAGAAGAACATCCAGTATCCTTTGAAGATCAACGGCATCACTGACAAGGAGGAACTGGACCGCATCGCTGAAGATCATCTGGAACTGGTTGGACTCGCCGGCAAAGGCGATCTTTATCCGCACCAGCTTTCCGGCGGCATGAAGCAGCGTGTGGCCATCGCCAAGGGTCTGGCTCTGAAACCGAAGATCGTCCTGATGGACGAACCTTTCGCCGCGCTGGATGCCATGACGAGAAACAAACTGCAGGCAGAACTGATCCGAATCAAAGAGAAGGAAAACGCCACGGTGATTTTTATCACACACAACATTCAAGAGGCCCTTGTTCTCGGAAATCGTGTTATACTGATGTCGAAGAACGGCGAGATCAAGGTCAATATGGAAAACAATATTCCGAAACCTGTCACGCCGGCTTCCGAAGGATACGGCGAAATGTGGAAACTGCTGAACGAAGCCCTCTGGGCTGAGGATGAAGAAGGCGACGCCGTAAGTGAATAAGTGAACGGGAAGGCGACAGCGTAAAATGAAATTTCTGTATCCACTGCTGGTATTTCTGCCGGTTTCAATCATTGGATCGCTGATGGGGCTTTCAGCCCCTCTTCTTTTCGCGTGCAGTTCCCTCGCCATCATTCCGCTGGCGGGAATCATGGGAAAGAGCACCGATGTGATTTCATGTTTTTGCGGTCAGAAAATCGGCGGCCTATTGAACGCAACCTTCGGTAACGCGACAGAACTGATCATCGCGTTTGTCGCCATGAAGGCGGGGATGTTCGACGTCGTCAAGGCGTCCCTCGCCGGCTCTGTAATCGGCAACATCCTGCTGGTACTCGGCATGTCCATGCTGTGCGGAGGAGTGAAGTACAAGACGCAGACCTTCAACAGAAACTCCATCAACATCACATCGAGCATGCTGCTCCTGGCCGTCCTAGGGTTATCCATTCCGGCCATCTTCACTCATACGATGCCGGAACGAGTTTTGACCACTTCCTTTGAAGGGCTCAGCATCATCGTCGCGCTGCTGATGCTTCTGGTCTACATCATGCAGTTTGTCTTCTGCTTCGTCACCCACCGCTATCTCTACGAGGAGACGATCACAACAGACGACGAGGAGAAGCCTTCGATGACGCTTCCATTCGCCATCGGCCTGCTGGTCGCGTCCACTATATGTATTGCCATCCTGTCGGAAATCTTCGTCGGAACCATTGAACCGATGGCTGAGAAGGCCGGTCTTTCGACAGCGTTTGTCGGCATCATTCTGGTACCGATCATAGGCAACGCTGCAGAGCACTCTTCAGCGGTAATTATGGCAATCAAAAACAAGATGAACGCAGCGGTCGAGATTGCTCTCGGATCCAGTCTGCAAATCATCCTGTTCGTGATTCCTGTATTGGTTCTGCTCAGTCTCTGCTTCACGCCGATGAGTATTGTGTTCACCCCGTTCGAGCTGGTCGCTCTGGCCGCATCCGTTCTCATCGCCAATCGTGTTGCGGCGGACGGAGAATCAAACTGGCTGGAAGGCCTTCAGCTAGTCGTCGCGTATGTCATCATCGGCGCAGCATTCTTCTTCGTATAAGAGCCGCGCGCCGACACCTGCCTGCATCATGTAGGCTTTTTTATTTTTTGCGGAACATCTTGATGAAGAAATCCGGCACGCTGCTCCAGGAATGATCTCTCCTGGCCAGGTTGCTTGTACTCGCTCCCTGCACCGTATTGATGGCCGGAATGTTCTCCTCACCTTTGGCTGCCCGCTCACGGTTCATGTCCTCATGAAGGTCTTTGCTGCTGATGACCTTATCGCCTTCGTCAGAGCACTCGCTCTCCCCATTGCGTTTGCCTTTGCCTCCAATCAAAGAACCGATGGCGAAGGCGATTGGAAACCCGATGAAGAACAGTAACGTCAATCCCAGCACGACGATCCCGCCTACACCGAAGTTCGCGTACAACCGCTGGAACGCATTGCCCACATCTTCATTGGCAGGCCGGTGGTAATCGAACGTTTTGATGAAGGACACTATTTCATCCTCCTGTTCTTCGGAACAGGAGTCGTAATACTTTCTCTTGTCTGTTCTCTGACAGACGTACTCTACCAGATAACTCTCGTCGCCGTGATAGATTGTGAAGTACAGGCCGTTGCCATATTCATGGCTCCAGTCATCCCGATATACCCCGACATTTGTGTCTCCCTCTTTGAGGATCGTTTCGTCAATTGGATAGTTGTCAGATTCTCCAAGTCCGTAATAATATACATTGATTGTTTCCAGAGTGTTCTCACCTTCACGGACATAGGTCTTGTCATCAGCATCGTTCTCCTGAGACTCCTGTAGCACATACCCTTCCGGAATCTCGTAAGTTACGTTCTCCTCCAAAGTCCCCTCGTACTCCGTCAGATTGGACGAGTAAATAAACATCCCCGCAATAATCGCGAATCCCAGCACGACCAGAACGGTCATAATTTTATTGATGCTTTTGCTGCGTTTTTCCTTCATGCTTTTCACCCCTCTTCTTCCGGTCACCTGGCACTAATCCCTATATATTTATTATAACACAAAAGCAGAGGTCCTCTTTGAACCCCTGCTGTAAATGCATCTAAAGAACAGTTGCTTGATATCAATAGATTTCAACTTCCTCGTCTTCCCCGTCGCTCTCCGTGGCATTCGGTGCGGTAGTCTGAGTCGTTGTCATTGGATTGCCGTTTTCATCCGTCTGTGTGACAGACGGCTCCTCCGGCAGCCGCGGTTCCGTCCCCTTCGCGTAATATTCGTCGTTCACCTTCACCACGCTTGGCGGCATACTGGAGAAGTGCTCGCCCGGAAGTCCTTTGCAGACAGCGGTCATGATATTTGACCAGAACGCGGCCGCGGCGGATGAGTAATTTGCGAGTTCAATGTTCACGTCGCTGCCCATCCACAGAGCCATGGTGTAGCGCGGCGTGAATCCGGAGAACCAGATGTCATACTTGGAAGATGTGGTTCCCGTCTTCCCGGCGACATCCCATCCTTCAACCTTGGCATTCTGTCCCGTACCATACTGGACGGCAGACTTCAGGATATCTGTCATAATCCAAGCGACGGAATCGTCGTATACTCTCTCTTCTTCCTGCACATTTTCCAGCACTGATACACCGCGGCTGTCGACGACCTGTGTGTAGAAAATCGGTTCCCTGTAGACGCCGCCATTGGCAAATGTTCCGTATGCAGCGGTCATCTCAAGAGGACTGATGCCCTTCGTCATGCCGCCAAGTGTCAGCGCATCGTGCTTATCGTTTGGTTCCCCCTCCAGTACGAGTGAGGAGACGCCGACTTTCTGCAGCATTTCAATGGAATAATCGATCGTTAACTGACGGAACACCTTGACTGCGACGACATTGACGGACTGCTGCACCGCTTTTCGCAATGTCATCGGACCGCTGTATCCGCCTCCGTCATTCCGCGGCCAAGTCTTCCCATCCAGTTTCAGCGGCGCATCATCGATGATGCTGCCTGCGGTAATGTAATCGCCCCATTTATCCTTGCCGATGACCTTAAGGGAAGGTTTCTCACCCTCCTTTGCCAACTCGGCGCTCTGCTGCAAGGCAGGGCCGTATGCTGCCAGCGGTTTGATGGACGATCCCGGTTGACGCGGACTCGTCGCTCTGTTGTACAGTTGCTTTCCTCTGGCTCCTCTGCCGCCGGTCATGGCGACCACGTATCCGGTGCTGTTGTCTATGATGACCGCCGCCGCCTGAGGCTGCCGCATCTTCTGTCCCGATTGGTAGTTATCTTTGCTGACGATCAGCTTGCCGTCCTCTTCTTTA
>SVCX01000012.1 GCA_015058145.1 Clostridiales bacterium | reverse complement strand
GAAGGCGACGGAAAGACGCCGACTGGCACATACAAGTTCACCAAGGCCTTCGGCATCGCGGAAGATCCTGGCAGCACAATGGAATACTACCAGGTCACCAAGGATGACTACTGGTCCGGCGACCAGAGAGAGGGCCACCACTACAATGAAATGGTCAGCATCAAAGACGACCCGGATCTGAACAAGAGCGCCAGCGAGCATCTTGTTCAGTACAATCCACACTATCTGTACTGCCTGAACATCAGCTGGAATGAGAAATGCACCCCGGGCAAAGGCTCTGCAATCTTTTTGCACTGCCTCGGCTACAATCCATACACCGCCGGATGCGTCGCCATCCCGGAGAAGCAGATGGTGAAGGTTTTGCAGAATGTGCAGCCGGACTGCGTGGTGGTCATAGACTACATGGAAACACTCAACCAGAAGAAGGGCGAATAGCGGGCACTGCGGGTACTGTGGGTATTGCAGGCACAGAGGACACTGCGGGCACTGCTCGTTCCATATGAATTTGAACACGAAAAATTTCAACATCACTAAGAAAGAAATATCCTCGGCGCTTAAGACTTCATCCCCGATTATGGTGACCTTCATCGTACTCGGCATCGGGTTCGGACTCCTCATGCAAAAGCACGGGTTTGGACCGCTCTGGTCTCTCGCATCGGGGATCATTATTTTCAGCGGCACGGTCCAGTTCGTCAGCATCGCTCTGATGAGCACCGGCTCTGTCTTGATGTCCGGACTGACCGCGCTGATGGTCTCAGCCAGGCACATCTTTTTCAGCATTTCCATGATTGGACGCTACAGCAGGGAAGGAGCCCGGAAGTGGTATCTTTTCTATGCTTTGTGTGACGAAACCTACGCCATGCTGAGCAAAGACGACGTGCCGGAAGGGGTCAATGTCAGCGGCTACCGCTTGCTGGTCACCTTGTTTGACCAACTGTCCTGGCTGCTTGGATGCGTTCTCGGCGGCTGCGTCGGAACGCTTCTCAGCTTCAATTCCACGGGCATCGACTTCGCTATGACAGCCCTGTTCACCACCGTCTTCCTGCAGCAATGGATCGATACCAAAAATCACATCCCGGCACTTACCGGGCTATTCGCTACGCTTTTGTGCAGACTGATCTTCGGACCGGACATTTTCCTGATTCCGGCTATGGTTATCATCGTTCTGACCATGACGGTGATGCGGAAGCGGATTGAGTCGGCGGAACCGTCGGAGCTGGCAGATGAGACTGGCCGGGTAGCGGTGACCAGTCAGGAGGAGACTGCCAATTCAGCGGAGACAGGAGGTGATGGGGATGCCTGATTACGGACATGCTTTGATCATTATGCTCGTCATGGGCGCAGCCACCTTCGCCACACGTATTGTGCCAGTCATCATCTTCGGCCGCAGCGCCAAGGTGCCTGACTTCATCCTCTACCTGGGCAAGGTGATTCCATACACCGCTATGGGGCTTTTGATCGTATATTGCCTGCGGGATGTTTCGATTCTCGGCGGCACCCACGGTATCCCGGAACTCATCGCTATGGCAGTCGTTGTCGCGTCCTACCTGTGGAAGCGCAACACCATCGTGAGCGTCGTGCTGGGGACAGCCGTGTATATGATGCTTTTGCAGATGGTGTTTGTGTAGGAAGGATAGAGAAGTCAACGGAAAGCGGAAAGAACTGAAAAAATAAGTGCGGATCAGTGTGTGTTTCGGCAAGGTGGGTGTAACTTTTGCTCGTTTCCGGAAAAAGTTACACCCATTTTTTCTCCATATTTGAGTCAGTGAGCTTTTTTCTGCGATTTGGTGTAATAATGGCTATGAGAGGTAGTGAGAATTCACTATCTTTTTTTCGTGTTTTACACATTAGTACAATTCTTCTGGAATAAAATGTAAAATAATGGTAATCAGCGCAACAATCCACTGACGACTAAAGAAAAAGTAGTGAGAAATGACCTTAACATTGAGGTTTTTTACACCGGTGGCAGGATCAAGGCGGCTCTTTTGCTGAAATGGAGTTTGTGGTAGAGTATAGGTGCACTAGAATAACAGCAAAAGGAGATATCTGATGACTTACATAGTGATACTCGCAGTGAGTCTGCTGCTTTGCGCGGTGGGTTTCTGGAGATATGTTTATTTCTTTTCGGTGGGCTATGGATTTGCGGTGGCCGGCATCGGCATTACGCTGCTGATTCTGTTCCACGGAATCATGACGCCGGTGACGTGGATCGCCTGCATTGTGTTCATCGTATACGGCGTGCGGCTGGGCGGATATCTGATGATCCGCGAGATGAAGAGCGCGGCCTACAACAAGATATTGAAACCTGAGAACGACAGAAGCAAAAGCATCGCACCGGGTGTGAAAATCGCAATCTGGGTATCCTGTGCGATTTTGTATTTCCTGCAGACGAGTCCGTTCACGTTCCGGCTGGAGAATACAGCGAATCTGATTGAAGAGGGAGCAGCGATGATTGCACCGGATGTGGCGGCTGCATGGATTGGATTGATCATGATGATTCTGGGCGTATTGCTGGAAATCGCAGCAGATATGCAGAAGAATGCAGCCAAGAAAAAGAACCCGAGTCGCTTTGTAGATACGGGACTGTACAGAATCGTCAGATGTCCGAACTATCTGGGTGAACTGGTGCTCTGGGCAGGGGTGTTTATCGCAGGAATTCCATACCTGCAGGGAGCATTGCAGTGGATCATCGCGATTCTGGGACTGGTTGGCATAACATACGTTATGTTTAGCGGTGCGCGCAGGCTGGAAATGCGACAGGACCGCAACTACGGCGACGATCCGGTCTACCAGAAGTACGTTAAGACCGTGCCGATCATGATACCACTCATCCCGCTGTACAGCGTGAAGAACTGGAAGGCCTTTGTCGCATAAGCAGCGGTGCCGGAATAGGGAACAGACAGAAAGAAGAGGAGCAAAAATGAAAACACTGACACAATTCACATACAAATTCTCAAAAGACAACACACCAATCGATTACGCGGATCCGGGTGAAACGGTCAAGTTCGTCACGAAGGACTGCTTCGAGGGGCTGGTAACCGAGGACAGCGATGTGCCGTATCATGCGGACTACAGCCATTCCAACCCGACGACGGGGCCTTTGTATATCAATGGGGCGGAGCCCGGCGACGTGCTGGCGGTGGACATTCTGGATGTCCAGGTGGAAGACAGTGGCGCAGTAATCATCTGCGAAGACTGTGGGCCTCTTTGGAAGAACAGCGATCCACGCACGAGAATTCTCAAAATCGAGGACGGTCAGGCCATCTACAAAGACGTGAAAATACCAATCAATCCGATGGTCGGTACCATCGGTGTAGCGCCGAACGGCGAGGACATTCCATCCGCTCACGCATCCAACTGCGGCGGCAACATGGACAGCAACATCATCACAAAGGGCGTGACTGTGTGGCTGCCGGTCCGGGTACCGGGCGCGCTGCTGGCCATGGGAGACATCCACGCCTGCATGGCGGACGGAGAAGTCGTCGGTACAGGTCTGGAAGTCGGCGGAGAAATCACCGTCCGCGTACGGCTGATGAAGAACTTCGAATTGAACTGGGCGGTCACAGAGACAGAGGACGCCTGGTTCGTGAACACCAACGCGCCGACCTGCGACGAGGCCATCACCCTGGGCTACTGCGAGATGCAAAGGCTGATCGCCCAGGCCTATGACTGGGATCTGAGCGACGCCTCTATGTACATGACCCTCAGCGGAACACTCAGCGCCAACCAGGCTTGCATCGAACCGACGGCAGGCGGAAATACTTTCCGCATCGGCACACCGAAACTGCTGAACAAGAAGGGACTGCTCTTCGGAAACGTGATCGAATAACGGAACGGCCGTCAGGCGCGGCGAATCAAATCGCAGATGTCAGGCGCGATGGTCAGACTGCTGTGCGCGCTCCCGGCGGATGACGCGGACCAGCAGACTCACGGAGGCGGCCATCATGATGACTTCCGTCACAGGCTGGGCCCAGATCATGCCGTCAAATCCGAAGGCGTGATCCAGAAGCAAAAGCAGCGGGATGTACAGAATCAGCTGCCGCACCAGAGTAATGCCGAAGGCGTACTGGGGTTTGCCCATAGACTGGAAGGACATGCGGCTCATGGACACAGCGCCGACGAAAGGCAGAATGCACATGATTGCCCGGAGGACTTTGCTCCCTGTGGCAATGACCTCCGGTGAATTCGTAAAGATATCTATAAGAAGCGGAGCGAAGACCCCGTAGATCAGCATTACAAACAGCTCAATACCACTTACCACCAGAACACCTGCTTTGAGAACCTGCAGCATCCGGTGGTAATTTTTTGCGCCGTAATTGTAGCCCATGATCGGCTGGGAACCGGCTGCAAACCCCTGGTAGATATAGTTGCCCAGAGACATGATTTTCTGGGCGATACCCATGGCCGCAACGGTCAGCTCCCCGTAGGCGACGGCCAGGTTGTTGTTTACGATAAAAGCGACGGACGTGAGCAACGTCTCCAACGCCGCAGGCACGCCGACCCAGAAGATTTCTTTCAGAATCTCGCCAGTTGGGCGGATGTACTGCACCGCCGGCCGCAGCAATGTCTTATTCGCGGCATAGTACCATAGGGAAATGCCCATGCCGATGGCGTTGCCGAGCACCGTAGCGATGGCGGCGCCTTTGATCTCCAGACCCAGACCGAAGATGAACAGAGGATCCAGGGCGATGTTCGCCACTGTTCCCGCAATCATCCCCGCGATGGAATACTTCACAGAACCCTCGCTGCGCAAAAGCTGTCCGAAGGTGTAATTGCCCATAACAAAGATGCTTCCAATCAGGATAATCATCACATACTGGGATGTGAAGCCAAAGGTATTGCTTTTGGCTCCCAATCCATCGACGATGGCAGGCAAAAGCAACAAGCCCAGCGCAGCAACGACGGCGCTGTTGATCACCGTCAGCAGAAAACCTGCCGTCAGCGTGTGGGATGCCTTCCCGAAATCCCCGGAGCCCATGCTTCTGGAAATCAGCGACGACGCGCCGGCGCCGACCATATTGGAAATGGCGATCATGATCATCATGACCGGATAGGCCAGATTGACCGCCGCCATCTGGTAATCATCGTGCAGCAGCCCAATAAAAAAGGTGTCCACCAGATTGTAGAGAACCATAATGGACATACCCAAAACCAAAGGAACGCCCAGGCTCACGATTGCCTTTGCCGGCCGCTCCTCACTGAGAATATATATGCGTTTGTCGTCTTTGTTGCTGTTGCCTTTGCTGTCCTGCATGCGTGTCGTTCCTCCTGAGCCACGAGAAGTGTACCAAAATGAAGGGGAAAGTGCAAGGAAGGGGAAACAGTATGGTATAATATACAAAAGCACGAAAGCGGGAGGAATGAGATGAGTATTCTGAAAAAGCAAACATCTAAAAATACAAAGGCCCCTGCAAAGGCAACAAAAGGGGTGAAGGCTCAGCCGCGCAAGGCAGCGAAACAGTCCAAGCTGAAGAAGGCGAAGAAGACCGTCGGCACAGGCGGATTTTGGGTGCTGTAGGTGTCACGAATTTAAGGGAAAGAAGGGATTGCAATGAACAAGAACATCAAACTGTTTTCAGTAATCAGTTATATTACGTGGATCGGATGGATCATCGCGTTTGTATTTGGCGACAGGAATGACCGCATTCTGAAACAGCACCTGAATCAGGCGCTGGCGCTGAACATCGTCGGGATTCTGGTGTCCACAGGAAACCGCATCGGCGGCATCATCGGCTATGCAGCGGGGATCATCGCCATGTTTGCATTCGCATTTACCATCTGGGGTATCGTCCGCGCTGTGAAGATGAGCGACGAACCATTGCCGTTCATCGGAAATTTCAGGGTGTTTTAACGAGGAGTGGTAGAAAACTCCGGAGATACGGCTCCGGAGTTAATGGACTGGTTGCTACTTTAAAAATCGCTCCAGCCACTTGCAAATGCAGAAGGCAGCTACACTTGCTGCGAGCGAAATCAGAAAAGCGGTTGACATATTCATAGTCTCACCTCCTTTCTGTTGCCAGTCTGGATGTAGCAACAAGAATATATTACCTTAAATGGAAATTATTTACAACATATAGTTGACTTTTTTTCTTGCTTTGTTATAATACAAATAGGCGAAAAGCGGTTGAGATCATAGTCTCACGAAACTTCTCCGGAGATACGGCTCCGGAGTTGTTTTTTATGAATCCGTCAGCGATTTGAAAAAGCAAATAGTGCTAGGAAACACACACAGAAAGTGCGGTTCCTGGCACTTTTTTATCGTTTCAATTCCTTTCTGCGGCGGTAATACAGACCCAACAGCCCTGGCAGGACGAAGAACACAAGGGTCATAGACAGGAGGGTGCCTGCGCCGAGGAAGTAACCGAGCTGTGAGATGACACCATGGGAGGAGATGAAGTAAAGCAGAAAGCCGACTACGGTCATGGTGACGCCGGAGGTGAAAATGGACGGCGCCGTTTCTGCAATGGTGCGGATCGTCACCTCGCGCATTGTGAGTGCGCTGCCGTCATCGGCCCCGATAATCTTTCTGAACTGCATGGTGAACAGGATTGCGTAGTCGACGGTTGCGCCCAGCTGGATCGATGAGACGATCAAATACGCTGTGTAGAACACAGCCTTTCCCGCGAAGAACGGGAGGGCGAAATTGATCCAGATCGCAGTCTCGATGACCGTGACCAAGATCACAGGCAGCACGAATCCGCGCAGCAATAACATCAGAATCAACAGCACAGCACAGATGGCAATCAGATTGACTTTGATCATATCGGCAGAGACCGTCGTTTTCAGATCATACGTGCTTACACCTTCGCCGGCCAGAAAGTACTCGCCCGGATAATACTTTTCTGTGGCTGCGCGCACGCCGCGCACCAGTTTCCAAGTCGGCGTGCCTTCATAATCCACCGAAACAGACAAAAGCATGCGCCGGCAGTCCTGAGATTCCAGCTGTGACGCCACGGAGGAAGGCATCATTTCAGATGGAATGCTGAATCCGCGCAGGGATGTCATCCCCGTTACACTGATCACATTGTCCATGTCCTTCAGCTCACGAACAAGAGCGCGTTCTGCTTTTGCATCATCCTTCGGGATGAGGAGTACGTAGGTGTCCTGGACGCCAAAGGTGTCGCGGATTTTCTGGGTGTCGTCGCCGTACTGGGTGCCCGGGCCGAAGATGTGGGATGCGCCGTAGAAGTAGTCGTTCTGGGTGCTGAAGTAAAAGGCCGGCCCGATGATAATGCAGAAAACCAAAGCCAGCGGCACCATAGCTTTTGCAACGATGCGTCCGAGGCCTGTAAAGGACGGCAGCAGCGGGCGGTGCATGGTGCAGTCGATGAGCGGTGTCAGCATGAGCGCGAGTCCCGGCACGAAGAGAAAGACCGTAATCAGACTGATCAGGATGCCTTTCGCGAGGGCGAGACCCAGGTCCGGACCGATCAGGAACTGCATTGTGATGAGGGCAGCAAAACCGATGACCGTTGTCAGACCGCTGGACAGGATGGAGGATGCCGATTCAACGAGGGCGTCTTCCATGGCCTTCACAGTGTCCACACCGGTCCTGCCAGCACCTGCGCCCACCTGCGCCCGCCGGCACTTCTCATACCGATGGATCAGGAAGACGGAATAGTCCAGCGATACCGCCATCTGCAGGATGTTTCCCGCAGCGTTCGTCACAAAGGATATCTCGCCGAATATGATATGCGTTCCGGCGTTGAGAAGCACCGCAACGATGAGCCCGAACAGAATCATGAGCGGCTCGACCCAGGATGCCGTCGTGAACACCAGAACCAGCAACCCGAAGAGGACAGCCAGGATGGTGATGATTTTGACTTCTTTGATCGTGCTCTCCGTCGCTACCGCCGTGCTGACCGCCGAGCCCGTCATGGCGCAGTCATCGCCGCAGATTTCCCGGATCGTGTTGACAGCCGGAATGCGCTTGTTCTTGTCGATGGTCACTGTCAGCAGGGCGTGTCCATCGGTGTAATAGCTCTTCACCAGTGTCTTCGGATACATATGCAAAGGCAAGAAGCTTCCATAGGAATCATCGAGCCAAGTCACTTCGATCACGCCATCCACGTCCGCAATCTGTTTCTTGATGTCGCGGACTTCCTTGACGCTATCAGCTTTGACCATGACGCGGGCATTGGGAATCGCACCGTCGAAGTTTTCGCTCATTACATCGAGGGCAACTGAAGACGGCGCGTGCTCCGGAAGGTAGTCGTTCATGTCATAATTAACCGCGACAAGACCTCTGCAGTAACCGCAGACCAGAGCAGCAGCTATGAACAGGGGAACGATCCACTTCCTGTTGTTTATGACACCTCTGAAAAATCGTCTCATTTCAGTCATATTGTAATGCATGAAAGGCATTCATTACAAGACAACAAACTAATACAAAATAACAGCAAATATGTAATTGAGCTAATACGCTTTCATGGATTACATTAGTATCAAGAGGGGAATCATATAGAAACATCAGAGATTCCACAAGATATTATGGAAACAGATACGGAAACCAATATCAACAACACTACGGAAAAAGACAAAAAACTCAAAACGGAAAAGAAAATTCTGAACTTATCCCTTGCAGGGAGCATCATGTTCCTGCTGGCAGAGATCTTTTTCGCCATCTACACAGGCTCCAAGGCCGTTCTGATGGACTGTGTTTACGACATCGCCGATCTGGTCATGATCGGACCATTCATCGTTCTGGTGCCTTTGCTCTACAAGCCGATGACGGAGCGGAAGCCCTACGGATTCGCGCAGGTAGAGTCGTTGTTCGTGCTGATCAAGTACTGCATCCTCCTGGGTGTCGATGTAGTACTCGTACTCAATTGTGTGAAGACGATTCTCTCCGGCGGTAACGAAGTCGACGCGAACGTGCTGGCTGTCTTTGAGCTGGCCGTATCCGCAGGGTGTGTCATCATGTACCTGGTGCTCACGCGCTTTCAGAAGAAGTACTCCTCACCGTCCATCAAGGCAGAGCTGTTCATCTGGAAGCTGGACGCATTGAGTACTTTGGGCGTGGGATGCGCTTTCCTGGTGAACCTGATCCTCATGCGTACGTCGCTGTCCTTTATTTGTCCGTACGTGGACCCGGGCATCGCGATTATCCTGGCCATTGTTCTGATCAAGGAGCCACTTGAGATGATCTTTGATTCTCTGCGCAGTCTGGTGCTCTTTGCTCCGGATAAAGAAATCAGGGACAAGGTTGAAGAACTCTGCAAAGCCACGCTTACGGCAGAAGGCTGCGAGATTACAGCTATCGATGTCATTAAGACCGGACGCAAAGTCTGGGCGGAGATCTACTTCCTTCCGGCCGGCAACACCGTCGATCTGGTCCGTCTGAAGGAACTGCACAAGCAGATCAACGACGATGCAAAGACCCACTTCGACAGTGTTTACATCGACCTGCTGCCGGACATGGAAGAATACCGCGTCGTGCCGACAGATGAAGTCATGGCGCGCCGTTACGAACTCATCCGCTACATGGAAGAGGAAGAGGAGCGGAAAGCCCTCAAAGAAGAACGAAAACAGCAGAAGAAAGAGAAGAAACGGAGCTGATTTTCATGTCTGCGACAATTATCAACCCAGATAGCATTTTCTAAATTGATTGGGTCTACGTCATAATCTTATCACCCATGATTTGCGCACCATTTTGGCTCTTACAGGGGCAAGGTTATCGGTTTTACAGTTAAAAATCCATAATAATATCAATTACACCTATCTGTATGCAGTTTTGGAATAAAGGAGTCGGGATGTGTGATAACCTAAATAGACCGGAAGCTTTCAATTGGGATGATTATTATTGCAGACGGTTTTTGGCGGGTGACCTAAACAGTCATTGTTCCTCATTCTGGGATGATACGCACTATTGCTGACCCTCTTTACAACAGGTGTATAATTGTGTTGTTAGAGAAACAAACATAAGGAGGTTCAGTAAAATGAATAACAGAACAAAGCTTTTGGCTGTTATCGCATGCCTGATACTGGCGTTTAGTTTCTGCCTCTATGGTTGCGGCGCATCTAGTACCGACTCTGAATCCGCATCCACATCTGCTCCAGAAAAACACCTGTTAGGATATCCTGATGGTTATGACACTACATCCGGCGGCGGTTCCAGCTACGATGGATGGTGCGACAATCCTGACACGCCATACTTCAAAATCAACGACTACTACAACATGGAAAGCGATGGAACGCTGCACATTCTCACGAACTTCGCATCTTATCAGCAGTCCACAGAATACTCCTGCGGACCGGCCTGCGGCGTGATGGTCCTGAACTGGTTCGGAGGTGATGTCAACAAGTACGACGAACTCACCATCTGCAAGTTCAGCGGCACCACAGAAGATGCTGGCACGGACGCGGAAGGCATGAACGGCTTCTTCAAGGATGAGCTGGGCTGGTACACGGAGTTCAACTTCTCAACGACAGAAAAGTTCAACTGGGACGACAGCGAAGATCCGCTGCAGGACTTTGAAGACTACTGCGTTGAGATGATCGACAACGGGGTTCCAATTATGGTCGACTGGTCTGACTGGGGCGGCCACTGGCAGTGCATCATCGGCATCGACACCTGCCAGGAAGACAATTCCGCGGACGACGTGCTGATCCTGGCCGATCCGTATGACACCAGTGACCAGTACCAGGACGGCTACTACACCTACAGCGCAGAGCGGTTCTTCTATCAGTGGCATGAAGGGGAGGCCTCAACACTCGACGGCCCTGCACAGCAGCCATATCTCGTCGCCATGCCGATGGATAAAGCAGAAGAACTTGGTCTGAAGTAATATAATCACAATGCAAGAGCTCCAATTGCAAAAGCAATCAGAAGAACGGTCAGCGAAAGCTGGCCGTTTTCTTTTATCCCACTGATTTGATATAATAAAGCCAACAACTGATGAATAGAGAAAGTGAGGTTATCCATATGAAAACAAAAAGAGAATACTCCGAGCGGAAGCTGATGAAGTCCCTGAACGAGAACAAAGAAAAGGCCAAGGCATTCCTGGACGATGATGTGAAGATGGAAGGCCTCTTCAGAGACTTCGAAGAAAAGCTGAAGCTCATCCCGAAGGTAGGCAAAAGAGCCAGTGATCTGGCAGTGCTGCTCTCCATGCTGCGCGCATACATCAAGAAGCAGTACACAGATGTTTCACTGAGCACGATCCTCCTCGGCATCGCTGGACTCATCTACGTAGTTAATCCGATGGACGTAGTGCCTGAGTACATCCTGGGCGTAGGCCTTCTCGACGACGCGGCCATCCTGGGCATCATCCTGCAGGCCATGCACATGGATCTGAATAAGTATAAGAAGTGGCAGGAAGAGAACGGGAAGAGATAAAGGGAAGATTTCAGGACACCTCCTTTGCGATAATGACATCAAGAGGGGACAAACAAGGAGGTCGCAAAGATGTTTGGAATAGCTGTAGTGGCATTCATCATGGGACACCCGATTATCACGATATTAGGTGTTGCCGCCATGAGTGCTCTCATGAATATTGGCGATATTTATAAGGAATTCAAAAGTTGAGCAGAGCATTCGTTACAGACAAAGAAGACTGGGTCTATTGCCCAAAGGCAGGAGAGCGCTGCATGCACGCAGAAGAGGGGAAAGTGTGCAGCGAGACCGGCTGCGAGTATTTTGATCGGGAAGTTAAGACTCCTGCTCGCAGCACCAGCTCTGTTAAGGTTGTCAAACGCAAACCAAAAGCTGCAAAGTCAACAGTAGAAGCAAAAGCCGAACCGCGAAGAACGACGAAGAAGTCCACACTGAAGAAACCAAAGAAGTGGGGAGGACGGAGCGCGTATTGATAAGTTTCCACATACTGAGCATGTGGAGTGCGTAGTATTGATGTCAAAAGTTGAGTGAAAGAGGCCTTGAAGGCCTTGAAATAAAGCTATTCCCGGGTTTCGACCCGGGAGTTTTTCTTTTGATATGTTTCCTCAAAGACACCGTGAATTTGTGCTGAAAATGAGAATGAGAGTTGATAAAGCTACTTTTGGGGTATCTGGAGTTGACAGGGATGATTTTTGGACAGGTTGAGTTGATATAGTTGTTTTAATAAAGCGGGGGTGTTGAGATAGCATCAGTTTTAGTTGGGATTTAATACAATTCAGTGATCGCTGAATTTTCGTTGAAAGCAACCAAAAGAGGGAGTATAATAAAAATGACTTATTACGAAGGAGGAAACAGTGTGGCAATTACGTATGAACCATTATGGGGCTTGCTTAAAGATCGGAATATGAAAAAGAAAGATCTCTGTGAAATCGCAGGGATCAGTCATACCTCTGTGGCTAAGCTGGGAAAGAATGAAAACGTTAATACTGAAATCCTCGAGAAAATATGTGTTGCACTCAAATGCGATATTAAAGATATCATGAGCATTTCTTCTTCAGACAGTGTAAGTGAGGATAAGCCAATAACGGTATTAGCAAAGCCAGTTGTGAAATGGGCTGGTGGGAAAACACAACTGCTGAAAGAATTAGTGCCAAGAATCCCAGAGTATCCAGGTAAATATATCGAACCATTTTTTGGCGGTGGAGCGCTGTTCTTTGCAGTACAGCCTGAGAGGGCAGTGATTGCAGACAGCAATCCTGAACTTATTAATTTGTATAAACAGATTGCTTCGAATGTTGAGGAGCTCATTACCAAGCTAAAACAATACGAAAACACATCAGAAATGTTTTACGAGGTAAGAAGCCAGGATTGGCAGGAGTTGGACGGCGTAGAGGCAGCTGCGAGATTTATTTATCTCAACAAGACTTGTTTTAACGGATTATATAGGGTTAATCGAAAAGGTCAGTTCAATGTTCCGTATGGGAAATATAAACGCCCGAACATCTGTGATGAAGACACTTTAAGAAAGGCTTCTGAGGCATTAAAAAACGCTACGATAGTGTGTGGCGATTATTTGGATGTGCTTAAAGAGTATGCGGAAGCAGGAGACTTCATTTTTTTCGACCCGCCATATGTTCCAGTTTCAGAATATGGTGATTTCAAGAGATATACGAAGGAGCAGTTTTACGAAGAAGATCATAGAAATCTAGCGGCCGCTGTAAAAACATGCAGGGAAAAAGGCTGTTACGTCATACTGACAAATTCCAACACGCCATTGGTTCATGAACTGTACCAGGAATATGACATCGATGTTATAGAAACAAAGCGCGCAATCTCGTCTAAAGGAAGTTCACGCAAGGGAGAAGATGTAATTGTTACGGCTTTCCCTAAAATCAATTTTTTCACACAGAATGAGTTGAATATTCCGGAACAGATCAAGCAGTATCCACCAACTAGATTTATGGGGTCAAAGAGCAAACTGATAACGGAAATACTAGGTGTTGCATCTCATTTTCAATACGAGTCAGTTTTAGATTTGTTTTCCGGTTCAGGGGTTGTGGGATATGCTTTCAAATCACTGGGGAAGAGAGTTGTATGTAATGATTACATGGCGATGTCAGCGACTTTTGCAAAGGCTATGATCGAAAACAATACAGTAAAGCTTTCCGTGGAGGAAGCCGAACAGTTATTAATCGACAAGGGCCGAGGGAATACATTTGTTGAAGACAAGTTTAAGGGCTTGTACTTTTCCGATGAAGACAATCAATTGATTGATGTTCTTAGAGGGAATATTTGGACCATGGATGATGAATACAAGCAGGCCATTGCAATGACTGCTTTGATTCGGGCATGTACCAAGAAAAGGCCTCGTGGAATATTTACATATGTGGGAAGTGGTGAAAAGCATAATGATGGCCGCAGGGATTTAAAAATATCAATGAGGCAGCAATTTTTAGAGGGAGTTGAAGCGGTCAACTTCGCTGTGTTCGATAACAAACAGAAAAACGAGTCAATATGGGGAGACGCAATGGATGTAGATGTGGATAGTCCAGATCTCGTCTACATTGATCCACCATACTATTCCACGAAATCGGACAATGAATATGTTCGAAGGTACCACTTTATCGAGGGCCTTGCTCGCGATTGGAAGGGCGTAGAGATACAAGAGCATACCAAGACAAAGAAGTTCAGGTCATACCCCACACCTTTTTCATCGCGCACCGGTGCATCAACTGCTTTTGACACTCTGTTTAAAAAATATAAGGACAGTATTATAATAGTTTCATATTCATCTAATAGCCTTCCTACAAAGGAAGAAATGGTTGCAATACTGAAAAAATACAAAGACAATGTTGAAGTTGTGCCCATAGACTACACATACTTTTTCGGCAATCAAAGTTCGGCCAAAACGCATAACAATGTTGTCCAGGAATACTTGTTTGTAGGATTCTAAGGAGGGATGGCATGAGATTTGATGAAAATGAAGCGATCTCTATCTGGCTTGTAGGCAATACTGGTCTTCGAAATCCAATGAGAATTCAAGAAGGGTTTAGAGCCTTTGCAGGCTCTCCTTTTGTTGGGAATCTTCATGGCCGCGAACAGGAACTCGGTTTCATGAGATTCTTAAATGATAACGGAGTAATACGAAATGAAGCTGGCCGCGATGTTTCAGGAAGCCATGCAAGAAAATGGAGATTGATGTTTGCGAAAAATGGTTTCATTTATGGTCAGGCAAGCAGAGAAAATGGGTTCAGGCAGGAAGAACTAGGAGAACTTGACTCGATCACTCCGTTCGGTAGGGTTTTTCTTACTGCAGATACAATACCAGCCATGCAAGAGTGCTTCCTGAGGTCTTTAACTGTCGAGCAGTTCTGGCTTCCAGATCATGCGGGTCACTTTTCTCCTTTCAGATGGATTCTCGCCATTATGTTGGAATTGGAGCGGCGAACAGGAACGTCGGAACTGTCCAGGATAGAGTTTGGCTTATATGGGCACACAACAAATCCAAGTTATGATTTAAACGAGGTTGTAGACCGAATTATTGACCTTCGTGAGAGACGGGCTGCAGCGCCATCAAAAAGAGTGTTTGATAGAAATGAAATTGCAGAACGTGGTGAACATTATGATAAGAAAAAAGAAAACTTTTTAGATTATAGCGACATGAATATGAGGTATCTCCGCATATCCGGAGTACTTCAGCGAAAGGGCCGTGGACTTATTATTGCTCCAACAAAGCATGTAATCGCTGAAAGTTTAGCAAAGGCAACGGCAAGCACAGGGCCTATGCTTGATGAATTCAAAATTCTAACGGAAGGTGCTCCTTTACCAACGGATAATCTTAAAGTGGCAACAGCAGTCCTTGACGAATTGCAGAATGTTTTGAGAGAAAGGCATATTCTATTTGATATCACAGATTTACCGTTAACAACTGCAGCAGAAGTGAATGTTGCGAGGCGGAGACTTGAAAGACTGTTATCCGAAACAGATGAGATCCTTTATGCAGAAGATCAGAGAAATAGATGGCAAGAGATTTCTGATTATATGACGCTGTTGATAAACGGAGGTGGGACGAGAAGATATAATGAGGACTATGTGATAGAAGTTCCAAGAGATGAGATGCCGGCATACCTCGAATGGGTTTTGTGGCGTGCTATTTTAGCAATAGATCATTTACAAAATCAGCCGTATGAAATACGTGGATTTAGGCTTGATTCAGATTTTCTTCCTGTATCAGCTGCAGGAGGTGGTAGGGGAGATTTGTACTGTGAGTTTAATGATTACACAATATTAACTGAAGTTACCATGTCAACATCAACGAGACAGGAAGCAATGGAAGGAGAGCCTGTTAGACGACACGTTGCGGATGCGGTTGAAGCTTATGATAAACCTGTCTATGGCATGTTCATAGCGGTAAGAATAGACACCAATACAGCCGAAACGTTTAGGCATGGTGTTTGGTATAAACGAGGGGATGAACAGCAACGATTGAATATTGTTCCATTCACTCTGGCACAATTCCAACAGTATTTTGATTTCATGTTTACATCGGGGGATGCAACTCCGGATAGACTCGTTGAATTGATTGACAATTGTGCTAGAAAACGAGATATAATGGAGGCTCCAGCGTGGAAGAATTATATTGATGGTACAATTAGAGACAGAATTCAGGGAGATACCTTTGAAACAGGTTTTGCCGTAGCGGAACCTCAAATGATATATACCGTAAATGATAACATGTCCTTTCCTTACGGAATATACTTCGGCTCAAAAGTTCGAAATACTGAAACCGGTGAAATTGGATGTGTTGTGGGATTCCAAGAGAACAGCGTGCTAGTTGCATTTGAAGGTGATAACGCAGAGCCAAGGATAGTAATGACCAATTCAGAGTTGTTTGAAAATGGATCATATTCGCTTGCATAAGATTTAAAGTAGAGAAGGAATAAAAATATGAGTACAGAAGAGAAAAGAGTCTGGGGGATTCACTCACTGGACGACAACCTATTTCTAAAGAAGGATGTCATTGCGCTCGGATGGAGCGAGATCGGTGATCTCAATCTGATCGATAACAGCCGGGAAGCGTTTAAGGATCACTATGCAAAGACATATCCGGATTCAAAGAAGGGAAAGATTTCAACTTCCGCTGGAATGCTGTATCGATTCCGCCATGAAATCCAACCGAATGATTATGTTGTATTTCCATCGAAGGTCGATCGTAAAATCAACATCGGAGTCGTCGAGGGTGACTATTATTATGAAGAGGATGGGGAATACGTTCATAGAAGAAATGTGAAGTGGCTTAAGCATCTGCCGCGCACGTTCTTTTCACAAGGAGCTTTATATGAAGTTGGATCGGCCCTGTCCTTCTTTTCCGTAAAGAATTATGCGGATGAGTTCCTAGAGGCACTGGCCGGCGGAACTAAAAAAATGACACCGCCGGATGAAGCGGATAACACAATTGGTGCTACGGCGGAGGAAATCAAGGAGAGCACAAAGGACTTTATCCTGAAGGAACTGAGTAAGAATCTGAAGGGTTATGATTTTGAACTGTTCCTGGCGGATCTTCTCCGTGCGATGGGATACCGGGCCGAGGTGTCTCCTCAGGGTGGTGACAGCGGAATTGATATCACAGCGTATAAGGATGAACTGCCGCCAAGGATTCTAGTGCAGGCCAAGAGTGGTGACGGCGATATCAAGGAAGCCACGATTCAGTCTCTTAAGGGCGCCATGCGTGAAGGCGACTATGGCCTGTTTGTAACACTGGCAGATTACAAACCGAATGCGAGAAAGTATCTCCAGAGTGTGCCTATCATCAAGGGTATCAATGGCTTGGAACTGGTTGATTTGATTCTGAAATACTATGAAGATTTGGACGAGAAGTATCAACAGATAATTCCACTGGAGAAGGTGTACATTCCAGTACCAAAAGAAGAATGATACCTACGAGTGCAGGATTTGTAGCGAGGACGATCAATGCGTGCTTATAATTACGCATCCTTTGCGAGAGCTTTTGAGCAGGGTGTACCAAAACCGAATATGACAAAAGTCGCAAAAGCGCTGTTCAAACCAATCATTGATTTGGACGGGGGTAGTTAATCGTAACGGAAATCTCTATACGATCGGTTCGACATACGCCAAAAACTGGTATCAACAACTTACAGATATCCCTGAGAATATTAAGAAGGCGGCGGGAAGACCAGAGCTGGTTAATTCTATAGGCGATTATTTTATGGATGAAATAATTGATAAATTAGTAAACCAGATGCAGGAAACTGAGATGTACACGGCGCTCACATCTCTGATTCTGGACTCCGATTTGGAGAAGGAGCAGAAGGATGACCTGATGGAGAGATTGCTGCGGTCAAGGGAGTAAGAATATGTTTGAAAAAGTAAATCCTGTTCATCCAGACAAGGTGGCGGATCGCATTGCAGGCGCACTAGTAGACCTAGCATATGCGAAGGAGAGCAACCCGAGGATAGCAGTAGAGGCCCTGATTGGACACGGCAGATGTCACATTATCGCAGAGACATCTGTCTATTTTTTTGAAGATGAAGTTGAAAAAATCGTAAAGCGCATCGCAGGAGATATGGAAGTGGATCTTCAGCTTGTTCCGCAGGATACGCACCTGGCGGAAAACCAGACCGGTAAGATCCGTTGCGGAGATAACGGTATCTTTAAGGGCATGCCGGTAACGGAGGAGCAATGCATGCTTACAGCCATTGCGGAAGATGTGTATCACACTTTTCCATATGATGGAAAGTACATTATCGATAAAGATAAGCTCATCATTTGTCAGAGCAATGCGCTGAGCGAAACACTACAAAAGATGTATCCAGACGCACAGATCAATCCACTCGGAGATTGGACCGGCGGCCCAGATGTAGACAGTGGTGCAACAAACAGAAAGCTGGGTTCCGATATGGCCGACAGCGTAACGGGCGGCAGGCTTCATGGAAAGGACCTGTCCAAGGCTGATGTCAGCGTGAACATTTATGCCTGGATCCTGGCGCAGCATACTGGGTGTCCAATTGAGTTCTGCTGTGCAATTGGTGATGAAGAAATAAACGGTATTTCGTATAGTCAGATCGTGGAAACGGCGAGGCTGTATATCAAGAGCATAGGCGGATTCGAGAAGTTTGCGGAATGGGGATTGGTGAGACCCTGCTAGAATGATATAATCAATATACAAATTCATTCAGATTTAAGAAAGGAAAAAGTATGGGATTATTCAGTTCACTTTTTGGTAAGAAAGAAGCAGAATCCAAACCGGAGCAAGGCTCGAAACCTAAAAACGAGTTAAAGTCTGATAAAAAGAAGGTTTATTCCTCATCGGCACCTTCCATGCAATATGTTCAGACTGCTCGGAATAGAGAAACGGCACAAAGTGCAGAAAATGATGTTTTAGTCTTGTGGTGGCTTGCAAAAAAGAAGAAGGGGTATGACAAGACATCCAACAAGTTTCCGAAGTGGTTTGCGAACTCATATGGAATTGATTTCAACAGAGTAATGTCTTCCTACATCAGACAAGGATGTCTTTCTGATGAAGACAATATAGTTAAGATTACGGATACAGGAAAAGACGAACTGAAAAAGCTTGATTATGTCGTATATCTTCATGAGCATGCTCAGTATGCACTTACAATCAGTGATTTTAAGAATGCCCCTAATCTGCACAAGGTACAGAATGCCGATATTGCATGGGGAATATTCAATAGACGTTTAATGAAATATATTAGGAAGGGCATGTGGGAAAGCCTATCTGCAAATTATGGGAATATGGCAAGCTTGCTTTTGGAGGAGAAGAAGTATGAGCAGGCGTTGGAGTTCATCTTTGCAGCAGCCTATGTTGAGACTTCAGGTATGAAGGAAAAGAATGAGCTAACTGCGATTTCCACTGAAAAGATTAAAGATGGATGGGAAAAGCAGTATTTAGAAAATGGTATGCCTGATATTTTCATGCTCGAAATCAATAATTATTACGTTACCGTTCCGTTTTTAAAAGTTCAGGAGAACTTGAATCTTGAATGGGATGATATCCGAGAAAGATTTATAAGCAGCAGGCAAATCGCCTCACTTGAAATGACACTGCCTTTTAAATACTTTGAGAAGGAAGAATCTTTTGAAATATTTAAAGAAGCAATCCTTGTAGGGAGAAAGAAAGGAAGATTCTCATTAAAAGATGTAAGTAAAAAACTAAAGTACAACATTCCAGATGAGCATAGTAACCGTTATTTCTATGCAAGTGTCGAGAACAAGGTAAACCAAATTATTAATAAGTGAATCATTTGAGGATGCAATAATACTTGAAAAAGAGTGAAAACAGTTGCTGAATAGGCAGCTGTTTTTTTATGGAAGGAATTAAACATGAAGACAACAACTGAAGGTAGCGAATATGGTTCTTACCGATCCGCCATATGGCGTATCCTTTAAGAGCGAGGCAGGACTTACGATACAAAACGACAGTATTAAGGGGACGGAGTTCTACAAGTTCCTCTTTGATTCTTTTGTCAATATGAGAGAGCATTTGCAAAAGGGAGGATGTATTTATTGTTTCCATGCAGATACTGAAGGTCTGACATTCCGTCAGGCCTTTTTAGATGCTGGTTTTCATCTTTCCGGCGTGTGCATCTGGGTCAAAAACTCCCTGGTGCCGGGATACTCAGACTACCAATGGAGGCATGAGCCGATCCTTTACGGGTATCTCAAAGGTGCAAACCATAAGTGGTATTCCGACAGGAAACAGACCACTGTATGGAACTTTGATAAACCAAAGAGAAATAACGACCATCCAACATCAAAGCCGCTTGATCTGCTCGCTTATCCGATCAGCAATTCCACCCAGGCGAATAGCATTGTAATGGATACCTTTGGTGGCAGCGGATCAACGCTAATGGCCTGTGAGGAACTGAATCGTATCTGCTATACGATGGAACTTGACGAGAAGTACGCATCCGTTATTCTACGAAGATACGTAGACGGCGGTGGAGACAAAACGGAAGTCTATTGCATGCGTGAGGGCAAGAAAATTATGTATGCAGATGTTGTAAAAGAAGTTGAGCGAAAATGCAAAAAATAGAGGCTATTCTCCTTGCAGCAATTGTATTTATGGTTCCGCATTACCTGATTATTGGTTTAATCATTAGTCCAATCGTTCATTTATGAATTTGGAATAGTTAATTGGAGAGATAAATAATGAAAAAAAGAATTGTTCAGATTGGATGTTTAATTGCAGTCTTAATTATTGTTGCTTTTGTAATCCCTAATCTTGATACTACTAGATTGTCTAGCATGGTTACCGAAAGCAGGACACAGGAAGAAATAGATGATACAACCGTTTTTTATACAAAAACAGGGAATTGTTATCACGTTAGTGGATGTAGCTGTCTTCGGAGTAGTTGTTTTGAGACTACATATGGTCAAGCTGTTGCTTGGGGTTTAGAACCGTGCTCAAGGTGTAATGCATACTATTGGGTTAATTATTAATATAAAAGAGATGATAGAAGATAATTATAGGCATTTGACTATTCCTAAAGCATAGGAGCTGGTTCTGAGAGGGACTTGGACATATAAATAATACGAATATAACTGAGAGACTGCAAACACTGTCTCTCTTCTTGCTTTATTACAACAATTTGTTATGGTAATCTTATATCAGAGAGATGATCCAATGGAAAACAGATTTACCCCAGGCGACATCGTCCAGCACTTCAAACGTGAAACGTTGGACGCAAAAGCCTTAGCACAAAACAAATATCTATATAAGATCATAGGAATCGCTACTCACAGCGAAACAGGTGAACCGATGATGGTGTATCAGCCTTTGTACGAGGATAAAGGAATGTATGTAAGGCCGCTTGAAATGTTTTTGAGCGAGGTGGATCACGAGAAGTATCCGGACATCAAGCAGAAGCACAGGTTTGAAAAGGTATCAGAAGCGTTTAAGCTGCCGAGGAAATGATGAAAGCAAGAATAGTACTCATATTTTTAATAGTGATGATGATAGCATTGACCGGGTGTGCAGGCTCATCAGATACAGATTCAGGCTACACTCAGATCACGCAGGAAGAAGCGCAGGAAATGATGCAACTTGAGGACATGCATAAGATCATTGATGTGCGCACGCAGGAAGAATTCAATAGTGGGCATATTCCTGGTGCAATCTGCATCCCGAACGAGACGATAGGAACAAATCCTCCGAGCGAGCTTCCAGATAAGGATCAGGTTCTCCTGATATACTGCCGCAGCGGCAATCGCAGTAAAGATGCATCCCAGAAACTTGCTGACATGGGATATACCAATGTGTATGAATTCGGCGGGATCAACACCTGGACGGGTGAAATTGTAACAGACCAGACGGAGGGTGACATGAAACTACTGATTGGAAATACAGAAGTCCCGGTCAGTTGGGAGAAGAACACTTCTGTTTCTGAGCTGAAATCTTTGGCGGAGAACGAACCGATCACGATCCAGATGAGTATGTACAGTGATTTCGAACAGGTTGGATCAATCGGACAGGGCATTACCAGCGATAATAAGCAGATAACTGCAAAGGCAGGCGATATCGTTTTGTATTCCGGAGATCAGATCGTCATATTCTATGGCTCTAATTCCTGGGACTATACGATGCTGGGACATGTGAATCTGACAGAGGATGAACTGACGGAACTACTGGGCAATGGAGATGTGAAGATAACGATTTATTCAAATTAGATGGATGAATGATGGGGATATGAGAAGTATCCAAACATCAAGCAGAAATACAGATTTGAGAAGGTCGAGGATAAATGATCACCTACAAACACACCATCCCTCCAACTGAATACAATAATCTCCGTGTCGGCGCTGGCTGGCGCAGTCTGTCTTTGGAACAGGCCGAGGAAGGCTTACGTAATTCAGCCTTCCTGATTTCCGCATGGGATGAAGACAAGCCGATCAGCATTGCCCGGGTCATCAGCGACCGGGGATATATCTACCTGATCGTGGATGTGATCGTAGCTCCGGAGTATCAGGGACAGGGTATCGGACGGCACATGGTCGAAGAAATTGATGCGTGGCTTTCCCAGGAGAAGGTAGGCAAACCGACTATGATGGTCTACCTGATGGCAGCAGAAGGCAAAGAAGAATTCTACGAAAAATTCGGATTCAGACGCCGTCCGGGCGAAGGCCACATGGGTGCCGGCATGACCAAGTGGATGGAATAAGGCTAGAAAGATATGACGAAAGACAAGTTTTTAAAATGGAATGTACTGACGAATGTACTGATGGCCATTTCGATCAATTCGACGGCGGTTTATCTCGCCGGCGGTGATACGGCGGCAGGGTGGATGAAAGGTGCGTGCTGTGCCTTTACGATCAATACCATTGCAGCTGCGATTATTCCGGTGGGACTGATCGGAGCCTGGTTCGCCGAAACAGTCTGCAAACAGAAGCCGGGAACCTTTGGCGAGATGCTGGCCAGAAACTTCATCATCAACGCCATCTACGTGACAATCATCAGCTTCTGCCTGGCGATCATCAATGTCGGATTCGGAAGTGACCTCATCTCTGTATGGTGGTCGACCTATCCGATTCTCCATCTGGTCGGCCTGATCACAAGCCTTGTGATCGAGAAGCCGGTGAATGCCATAATTGAGAGAATATGAAGATTACGCCACGAGTTTAGGAAAGCGGGGAAGATAAAGTCACATGCTCGCTCACTGTGCCCCATGACGACGTATTATCAAGGGTTTTGGAGAACTCGGGGGCAAACATACAGCAAACGGGATTAGAAAAGATAGTAACAAGACAGGTAAAATAAATCAAATGTTGCCCCATGATAGATTGGAAGCATTGTTTTTTAATGAAAGAGGGGCAAAAGAGTAACTTGAGAAACAGATTTATTAAAGAGAAATGTTGCCCCAATGATGTCAAAAGACATTGATAATACGATAATAAGGGGCACTTTTGATATTTCAGAGAATGCATTCCTGTTTTATAATACAGTAAACACAAAAGTAGGGAGTAGACAATCATGGCAAAGGGTTCCAATCAAAAACTGAAAATGCTGTATCTGACGAGGATTTTTCTGGAGGAGACGGACGAGCAGCATGGGCTGACCATGCCCCAGCTCATCGAGAAGCTGCAGGCATATGGTGTCAACGCAGACCGGAAAACCCTCTACATGGACATGGAGGAACTGCGGACCTTTGGGCTGGACATCATCAGCGAGCAGGATGGCCGCAAATGGTATTACTATGTGGGTGCACGGGAGTTCGAACTGCCGGAACTGAAGCTTTTGGTTGATTCCGTACAGTCGGCTAAGTTCATCACCGACCGCAAGTCCGGCGAACTGATCCGCAAGATCGCATCCCTCGCCAGCAGACACGATGCAAAGAAGCTGCAAAGGCAGGTCTTCATTGCAGGACGCGTCAAAACCATGAACGAGAGCATCTACTACAACGTGGACAGACTCCATGAGGCCATTGCGACGGACAGCCAGATCCGGTTCAAGTACTATCAGTGGAACGTGAAGAAGGAGATGGAACTGCGCCGGGACGGGCAGTGGTACCAGACGAGCCCGTGGGGTCTCATGTGGGATGATGAGAACTACTATCTGGTCGCATACAACTCAGCAGATGGGACAATCCGCCACTACCGAGTGGATAAGATGCTGAATATAGAAACCGTTGACGAACGGCGCGAAGGCAAGCAGGAATTCAAGGAATTTGACTTGCCGCACTACACGAAGAGCCTCTTCGGCATGTTCGGCGGCGAGGAGAAGAAAGTCACCATCGAGGCGTCCAACGATCTGGTCGGCGTCATGATCGACCGGTTCGGCAAAGATATCATCATCGTGCCGGAAGATGAGGACCACTTCAGCATCACCGTCAGTGTCGCTGTCAGCGAGCAGTTTATCGGGTGGATCATCGCCTTGGGAGAAGGCGTGAAGATCACAGGACCGGATGACGTCGTCGCCCAGATGCGGCAGGCGGCAAAACGGCTGACCGCACAGTATGCGGATTAAGAAATGTCGCCTGATGGGCGACCATTTCTGTTTTTGAGACGCTATAATGTAACTGTAAGATAGAGGTGAGGGACGAAAGGAGGCACACATATGAATGAAAAATTGAGAAATGCAGTATATGGGTTGGCGATTGGAGATGCGCTGGGTGTGCCTTATGAATTTGAGAATCGGGGAGAGTTCGAATGTACAGGGATGACAGGCTTCGGGACCCACTATCAGCCGGAAGGCACCTGGTCGGATGACACATCCATGACCATTGCCACAGCGAAAGCCCTGAAGGACAACGATGGGAAAGTGGTTCTCTATGATATGGTGAACAACTTCCTGGACTGGAAAGGCAGTAAGGACTTCAATTGTAATGGGAAACTGTTCGACATCGGTATTGGGACAAGCAACGCCCTGGATACAGGTCTTCCGGGAACAGACGAACGCAGCAACGGAAACGGGTCACTGATGAGGATCCTGCCCCTTGCCTTCGTCGATTGCACCGATCATGAAATCCGTGAGGTTTCGGCCATCACACACGGACATAAGATTTCCAAAGACGCCTGCGTCATCTATGTGCATATCGCATGCAGACTGCTGGCAGGGGAGACGATTCAGGATATCATCCCGACGCTGCAGTATGACGCGCCATTCGACAGATTATGCAAAATCAATCAGCTGGAGGAGGATGACATCAGATCCGGCGGCTACGTTGTTGAGACCCTGGAAGCATCCCTGTGGGTATTGGCGAAGTACGATAACTTCAAAGACACCGTTCTCGCAGCGGTGAACCTGGGCGATGATACGGATACGACAGGAGCCGTCGCAGGGGGACTTGCAGGGATCGTCTATGGCGTCGACGGTGCCTTTGCACAGGAGTGCATGGACGTATTGCGGGGCAAAGACATGATCGATAAGTGCCTTTGGTAATTGAATAATCAGACTCTGTCTTTGATCAGTCGATAGATGGCCAGACCTTGTTTCTGGCCATTTTCTTTGATGATGCCGCGGTAGATTTTCTGTTTGTATCCTTCCTTGCCGATGTTCTTGGACACAAAGGATGCAGTGGAGTTGACCACTTCTTCCGGGAATCCTTCCTTGCTGAGAATCTTCTGGATCTCGTTGTTGGCTTCAGCGCGGGCGTCAGAAGCCTTCTGCTTCGCGGTCGTTTTTTTCTTCGGCTCGGCTTTTTTCTTAGGCTCAGCTTTCTTTTCCGCCGCCTTCTTCTTTGCCGGAGTCTTCTGCTTGGACTCGGCTTTTTTCTTCTGCTCTGCCTCGTTTCTGGCCTTCTTTGCTTCTACGACGGCCTTGGCGATGGCAGCAGCTTCTGCAAAAGCATTTGGCTTCGGAGCTTCTGCTGGTTTTGGCTCTTCTGTTGGTTCTGCCTGCTTTAGCTCTTCTGCCTTCAGCTCTTCCGTCGACTTTGCTGCCTTTGCATTGGATGTCGTTGTGGCAGTGGATTTCCGCCCGCCTCTGGAGCGGGATTTGGAAGCTGTCTTCTTTTCTTCGGCCGGCTCATCGACGATTTCACTGTCCGCATTCAGATTCTTGCAGAGAACGATGTGGCGGTCAGGCCAGAAACTCTGGACATTGCGGTAGCCTTTGTCCTTGCTGATGATGTAGTACTCTGAGTCATTCGGCTCCGTTCCAATCAGATAGCCAAGATAAGAGGCCAGCTGGATGTCCAGCGCCTGTTTACCGTGATGGACCTCAATAATCGACAGTTCCGCTTTCATGTCGCGCAGCAAATTGACCATTCCCAGGTCGATCTTGCTGGAATTCTTCGTATAGAACAGTATGATCCGGCTGTCTGCACCGAGTTCACGGACACCATCCAATCCTGTTGAGTTCACGTTTTCATAATCGAGAAGATAGTATTTCATATATTTACCTGCTTTTTCTAAAATATTACTTTCCATACCATCATACACCAAAAAGAGGAAGGAATAAACAAACTCTGACTGGTTTTACTTTGTCAGGATTTACTTTTGCTCGCTAGAGTTGTGATATAATGCAGGCAGAGGAAAGAAGGGCTGTTATGACCATCGATGATATCTACATCACTTCATATGACGAGTTGAAAGAGGCGGTGCAGGAATTAGGGTTTCTGCCGCTCTTTCCGTGCAGTGTGCCGGGGTTTTCCATTGAGGAACACGTGGATCCCATGCTATGGTATTCGTCGGACGGAGACTGGAAGATCTGGGACTGGAAAGGACCGCTGATAAACGACCTGCAGTGCGCCTACGGGAAGTTTTTTGGAAAGAAGGCCGTGTATATCAGCAAAGAGTGGTTTCCGGACTTCGCGAACTACCGGCGGGACGGATACGACTTCGACGCGCGGTATGAAGACGGCCTGGCCAGCTTCCGTGACAAAGCGTTATATGAGTTGGTCGACACCCACGGACCGATTCTCTCAAAGGGGCTGAAAGCCCTCGGCAACTACAGGAAAGGCGGAAACAAGGGCTTTGATACGAGTATCACCCGCTTGCAGGCACAGGGATATGTGATCATCAGCGACTTTGCCTATATGATCGACAAAAACGGCAATGAGTACGGCTGGGGCGTGGCGGAATACGCAACACCGGAGCAGTTTCTAGGAGAGTCCTTTACAGAAGAAGTCTATGCGCGGACACCGGAAGACTCTTATGAGCGGTTGCTTGACCACATGAGGAAGATTCTGCCGTATGCGGATGAAAAGGATATCAGGAAGTTATTGAAACGTTGAGGAGGAAGGAAATGAAGAGTTTGAACAAGATTATCGCAGCAATGGCAGTCATGATCATGTGCGTTGCCTTTGCAGGATGCGGCGGAGGTTCAGGCTATTCCGAGGGAGAGCAGTTCCAGCTTGGAGAAGACACATATGCTCTCGAAAAAGTAGTAAGGGCGATCGATGAGGATACTAGTTCAACAGAATGCTACGGAGTAAGCCTGCTGCATGTCGGTAATTCGGCACCGATTATTATCAGCGGTTTGGGAACCAGCGGCGCATTGAACTCGCAGAGTGCCATCGAACTGACACTGACGGATGGAGATACGACCTATTCACCGAAATCCATATCTTTTGCGGCTACCGATGAGGTGGAAGGCTATGGAAGCAGAGTGGTGTTCTATTTCGACATCCCTGCAGGAACAGCGCTTCCGACGAGCGGAACGCTCAAAGGCACCAGCGACGAAGATGTAGTGGAACTGGATCTGTCCGGCATGACACCGGAGACAGAGACAACGACCACGACAACAACATCATCAGGATTACCAGAGGGTGTTCCGATTGCGCCTGATGCAGGCAACGAAAACTACGATGGTATCGGCAACACAGATGTGTATGAAGGAATCGGAGATACAGATATCTTCAATGCGGATGACACGATACAGGACGATATCGTGCAGCCGGGATTCTAGGAGGCAGATATGAGAAAGCTGTTGATTGTGACGCTGATGGTTGTGGTATGCGTTGCCTTTGCAGGATGCGGAGGAGATGCGGCTGTGCTCAATCCAGACGCGGATAAAGAGGGGGTAACGGATGACAGCTGGTCAAAGGATGTCTGGGACAGTGCTGTTCAGGACATGTTTGACAAAGGCTATGCAGAGAAAGATCCGGACGAGGGTGTGATTTTCAAATGCCAGGCGAACGGGGAGCTCTTCCTTTCGGAAGAAGGGAAAGCTGCACTGACGGCAGATGACTTCCGGCTGGAAGAAGGTAAGGTGATCTGGGGTTCTGAGTACGCGACTCAGTCGGAGACTGAAGCACCGCGCGTTGATCCATGCGTCAGACCGAAGGAAGGGCAGGAAGAGGAGCTTCCGCATTATGTTTCAGAAAATGCAGTCACACCGACGAAGCCGGAAGTTTTTGCAGATACAAGAGGGCAGTGCAAATACTTGATTCTGATGACGGCCCTTTGCTTCAATGTGGCTCATGATTATTATATGGGGCCGCTTGACAGACTGGATATTGTGACCTATGTATTCGTGATTGACGCGGTAAACAAGGAAGTCGTGCATATTCACTACATCAACTACAGTGTTCCTGGAGCGGTCGCGCATAGCTATATGGGTGAAATCTATGAAGAAACGGCGTATCATTATATGAATTCGCTTTGCCAGTAAGGAGGTTGTGATATGTTATTTGTATGTTACCCGAAGTGCTCCACATGCAAGAAGGCACGCAAGTGGCTGGAGGAGAATGGGATTGCTTTTGACGAAAGAGATATCAAAGAGGAGAACCCGACGAGGAAGGAACTCGTGAAGTGGCACAAGGAGAGCGGGTTGCCTTTGCGCAGGTTCTTCAATACGAGCGGTATGCTGTACCGCGAGCTGCAGCTGAAGGATAAGCTGCCGAATATGACAGAAGATGAGATGTATGACCTGCTGGCCAGCGACGGCATGCTGGTGAAGCGGCCACTGCTGATCAAAGACGATGCAGTACTGGTCGGCTTTAAGCAGGGAGAATGGGAGACGCTAAAATGATACTACATCTCCGAGCGTGCGATCTCGGAGATATAAGACTGGTTGCTATTTGAGATATCTACTCAGCCATTTGCAAATATAATAGGCTATTATACTTGCTATAGTAGACACAATAAAAGTCATGATGATATTCATTTTGCACCTCCTTTCTGCCGCTACAGTATAGGAGAATAGCAACAAGAAGACTATACCATAAGTGGAAATTAATGTAAATATGCTATTGACATACTATTTTCCAATTTGCTATAATTCATTTAGGCAAAAGTCGTGATGAGACATTTATGCACAGAATTGTTCCTGGAGGTGCGACTCCAGGGCTTTTCTTTTATGAGCTATAATTAGAAACCCGTTATTACAGAATTGGAGATACTTAAATGATTACAGGCAAACAGAGAAGTTATTTGAGAAAACTGGGCCAGGAGCTGGACCCGGTCGTATTCATAGGCAAGAACGACGTGACAGAAACCGTTATTAAGGAGTTGGATAAGAATTTGACGGCGCATGAGCTGGTCAAAGTCAAGATCCAGGAAGGAAGCATTCTGGACGCCAAACCGGTTGCCAATGAACTGGCGGAGATGCTCGACGCGGAGTTTGTACAGGCTATCGGCCGGAAGTTCGTGCTGTACAGACAGGCGCCGGAAAAGGAAGACAGGAAGATCGTACTGCCGAGATAAGGAAGATGAATCGATTTGCTTATCTGCTGCCGCTCATCGCCGGGGCTTGCTGGGGCAGCGCGGGTGTGTTTGTCCGCACCCTCGACGAAGCGGGATTTGACAATATTACGATTACCTTTTCAAGGGTGGTGGTGATGGCACTGATTTTGGTGATTGCCACCTTGGTATATGATAAGAGCCTCTTCCGCGTGAATAAGCGCGATCTGGGGCTGCTTGCAGTCATCGGGATCGACGGCTATGTGCTGATGAACATCTGCTATAACATCTCGATCACCACATTGAGCATGTCGTTAGCGTCGATTTTGCTGTGCACAGCACCGGTGTTCGTCATCATCTTCGGCAGGATTCTGTATGGAGAGAAGATCACGGTAGTGCGGCTTGCGTGCATGGTTGGTGCACTGATGGGATGCGTGCTGCTCAGTGGCGTTGTGGAATCAGGCGCCCTGAAGTGGAGCATACTCGGTTTGGCCATGGGCGTTGCGTCATCCATGACCAATGCGCTCTTTGCCATCGTGCTGAAAGAAGTAACAGATGTGCGGAAGGTCCATCCGCTGACCATACAGGTATACACGGCATTAATCGGATTGATTGTCATGGCGCCGTTTACAGACTATGGAGTGATGGTGGACTTTGTGGCGGAGCGGCCATTGTGGAGTTCGTTGTTTTTGCTTGCCCATGCGGTGGTGGTTTCACTGATGCCGAACCTGCTGTTTACGATTGCTTTTGTATTTGTGGATTCCGGCGTGGCGTCAATCTTGGCGTCCGGAGCCGAACCAACGGCGGCTTTGATTCTGGGGCTGCTCGTGTACCGGGAAGTGCCGACTGTGCTGGGCGTTATCGGCATGGCAATCGTCGTCGTTGCGATGATTGTGCTGAGCCGGTCGGATGTGAAGACGGAGGTAGCGGAGCCGGATGCGGCGGTGAAGGAGGATGTTTATGATCATTGATGTAGATAAACTGCGTGAAGATATGCTGAATGAGGATTACGGCGCCTTTTTCGTGGGCGGTTTCGGCGGTGCGTTGGCAGAAAGCGTCGAAATCGAAAGAGCCTCGGATGAGGAGCTGGTGGAGATGGCGCAGCGGCAGGGCATTGACCTGCGGAAGTATGAAGTGAAGTAGGTTTGAGGTAGAGTGATGACGGATTCGATGAAAGAATTGGAGAAAGTCCCGGCGAAAGACAAAGACCTGGCGTGGGAGGAGATCAGCGTGGAGCACATTGTGCAGGACCATTGGATCGACTTCCGGAAATCGGCTTTTCGCTACCCGGATGGGCGTGTATTTGAGCCATTCTACAGCTACAGCCGCAAAGACTACGTTGTCATTGTGGCGTCGGATGTGGATGGGCAGTATCTTTGCGTGCGCCAGTTTCGGCAGGGCATCAAGGAAGTGACCACGGAGTTTCCAGCAGGCGGCGTGGAACGTACTGACGGGAAGGAGTACAGGGGTGCAGGCGCTGTGGGCGCGGGCGCTACCGGCGTTGCGGGCTCGGTTGGAGAGGAGACTTCGGCTGGCGCAGAGGCCTCGGCAGCGGAAGAGCTGCTGGAGACAGCCAAGCGGGAGCTCATGGAAGAAACGGGTTACGAATCCGATGAATGGGAACACCTGCTGACCGTGCCGTCCAATGCGACCATTGCGGACAACTACGCGACGGTGTTCCGCGCAAAGAACTGCCGCCTGGTGGCGGGACAGGATCTGGACGAGACCGAGGTACTGAATATTCAAAAGTACTCTGCGGATGAAATAGAGAACATGATTTATAACGGACAGTTTCAGCAGTCTGTGCACGTCATGGCATGGCTGCTGGCAAAAGAGAAAGAGAGGAATACAAAATGAGTAAGGTAAATGATTTCTTAACAGAAGCTGGCGTATTTTTCCTGGCAACCGTTGACGGCGACCAGCCGAAGGTAAGACCGCTGGGCGCACATCTTGAGATGGATGACAAGGTCCTCTTCGGCGTAGGCGACTTCAAGGATGTGTATAAGCAGCTCGTGGCAAATCCAAAGGTCGAGATCGTTGCCTGCAAGCAGGATGGTCATTGGATGCGTTATACCGGCAAGGCAGTATTCGAAGAGGATCCGAAGTACGCAGAGGCGATTCTGGATATGATCCCTGATCTGCGGAACATCTACAACGAGCAGACCGGCAACAAGATGATGACATTTCACCTGGAAGACGCAACCGCAGTAGACATCGCTATGATGGGCGAAGGAGAGAACCTGCTGTAAGAGGCTGGACAGTAAATGCCCCCATCTCTGTGATGGGGGTTTTGTTGTGAAATTGTCGCCCGCAAAGCGACCACACGCGTACAACGATATGGCATAATGATATTAGAAGGAGGGATATTAGAGAAAAATGAAAAGAGGTATTGGGATTGAGGGAAGAAAAACGGACACTTTATCATGTAGTATATCATCAAGAGGGGATGAAATGAGAGTAAGCAGAGGGGGGATATTATGTTAGGAGCAATCATAGGAGACATCATCGGAAGTCCATACGAATGGCACAACATTAAGACGAAAGATTTCGAACTATTCCGTCGGAGATGCAGATTTACAGATGATAGTGTTATGACAATCGCTGTGGGAGAGGCATTGATGGAGGCGAAACGCCGGGAGGTGCTGGACGATGAGGAGGCTGTGAAGAAATTGCTGGTGGCCTCAATGAAAAAATGGGGACTGAAGTACCCGGATGCTGGCTATGGCAGAGCTTTTTTCGGCTGGCTGATCAGTGAAGACAGTGCGCCGTACAAC
>SVCX01000011.1 GCA_015058145.1 Clostridiales bacterium | reverse complement strand
TCCCGCTATAACGATCGATATTGGGATCGTTGGCATCGACTTCAAAAACCTTAGCCCCGCTGCCAAAGCGTTTCAGCAAATGCTGTTAGAATAATAAATGCAAAGTTGGGTACAAAAAATAACGATTATCCTGTGTATGTTGAAGCTATATGTTACAGCCAAATTCAACAGGGGTGTGAAAAATCGACGATTACCGGATTTTGTTGAAACTATATGTATTAGCCAGCAAGGATATGCAGTTTTGACAAAGAGCTGCATATCTTTTTCATTATCTGAAACAGGATATAATACGTCCTTGACAATAATTAATTTATAATTATACTATAATTATAAAAGGGGAGTTGGCTATGACAGGGACGACTTTTGAATGGGATGAAAAGAAAAACAAAATCAATAGTAGGAAACATGGCTTAAGTTTCGAAGAGGCGAAAACTGTGTTTTACGATAACAACGCTATTGTCTTTGATGACCCGGACCATTCTTATGGCGAGGAAAGATTCCTCATTCTGGGTGCATCCTTTTCGGATAACGTCTGTATCGTCAGTCATTGTTATCGTGTGAACGATACGGTAATTAGAATCATTTCTGCCCGAAAGGCAACGAAAAACGAAACCAAAATCTATCGCGAAGGAATACAAAGGTGATTAACATGAGAGATGAATACGATATCAAGAATCTGAATCCACGACGCAATCCTTATGCGGACAAACTGAAAAAGCAAATCACAATTCGCCTGAATGCTGGTACGATTGAATATTTCAAACAGCAGGCCGAGGAGACAGGCATTTCGTATCAGAACCTGATAAACATGTATCTGACGGATTGTGCTGTCCACGAAAAAAAACTGGAATATACCATAAAATAGCAAGGATATGCATACAACTGCATATTTTCATACGTCCACATCTTTCTTCTATCGAGTAACAATTGCAAACGGATAGGCACAGCCTATCCGTTTTGTTCTAATCATATTTTAATTCTATAAGGAATGTAGCCTTACGCAGCCTTTGGAAGTGATGTTTCTTCACCGATCACATGATCTACCGCAGCATTCTTTGAAGCTTTTGGCATGCGTCCGATCAGAACGAATACTGGAATCAGTGCAAGTGCCACAATCAGCAGAGCACTGTGCATCACTGATGCTGGGTTAATGTATGCTGCTACCATTTCCAGTGCGAAAATTACGAGAAAACATCCAATCTGCATTACAACCTTCTTATTCATTTTGTTACCTCCTATTTCTTCTTTCTTCGAAAATGATCTTTTATTTTAATTTGATTTATTAAACCATCATTAGATATGGTTTGACATCCATGTTCTGAATCCTGATCTGGTTGCTTCGCATTCACCCAGAAGTGCTTCTGTAATTGTTGCCTCTGCGGAGCCGGAGGATCTGAGTGTCATTGTCAGAACATCCTTCATCGTGTTGCGGTCAACACCCGGCACTCTTGACATCGCGGATCTGCAATTGTTCATCATGTTCTTTCTCATCTTAGCTACCTCCTTCATTATTTATATTCTTTTTATTCTATTTTTTTGTTGCCCTTGCCCCTTTGCAATTAAAGAGTAGCATGCTATAATAGATTTGTCTAACTAATGGTTTTTATGATATCGATAAATTTTTATGATTGATGGGGACCGAGATGGAAATCAGAAACATTGCCACATTTGTTAAGATCGTTGAATATAATAATTTCACAAAAGCAGCGGAAAGCCTCGGCTATTCTCAGGCAGCCGTTACTGCTCAAATCAAATCCCTAGAGAAAGAACTTGGCATACCATTGTTCGATCGAATCGGCCGCGGCATCGTCTTGACAGAAGAGGGAAAAACATTTCTGCCCTATGCGCTGAACGTACTGAACGCGGAAGAAGCCGCGAGAAACAGTGTCCAGCCAACAAAAGAACTTGCAGGAACACTTCAGATATGCTCCCCTTCCTCTTTCGCTATAGGTCCCCTTCCGGACCTTCTCAGACAATTTCAAGAACTGCATCCGCAGGTGGATGTTACAGTTAAGATATCTGACTATCTGGAAGACAATTTGCTGAAGCTTACAAGAGGCGAAATCGACTTTCTGATTATGCTGGATGAACCAAATGCGTTTCCTGACTTCCGCCTCTTTGCTGAAAGAATCGAGCCGATCACTTTTGTCACGCACCCTTCCAGCCCTTTGTGCAAGAAAAAGACACATAAAATCACTGATCTGATTGGAAATGACTTCATCGTATGTGACCGCGGAATTGGTTACAGTGCGATCCTGGAGAAAAAACTGTTAAAGCGGGGTCTGCAGATAACATCTTCCATGGATATTGGTTCCGTGGAAGCAATCATCAAGATTCTGCTCGGCGGATATGGGACCTCTTTTATCCCCGAATACACAGTTGCTGATCAGTTAAAACAAGGTGAACTCGTTCAGCTCAAATCAAAGGAGTACGATATCGAATTTCAATCTGGATTGTTATGCAATCCCAACCGATTCATCAATCCCATCATGCAGGAGTTTATCCGGATTGCAGAGGAACGGCCTTAACAAAAAGATGATTACTCTCGTTTTGTTGAAACTATCTATTTATGTCCGCATCTTCCGTCCTGTCTCAGCAAGAAGATCCGCTGCCGTTGTGAAGAGCGCAAAGGCAAGTAAACTGTGCTATTATGAATTACAGAAAGGATGCATATTATGGATTACATCAATCGCTATGACTCGCCAATCGGCGGTATCACGCTGGCCTCAGATGGAACCGCTTTGACCGGGCTCTGGTTCGATGACCAGAAGTACTTCGGAGACACCCTGACCGAAGAATATGAAGAAAAGGATCTTCCTGTCTTTGCAAAGGCAGCAGAATGGCTGGACATCTATTTCTCCGGAAAAGATCCTGGTTTCATCCCGCCCCTCTCCATGCGGACAACAGCATTTCGCAAACGGGTCTGGGAAATCATGCTTGAAATTCCCTTCGGACAGATGATGACCTACGGACAGATTGCGGCACAGATTGCAAAAGAAAAAGGCCTTCCGCACATGTCCGCCCAGGCGGTTGGCGGTGCAGTCGGCCATAATTCCATATCCCTGATTATCCCCTGCCACCGTGTCGTCGGCACTGACGGAAGCCTGACCGGATACGCCGGCGGAATCGATAAAAAAATCGCCCTCCTTGAGCTGGAGGGCGTAGATTTGTTCAATTTGAAATTATAATGGTTTTTGCATGATGCCTCAGCGCATCCTTATTTTTCATCGGATGGCTGGAACTGCGTACCGTCTCCCGATGTAATGGATGCCAGTACGCTCTCATACATGGCGATATCTTCATCGCTGAGAACCGCAGCGTCTTCTAACACATTACCATTGTCATCGTATGCCTTACTGTTGACAATCCAAAAGTCATAACAAACACCGTCGGAGATCCAAGCTGTCCCTATATCCACATAGCCTTCGTCGCCTTTTTTCACTTTCTGGCCTCTCGCTTCTGTTCCACATACTTCAGTGGTGTATGCTTCAGCATTGCTATCTTTCAGTTCCTGATCAGACAACGCGTAGAGCTGTTCATAGTATTCCTGCACGGTCCCAGGGCTGGCTGGATCTTCTTCTTTCATCATCTTTATCGTTTCTTCATCAAACGACATTACCCCAACTTCAAAATCCGAATCCGGATTTTTGTAACCAACATAATTGGCTTCTGAATCTTCTGTCTGTTCCCATCCGTCCGGCATGGTAAAGACAATGCCCTCAATTCCTGCGTTTGGTTCTGCCGCTGGTTCAGCCTGACCTTCATCAGAAGCCCCGCTGTCTCCGCATGCGGCAAAACACATTACCATGGCCAGTGCCATTATGATTACAACAATCTTCTTCATTTGAACCCTCCTGCTTGCATCAAAAGTGAGCTATTATTCTGACAATTATAATTATATGTATTCTCACAATGTCAGTCAATGTTGACACCCCGTGAAATAACTCCAAAGCAGTATGCATTCCGTAATGAAATAACAAAAAAGGATGGGCAACGTGAACTTGTCAACTAAAAGTAGACAGTTCAAAAAGGTCAAGTCTCAATCACAAGAACCCCAGATCAGTTCTATACTGAACTGGGGTTTTGTATACATAGATTTGTTTTTTACCCCCAATCACTTTATAATAGTAGTGTTATGAAAATCGTAGATATACTGGAAAAAGATAAAGACAATCTTCTTACGGAACTGGCAGCTGCGAAGGAATCCGAGAAAGCCGTCCGCGTTCTTGAAAACGAACTGGACAAACTCCTCCTGACGTACAATGAGCAGTGCAGCAGTGAACGTGAAAGGAATGCTGCAGCGTACATGATGCAGGCGGTAAGGCTCTCCCTTCCTCTGATTGACTCCGTAGGAGATACCAAAGTTTGGGAAGCCGGCGATTCTGACGGAAGCAAGGACACGACAAAAAAGAGAATCAATCCTCTGTTGTTCCTGTTCCTGATTGGCGGACTGGTTCTGTGCGGGCTGGGGCTTTTGCCATTCCTGCTTCCATCCTTTGACGGAGGCCTGGAGAGCATCAAGAACTTCGACGTGGCGCTCCTGAAACCAATTGGTTTCGTTGTGGGTGGCCTGGCGGCCATGTTCATTGCGGGACTCTTCGGCAGGCGCCGCGCACCGAAAGCAGCGAAGCGCAGCCAGCGTGTTGAGATCCATGTGGATTCGGCAAAGGTCTACCGAAACTTCAGGAACGCTATGCTCTCTGTGGACCAGAGTCTGGATGAGATCCGCTCCATGGAGCGCTGGGACAAGCGGGACGAGGCCGGGCAGATTGATGGCCACAAGGCATCCTCTTCTGAACTGAATCTGTTCTCAGATCTGCTGGCGGCGGCTTATAGCAAAGACCCTGATTTTGCACTGGAGAAAATTGACGAGATCAAATACTATCTCCACAAGCAGCAGATCGAAGTAGTCGATTACAGCGCCGAGACGGCCCGGTACTTCGATATGATGCCGGGACTGCGTGCCGGAACCATCCGGCCGGCCATGGTCGCAGAAGGAAAACTGCTCCGCAAAGGAGTTGCCTCTGCCGGAACGAAATAGCATCTGACAGAGTGGAATAAGGAGGAACGAAACCAGATGGATCGTTTTTTTGGATTTGATCTGGGCGATGCGGAGAGCGCTATCGCCAGACTATACAAAGAAGATCAGGTCATACCTGAGATGATACCCGTAGCCGATGAGCAGAGTTTCATCACCGCCTACGCGCAGCTCAACACAGGCGAACTTCTCATAGGAGAAAAGGCATGCTATGCGGACAACGTCATGAAGCGCAGGCTCCGTTTCAAGAGCCGTTTCCTGACGGACCCTTCCAGCGCGGCGGATATCAGAAGCTTTGCTGCAGGCGTGTTGGGACAGCTCTACGGCAGCGGTGATCTGATTATGAACGAAGAGACCAGCATGTACGTCGGCTGCCCGGCGGGCTGGGACAGAAACGCCCGTGAGCACTACCGGGAGATCTTCGAGAGCGCGGGATATCCGCCTGTCAGAATCATCTCCGAATCAAGGGCGGCCATGGTCAGCGCCTGCCAGTCGAAGCACCTGCAGATTGGTGTGGACATCCTGTCCAAACCAGTACTCGTCGTGGACATCGGATCGTCGACAACAGACTTCGCCTACATCATGGGCGGCAAGGAAGTCGAGATGCGTACGGCCGGCGAAGTTATGCTGGGCGGCGGTCTCATGGATGAGATTCTGCTCGACGAGTCCGTAGCAGACGCCGGTCTGTTCAAGAAAAAAATCCAGTCCGTCTTCGAAGAGAGCGAGCCGTGGCGCACTTATGCCGAGTTCGCGGCAAGGCGTCTCAAGGAGAAGTACTTCTCCGACGAAGATTACTGGAGTCACAATAAATGCGTGGAGAGCATCGTGCTCCACTACAACCTGCCGGTCAAACTGACCCTGAAGATGGACAGCCGGATTGCCGATAAACTGGTCAACAAGAAGATCGATAAGCTGGGCGGACGCTCCTTCCACGATGTCTTTATAGAATCTCTCAAAGACGTCAAGGACAGCATCACCGGTAAGCAGCCGGAACTGATTTTCCTGACGGGCGGTGTGAGTAAAATGCCGGCCATCCGCAAATGGTGCAGCGATGTCTTCACCGACTCGGTTGTCATCACCGCGACGGACCCGGAATTCTCCGTTGCCAGAGGTCTGGCCTACTGCGGCCGCATCGACGAGGACCTGCGCGAGTTCAAGGAAGACCTGGATAAACTCGTTCGTTCCAATACGATCGAGGATATCGTGAGCAAGCACATCAACCAGCTCTACAAAGACGCGGTCGACACTCTGGTCGACCCGATCGTATCCAAAGTCGCTCTTCCTATATTCGAGAGATGGAGAAACAACGAGATCAGTAGACTCTGTGATACGGATGAGATTCTGAAGCAGGAGATCGGCGCCTTCCTTGAGGAGGACAATACCAGAGAAATGCTGGCCGGTCCAATCACCTCATGGCTGCGGCCTGTCATCGAAGAACTGGAAGAGTACACGGTTCCGATCTGCATCAAACACCGCGTGCCGTACACTGCGCTAGACCTCAAGTCCTACCTGTCGGTTTCCGACATCGACATCAAAGTAGACGCCAAAGAGATGTTTGCCATCAATGAGATGACGATACTGATTGACTCCATCGTAACCGCACTGCTGGCCATCCTCATGTCTACGCTGAGCTTCATTCCGTTCTTCGCGGATCCAAGCGGTATCCTGGTCGGCATCATTACCTCCATCGTCATCCTGTTTCTGGGCAAGGACAAGATGCAGGAGAAGATGCTGTCCGCGGACCTTCCAAGGGCAATGCGTAAGCTCATCCCGAAGAGCGCATTTGCCTCCCGCATGGATAATATCAGCGACAGCGTGAAGGAAGCATTCTACGAGAGTCTGGAGCAGGAAAAGAACGACGAGATCAGCCGCCGCATGGTTGAGGAAATCTCCACCCAGATCCAGCACACCCTGGTGAAGATGGCAGAAGTTGTGGAGATCCCTCTCGGATAGAACCTACTAAGTCACATAACAAAAGGCCGAAGATGATCATTCATCTCCGGCCTTGTTTATATTGCTTTTGCTTCTTATTCTTCTGCAAAGGACGCCAGATCCAGGGTGTTGATATTCGTAATGGAACAGTTGCCGTCCAGGTCCTCATAGATGGTCACAACCTGAATCGAAGAAACCGGCTCCGCTGTGACCAGAGTGCTGTGGCAGAGCAGCGCGTAGTTGGTTCCGGCGACCACCTGACTTCCCAGATACGCCATCGGCACCAGATCGTTTCCGACGAATTCTTCCGTCGCCTTATCAAAAGCATTCTGCACTTCGTCCGGCAGTTTTGTCGTAGTGTAATCCTCTGCAACGTTCCACCCGCCGTCCAAAGGCTCGGCCGATGGGTCCGCCCCATCTCCCTGCGTATAGTCACCAGTATTGAACGTGTTGATGATAGCTCCGTCCACGTTTCCGTTGGACAGCTGCTGAAGAACTACTGTCTGCAACACGTTGTCGGACTTGCTCTTACAGAGCAGTCCGTAGTTCATTCCCTCCGTCACCTGGTTGCCGTAGTAAGCCATCGGAATGAGGTCGTCGCCATAGTTTTCTGCGAAATTATCCATGGCCTTCTGCACATCGTCCGGCAGTTTCGCCGTCGCAGGTTCCTCTGGAATGGCCCATCCGCCGACAATTGCTTCAGCTTCCGTCGTTTCTTCCGTATCCGCCGTCTCTGATGAGCCGCACGCCGCGAAGCAGAACACCATCGCAAAGGCAACAGCCATTACTAGAATCTTCTTCATTCTCTATGCCCTCCCCTCGCTATCTCTCCGGTACGATTTCCAGCCAGTATCCGTCCGGATCCTTGATGAAGTATATTCCCATATCCGGATTTTCAAAGCAGATGCACCCCATCTCTTCATGCAGTTTGTGAGCCGCATCGTAATCGTCTGTGCGGAAGGCCAGATGGAACTCTTCCTCGCCGATGTCGTACTTCTGCGGGTGATCCCTGAGCCAGGTCAATTCAATTTCAAAATCATTGTCCTGACTTCCGATGTACACGATAATGAACGAGCCATCGTCCGCGACCTTACGCCGCTTTTCTGTCAGCCCCAGCGCCGCTTCATAAAACGCGAGCGCTTTGTCCAGGTCACTGACATTGTAATTCTCATGAATCATTCTGAACTTCATGATGCTTCCCTCCTTGTGACGGATATCTGCACTTTCTATGGGTTGATTATACCATGTTTGCAGTTATTCCGGACTATTTACCGGACGGATTAAAGAGGCAGCAGTATTCTTCGTATCAGTTGCTGAAATAAGGCTGGATCCTTGAGATCCGCTTCAAAGGACCATGTGAATTCTGCTGCCCTCACAGGCTTGTGTTCCAACTCATAGATACTGAATCTCCGATAATCATTGAGCCGTTTTAACGCATTGTCGGAATAATTATCAAAATGAAACGCACCAAAGTGTTCGTGAACAGTAATTCCTCCCAATAGATTGGGTGCCTTGAAATCGGCAAAATAGGTGTCCTTAAAAGGTTTATCTGGCGTATGCCCGCTATAAATTGTTACCAAATCATCATATCGATATGGAACGCCCACAGCTTCAAAGAAGTTTCCAATCTTTGTTTCGGAATTGGATCTCATGAGTATCCCGCCATTTGTGTGGTACATGAGGTTTTCCGGGTGGAATGGATTAGGAGTATAAGACCGATCGATCCAATCGTTTTGCTCTTCCGTAAAAAGAATACGGCTGAGATCCAAACCTGCTTTGGCATACCGTTTGAGATCTCTGTTCATTTTAATTCTGTGCTGCGCCCAATCTGTCGCGTCAAGCACCTTCGAAAGTTTTAATGAATGATGCTCTAATGCTTTGAGTTTACACTCGAGATGCCCGCGTCTCGCTAGCCTGTAAATCCTATCGGCATCTTCTGAAATACCAAACCGTCGTTTTGTCTCTTTCTCATAGCTGCTGAAATGGAAACGCTCTCCATGGTGATGGATATGGAGAGACATATTTTCGATTAGAGACAGTTCCTGTCTGATCGATTCCATTTCCTTCCGGGCAGCTGTAACCTGTTCATCCACCATTTCATCTAGAAGACTCAAAAAATTGATTTGAATCAACGCGGAATGATCTTGGACGGAATCTCTGGCCGTTCGAAGGTGTAGTGTTTGTTGTATCTGCATACTTGTTTTCCTTATAATATGTCAGGTTTATGTTGTTTTGTAATTATAATCTGTTATTTATTGGAATTCAATACTTTATTTGGAAATTATCGCTTGGCTTACTAAATTGGATGATGCGAAGCGTTCCACAAAAACAACAATAATCGCATGTTATGAGTAAGTGTCTACTCATAACATGCGATTATTATTAATATGGGTAAGGGAATTCTCTCTTGTTACCCAAATTTACGTCAATACGTATCATTTGGTTACGAGCGTCCCTTGATTATCTGCTCAAAGTCTCCTGCCTTACCCATTTTTTCTAGCTTGATTTGAAATGGGCATCAGCCTACCCAAATTTGTTAGAATTTACTGTTTTGGGTAACTCCCCATCAAACATCCGGCAATACCATTAAGTCCCCCGCCAGCAAGTACTTTCAGCCTCCTATTTCACCGTGCTGCTGACGGAATCCTTCAGGATGACGTCGTGGGCGCCGCCTTCGACGATGCTTGTGGCGGAGACGAGGGTCAGCTTGGAGTTTTCCTGCAGTTCCTTGATGGTCAGAGTGCCGCAGTTGCACATGGTCGACTTGACCTTCAGCAGGGACTGGCGTACGTTGTCGCTGAGAGAACCGGCGTATGGAACGTAGGAGTCGACGCCTTCCTCAAACTTCATGCGAGCATCGCCACCCAGATCGTAACGCTGCCAGTTGCGGGCACGGGCGGAACCTTCGCCCCAGTACTCTTTGTAGTAGTTTCCGTTTATCTGAATCTTGTTCGTCGGTGATTCGTCAAATCTGGAGAAGTAACGACCGAGCATGAGGAAGTCAGCTCCCATGGCCAGAGCCAGCGTCATGTGGTAGTCGTAGACGATACCGCCGTCGGAACAGATCGGAACGTAGATGCCCGTCTCTTCGAAATACTCGTTTCTCGCCTTTGCGACTTCGATGACTGCGGAAGCCTGTCCGCGGCCGATACCCTTCTGCTCACGGGTGATGCAGATGCTGCCGCCGCCGATGCCGATCTTCACGAAATCCGCGCCTGCCTCAGCCAGGAAGCGGAAGCCCTCTCCGTCGACCACATTGCCGGCTCCGATCTTCACGTCATCGCCGTATTTGTCTCTGACGAACTTGAGGGTCTGTGCCTGCCACTCGGAGTAGCCTTCACTGGAGTCGATGCAAAGCACATCCGCACCTGCTTCCACCAGCGCCGGGATTCTCTCTTCATAGTCGCGGGTGTTGACGCCTGCGCCGACTACGTATCTCTTGTCAGCGTCCAGAAGTTCATCCGGATATTCCTTGTGGGCAATGTAGTCCTTGCGGAATACGAAGTATACAAGCCGCTGTTTGTCATCGACGACCGGGAGCGCGTTCAGTTTGTAATCCCAGAGCATATTATTGGCTTCGCTCAGGGTGATGCCTTCCTTCGCATGGACCAGTTTCTCGAAGGGCGTCATAAACTCGCAGACGAGTGTGTCGGGTGACATTCTGCTGACTCTGTAGTCACGGCTCGTGACCATTCCGACCATTCTTCCTTCTGCAGTGCCATCCTCCGTGACGGCTGTGGTGGAGTGGCCGGTGCGTTCCTTTAATTCCAACAGATCCGCCAACGTCTGATCCGGACGGATATTCGTGTTGCTGCGGACAAAACCTGCCTTGTGGTCTTTGACTCTCTTCACCATGGACGCCTGGCTCTCGATCGGTTGGGAGCCGAAAATGAAGGATATTCCTCCCTCTTTCGCCAGCGCGATTGCCAGTTCATCGCCCGAGACGGACTGCATGATTGCGGACGTCATCGGAATGTTCATCGTAATCTTCGGTTCTTCGCCCTTCCTGAACTTGGTCACAGGCGTTTTGAGCGAAACGTTCTCGACCCTGCAGTCGGCTGATGAGTAGCCCGGCACCAACAGGTATTCGTTAAAAGTTCTCGATGGTTCGTCAAAGTATTTAGCCATTTTCTCTCCCTTTCATGCAAAACCTATAAGCAAAATCGAACATTTCTAGTAGATCATCCTCGCGGATGCTTCTTTGTTCAGCGATCCGTATTCCTCACCGTCTGTGGCGATGAGCAGCGCCGGCAGGAACCACGCGGCGTACTTGCCCGGATTCTTCAGAACGTCGATCATGATCTCGTCCACATCCAGGAACATCATCTGCGACGCTTCCTCCGGATTCGGCGACGGAGCCTTGTCCAGCCTGTCGCCCTTTAACTGTCCCACGAAGACGTGGTCGAATTCGTGTTCCGTCAGACCGTTGTCGAAATCCGCCTTGTACAAGAAAGCGCCCTTCTCTTCCAGTGGGCTTTCCAGATCCTCGACGGTAAAACCCGTCTCCTCCGGCAGCCTGCGCGCGGCGGCCTCCTCCAGATTCTCGCCCTCCCGCGGATGCGAGCAGCAGCTGTTGGCCCAAAGGCCCGCGGAGTGGTACTTTCCTTCCGCCCGCTGCTGAATCAGAAGCTGGTCGTGAAAGGTCCTGGTCCCATCCGGATTGTCCAGAAGGGCGCGTCGGAAGATGAATATGGAAAACGCGCGGTGAAGCAGCCCCTTTTCATGGGCCTCCATCTTACCAGCGCGTCCTGTTTCCCTATCCTGTTCATCTACAAGAATGAGCTTGTCTTCCACGTCATCGCTCCCTGTATCTCACAAATGTATTTTCCCAATTTTATCATATAACGAGCCTGTTGTAACCCTTTTTTCTCTCCTATTGTCCGTAGTTCCAGATGCCTTTGTACATTTCGTAGGTCGGTACCGGCGACCCGCTGTTCCACGGAATAAAGCCTCCGTCCAGACCTGCATCGTAGAGCGCGTCGACCTGCTCTTTGAGCTTTTGCTCGCCGTAGCTCACCGACGGCGCCCAGTACGGCGTGTCGTAGCCGGTAATCCAGGTGCGCGCCGCCGCAGGTGTCGGAATCATGGACTGACCTTTGGCTGCCTTTTTCGCCCAGGCGGACATGATCGCTTTCGGCTGGGACCAGGTGTCCGCGTCTCCGAAGTGATCTGTGTACGGCATGCTGCTGATGGCGTCAACGATATTCGAGATGCCCGGCCAGTACTGACCATAGGCGGTCACGTATCCGTTGGAACACTCGCCGAAGACGTCCACGCTGAAATAGGCGCCTGCCTCATGAATCTGGTCTGCCGCGTAAAAGCAGAAGTTCTGAACTGCCTGCGCTTTTGATTCGCCGTATTTATTGCGGAAATCCGTGTTCCCATCCAGGGACATTTCATAAGCCGATTCCGGGAATCTGACATAGTCAAACTGAATCTCGTCAAAGCCCATGAGATTCACGGCTTCCCTGGCCAAAGACACATTGTAGTACCACACATCGCGGCTGTAGGCGCTCGGCCAGCTGCCGCTGATGCAGTCTTCCGGATGATCCGCCGCGTAATCTCCATCGTTGAAGCAGGTAATTCTGCCGATGGTGTAAACGCCAGCGTCCTGAAATTCCTTCACCGCTGTCCTGAACTCATCCACGGATACGTGCCCGTGCTTGTAGGCGGTCGGCGCCAGTTCCTTCGCCACAGGTGACTTGTAGGAAAGCCCGCCGTCCTTGATATCTATAACCACCGCGTTGCACTTTGTTTCCTTTATAATATTAAGGTACTCATCGTTGTGAAGGGCGGCGTAATAATTGAGGTACATGGCCCTTGCTTCCCTGCAGAATTTCTTTCCCTTTATCTTTGTGCGCTCATATGGATAGTAGTCCAGATCCGTGGCCTTGCCGCCATGAAGATCCATCCCATCGTACTTCGCTTTCTTCGCTTTATCGTATTCGCCGTGCTCATTGTAGACAGCGTCGGCTTCCTCCTGTGTTCTCACCAGATACTTGCCATATGCAAAAGCTTCCGGCCCGGCTTCCTCCTTGCTGTCCTCCTCCGCGGCCACACGCACCTTGTATTTGGCAACTTCACCTTTCTGATTGAGACCATTGTATCCCTTTACCTCGAGCTTTGTTCCCTTCGGTGCAAAACCTGCAATCTCAGGCCCTTCGCTATTCTGATACAAAGTCACCGGCGTACGTACGAAGAGTTCCTTCTCCTGCACCACTTTTGACTTCTTGTCTGTCAGATTCTGCGTCTTTATGTATAACGCTTCGTCCTTCAGCTCAGAATCTGCAGCATCTCCTTCCAGGTAGATGCGCTGGTACTCATCCCCATCTATCTCCGCGGTTCTCGTATCTCTTAAGATGACAGCCGTTCCGCGGGGAAGCGCTTTCACTTCCTGCAAACTGCCCAGCTCGCCCGGCGTATACACTTGAACGGTACTGTTTTCGCCAGCAATAAAGGCCTTCTCTTCGAAGGCCATGTAATCTGTTGTGGTAGAGGCTGATATGCACGTAAGAGCGACAGTCAAAATTCCTATGATGATTTTTACTGGTAGTCTGTTGATCAATCTCATGATGGTAGTATACCACAATTTTTATGAAAACCGCGGACGAATGCCCGCGGTTTTCTCATGCATCGTGATTTGGATGCTTTTGCTTCTCTGTCTTATAAAGTGAGTGATGGCGGCGTATATGCTCTTGCCTTCATCTCGGTGTCCAGTTCGTACAGGCTCTTGCTGTCGCTTCCGAAGAGTTCGAACTTGGTGACGTTGTCGTCCGCATTGTCCTCTTCTTCGGCCTGTTCCTTGACGAACCAGTCGAGGAACTGCATCGTTCTGAAGTCGTGCTCTTCATAAGCTGCCGCATAGATTGTGTTGATCAGATCTGTGACAACTCTCTCGTGTTCCGCGCCCATCTTGAGCGGATCGATGAAATCCTTGTATTCCTTATCCGGCTTGTCGATCGCTTCCAGAACAACTGCCTCGCCCTGTTGCTGCAGATACTGGATGAAGAGCATCGCGTGATCGCGCTCTTCCTGGGCCTGAATCATGTACCAGTTGGCGTAGCCGTCCAGGCCGGCGTCTTTGTAGTAGTTTGAAAAATCAAGATACAGATAAGCGGAATAGAATTCTGCGTTGACCTGATTGTTGAGCAGATCCTTTACTTTCTTTGATACCATGAAATTAACCTCCTTCGCCTTTCAATTATATGTGGATTATATCACATTAGTCCATTGTTCGCACGACTCATGCCGTGCTATAATTGCGTCGGAGGATTTAAGTTATGCATAGCAACAAGGACAACGACCGCAAGAAGAGTTTCTTCATGATCGATCCGGCTATCGCGAAAACTTCGCAGCAGGCGGCGACGATTCATGAGAGCTACAGCGAAAGTTACGGCCTGTCCGAACTGGGTATCAGAGCCTCGTCAGTCAGACGGAATCTCAGTCCTACCGTCCTGATCGAAAAAGCGATTCGGAACGGCGAAGGAATCCTCACCGACACAGGCGCTCTGGCCGTTACGACAGGCAAATTCACCGGCCGTTCGCCGCACGACAAATACATCGTGGATACGGACGGCGTGCACAGCAGAATCAACTGGGGTGATGTGAACCGCCCAATCGGGCGGGACGTCTTCAACGCCATCAAGGCGGAGATGATTAGTTTCCTCGGCGGGCATGAAGTGTATGTGTTTGATGGCTTTGCGGGGGCCGACCCGAAGTACCGCCGCAAATTCCGTGTCATCAACGAACTGCCATCACAGAATCTCTTCATCCGCGACCTGCTGGTCAGACCTACTGCAGAAGAGCTGCACCGGTTCGGTGAACCGGACTACACCATCCTCGTAGCACCGGGGTACAAGGTAAATGCGAAGCGCTATGGCATCAACTCGGAAGCGGCTATCATCATCGACTATGAAGCCCACTTCGCCATCATCGCAGGTTCACAGTATTCAGGAGAAATCAAGAAGACGGTCTTCTCCATCATGAACTACGCGATGCCTGTCGAAGAAGACGTGCTGCCGATGCACTGCTCCTGCAATATGGATTCGGAGACCGGCGACACCGCCGTATTCTTCGGACTCTCCGGCACAGGCAAGACCACCCTCTCCGCCGACCCTGACCGTGAACTGATCGGTGATGATGAACATGGATGGTCGGAAGAAGGCATCTTCAACTTCGAGGGCGGCTGCTACGCCAAGTGCATCGATCTGGAGGAAGCCAAGGAACCGGAGATCTACCGGGCCATCCACTTCGGTTCGGTGCTTGAGAACGTGGTCACCGACGAGGATCACGTACCGGACTACTCCGACCGTTCCCTCACGGAGAACACCCGTGTGGGCTATCCGATCGAGTTCATACCAAACGCTAGCAGCAATGGACGGGGCGGCATTCCTAAGGTAGTCCTGTTCCTGACTGCGGATGCTTTCGGCGTGCTTCCGCCGATTTCGAAGCTCACCCGCAACGCGGCCATCTATCACTTTGTGACCGGATTCACCGCCAAACTGGCGGGCACAGAGCGCGGCGTCAAAGAACCGCAGCCGACCTTTTCAACTCTGTTCGGTGAACCATTCATGCCGCTCCGCGCGGAAGAATACGCCGAGATGTTCGGCAAACGCCTCGACGAGTACGGCACACAGGTCTATCTGGTCAATACTGGATGGTCGGGCGGCCCTTTCGGAACGGGAAGCCGCATCAAACTGGCCTATACGAGAGCCATGGTCACCGCGGCGCTGAACGGCGATCTTACCAAAGCTGACTACGTGCATGACGACAGATTCAACCTGGAGATTCCTGTCAGCATTCCGAATGTTCCGTCGGAGATTCTGATTCCGCGTAACACTTGGGAGGATCCGGAAGCCTACGACAAACAGGCAGACAAACTGGCTGACATGTTCATAGATAATTTCGCCGCCAAATACCCTGATATGCCGGGAGAAATTCTCGAAGCAGGCCCGGCGAGGGGATAAGAAAAAGCGGCGCTCACTTTGCGGAATACAGAAAGGAACACAACATGACGATTGACGAAATGGATGTACAGATCATGAATCTGCTCAAAATAGACGCACGCACGCCGGCGGAGAAGCTGGCGGGCGAGCTTGGCATTACAGCTGATGACCTTGCCGCGCGCATGGACAACCTGGAAAAGGCAGGCTACATCAAAGGCTACTATACGGACATCGATCTGGAGAAAATCGGTTACAGAATCAAGGCCTTCATTATGATTTCCGTTCTGCCGGAAGATCAGCGCAAGTTCTACGACTTCATCCAGAAGGAAGATTCGATTCTGGAATGCAGCCACATTACAGGGCCGTTCTCTATGCTGCTCAAGGTGGTCTTCCCATCGACGGCAGACCTGGATACCTTCATCGGCCAGCTCCAGGAATTCGGAAGAACAGAAACACAGGTCGTCTTCTCGACCGTACTCGAAAGACACTGATGTTTTAATAAATAACTCATACAGGAGGTACAGCAATGGCTGAACCAAAAGCCGAAACCATCACAACCAAGAAAGAACGTGACTATATGTTCGACACGTTCCGGGGAATTCTGATGCTTTCAATCCCAATCTCCCACTTTACTAAAGCGTCCGGCAACTGGTACGCAGTGATGTGGGGAGGCGCGGGATTCTCGCACACGTCCCCGACCGGATTCGTCTACATTACGATCAATGTCTTCGTCATGCAGGCGTTCATGTTTTTGTCCGGATACTTCTCGAAAAAACCGGAACGAGCCAGAGAGACCGCCTTCCGAGGTATACTGTGGCCTTATCTGGTATTCACGACCATCACCCTGATTGCGGCGTGGGGATTCGACTGTCCGATCGGACACTACTTCGGATACCTGACCCCATCTTTCGCGCTGTGGTTCCTGGTCGCTCTGTTCCTGTACCGTTACTTCTTGATAGAAATCGTCAAGTTCAAGTGGGCTCTGCCGATGAGTATCTTCATGATGTTCGCAGCGGGCGTTCTGCCGTTCGGACAGTTCATGGCTCTGGGCCGCGTCTTCTCCTACTTCCCGTTCTTCATGATCGGATACTACTGCTCGAAGGAGACGCTGGACAAGGTCAGGACGCTTAAGAAGAAGCCTGTCATCGTCGGACTGCTCGGCGCGGTTCTCGTGTTCCTGTCCATCTGGCTCATGTACCACGGACCGAAACTCGGATGGTTTTTGCTTAAGACGGACTGCAGCCACTTCGGAATGCCTTGGTACACAGACGCGCTCTGGAGATTGTTGGTCTTCGGTCTGTCCTGCGGCTGGATCACCTTCATGGTCAACATCCTGCCGTCGACGCAGAATTTCCTCTGCTACATCGGAACCAACACGATGCCAATCTATCTGTTCCATCTGGGACTGAGACACGTGATCACCCAGTACGGAATCTACATGGGCGTTGTCGGCTCCCTGATCGTAGCGTGGTTCGGAGGCATCTCCCTGCTGCACGGCAAGCATAAGAACTGGACCGTATCGATTATCCTCACGGTTCTCTCCATCGCCGGAGTATTCGCTCTGTGCATGTCGGGCGCACTGGATCCTCTTGCCGGCGGGTGTCCGAAGAATCTGGTGATCTTCTACATCCTCGTCTGGGGCAGCGCACTGTTGACCGGAATTTCCCTGGCGGCTCCATTCTGGGTCAAACTCTACGATCTGCTGACCGAAGGACCGCTCAGAGCTTCCGTCATCACGAGCTGGCTCGAAGGAAAATACCTGAAGAAGAATGAAGAAGCGTAATCGTTTAACAAAGAAATACAAACTAACAGCTGCCGTACCTGTTGCGGCAGCTCTTTGTCTTTGCTTGTTTTTCGCTTTTGCGCTGATGGGATGCGACGGCGCGTCCGATGAGACGGCGGCTTTTGACACCGTCGCGGAGGACTTCTTCCTGCAGAACGAAGACGGCACTTATACCTACGGCGAAATCGTCGCGCCTGTCACAGAAGAGGCCTTCCCTCTCGTCTCCATTTCCCACGGAATTTACGGCACCATCAACAGCGGCGGCGCCCGCCAGCTTTCCGAAATGCTGGCGGAGAACGGCATCGCTGCGGTTCGTGTGGACTTCAACCGGTGCCTGACCAATGACCCGGATACCGCTCTCGCCAAGGACAAGTCTGGCCGCGTGAATGAATACACCATTTCCGACATGCTCGAATCCAACATGCTGGCCATCCACTACGCTTTCGATCACTATAACGTAAACAAAGACCGCGTCGGCGTCTACGGCAGATCCTTCGGCGGCCGCATCGCTATGCTCATGGGCAACGAAAGCTGGGGCGGCATCGACTACAAAGCCATGGCCCTCATCGCCCCGGCGGGCAATGAGTACGCTCTCATCCACTATATGGGCGGGCAGAAAAAATGGGACGCACTGCGGGAGGCTGCCAACCGCGACGGCCGTGTGGTCCGCGGCAAGCTGACGCTGACCCCGAAGTGGTTTGAAGACTACTACAAGTACAATCCGGCTCTGACCGGAGATAAGTTCGGCGACAAACCCGTCATGGTCTATTACAATACAAAGGACACAGTCGTCGAACCGAAGACCAGTCTCGACTGTGCCCATGCTTATTCTAACGTATCGATTTACGAAGTGACCACTGACGACGGTCACGGTTACGAGATGTCCTACGAAAACTCTGAAATCAAGGACGAAATCATGGACCGCGTCGTCACCTTCTTCTCTAAGAACTTATAGCTCGGCTCCAAAAGCTTCCAGCTGTGCCAGGGTCTCTTCATCCGCTGCCAGATCCTTCGGCTTGTTCGCCGAGATGGATTTCGCAAAGACAACATCCCACTCCAGATAGTCTGCGATGCAAGCGAACTGTTTCTGTATGATTTCGTATTCCGCGTCGTCCAGCTCCGCCTCGCCGATGACGACGGTTCCAATCTTTTTATCGCCTTTGAACTTCGACGCGCGGGCGTAGAATTTGTCGATGACCAGTTTCAGCTGCGCTGTGATGCCCCACCAGTAGACCGGCGTCGCGAAGATCAGAACGTCGGCCGCCTCAACTGCTTCATTGATTTCCGGTGAATCATCGGCGAAAATGCACCGGCTCATGCAACCGCAGGCGTTGCAGGCTTTGCATGGAATGATGCTCTTGCCTTCTGTTTCAATGACATTCACTTCGATCTCCGCCGCATCGGCTCTGGACGCGATGCCCTTCTCGATCGCTTTGATCGCTGTCAGTGTATTGCCCTTGCGCGGGCTTCCGTTAAAAATCAGTACCTTCATGGTCCCCCTCCTTTTTTCACATTATCTATGGGTAAATCATACCAACTATGCTTCTCATAGTAAACTATGTTATGATTTATCCATGGAGAATATCATTAGACAGACTACAGAACTTGCTATGCACATCGTCCGCGCTTACGTAAATCCGGGCGATACGGTAATTGACGCCACCTGCGGAAACGGCCACGACACTCTGGCCCTGGCGAAGATGGAGCCGGCGCAATTGTATGCCTTTGACGTGCAGGAGACGGCAGTCCGCGCAACTGCACAGTTGCTTGAAGACTCCGGATACAGCAGCGCCATCGCGGAAGGGCGTTTTGTCATAACACTGCTTGACCATAAGAATCTGAAAGGGTTCTGCGAAGAGCACGGACGGGAAGAGAATTCCGTCAAAGCCGTGGTCTTCAACCTAGGCTACCTGCCGGGAGGCGACAAGGAGATTACGACAGAAACCCCTGCCACACTGGCGGCGGTGCAGAACGCCATGGAACTCCTCGCGCCAAACGGGCTCGTCTGCATCACCATGTACAGCGGTCACCTCGAAGGCAAGTGCGAAAAGGATGCATTGCTTACCTTCGCGGAGAATCTGGACACAGGCAAATGGCACACAGCCTACATCAGCATGCCGAACCAGAAGCACGATCCTCCGGAGATTCTGCTGATTACCCGGAAAAAATGAAAGCAAAAAGCAGCCCGATAAAGGGCTGCTTCTTTTTCAATATGAGATGGTCCGTTTATTCGCCCATCTGACCCGTCAGGTCATTGATGGCCGTCATGAATCCGCCGAGAACTGCATCGAGTACGCCTTCGTCAATAGTATCGCTGATTTCCCATTTTCCGTCAATCAGAGTCATCGGGAACACAACGTCATTCGTCACGATTCCGTCCTCTGCTTCTGCCGTCTTATCGACAGATGCCTGCAGCAATTCTATCGTCTTCGCCTGCAGAGCCTTTTCGTCGTTGGCGATGTCAGGATTCTGCATCGCATAAGCCATAAGATCTGAGAACCATGTGTCGACTGCTTTCTGCATATCCGCATTGGATACCGTTACCGGAACATTGACGTTCGAATCGTCTACCTTCTCAGGCGTTCCAATCGTGTAATCAAAATGTCCGAACATGGATTTCAGGATGGAATCAACGTCTTCCTCTGAGCCCAACTGTTCCACGGCATCTCCGAAGGCGTCCTCTCCTCCGCTCAGTTCCTGAATCGCTTCCCTGTCAGCGGATTTCAGCGCTGCCAACTGTGTGTCCAGAGCCGCTACGGCCTGATCTTCCGGAGTTTCCTGTGCTGCTCCACCGCACGCAGTGAACGCGAACAGCATCAGAACCGACATTGTCAGCCCAAGTGTTACTTTCATTATTTTCTTCATAATCTGAGCCCTCCGTTCTTACGATTATATTGATCTGCTATCTCCTGCCACGATTTTACCACAGCAGAAGTCCGGTCGACAATAAAAAAACGGCAGCGCCTCGCGCTGCCGAAAAAAATACGTTCCATATTTGTTTATAAGTTGCCTTTTGAAACTATAATGTCGATCATCTCTGCGCAGTCTGCCAGGTCTCTGTAGATCGCTCTGAATAAGTTTCTCATGAATATCCCTCTTTTCCGAATGTATTCAAGTATATCGTGTAGTGTAGGTGTTTGAGCTTTTCAACTCTTCTTATGGACAACTCTATTGTAGTGCTTAATTTGCTTATATTCAATAGGGTGATTAGTACTAGTTTGCTGTTTTAAACGCAAAAGCATCCTCCTTTTCTTGAACATTTCCACACATCTGTCACATTCAGCTTTTATCCGGGATAGCACAGCTAATTCCTCCAGCCCAGTAACGCCAAGGGGTTCCACGGTTTTCAGCCATCGAAAAAGGCCCCTCGAAAGGGGCCTTACTTTCTTGCGACCGATTTAGCTGCAAAAAAAGGAAAAGTGCTACATATTTTTTTCTTTTCAGAAAAAAATATGTAGCACTTTTCCTTTAATCAATGCTTATAACTGCGATTGAACAGATGTCATCTTCCTTTGAGTGCTACGTCTTTGTATGTTTTTAACGAAAAGGTAGCACTTTCATCTTCCGGCGATTCGCTAAGAGAATGAAAATGCTACCTTTTTCGCTCTTATGCATCAAAAGGTAGCATAGTTCCTTTATTATTAATTCATCTCTTACAGCATATGCGCGATGAGCTCCTCGCGAGGTGTTTCAGCCAGATAGCACGGCGGAATGTCAAAGATCGTTCTGCCGCCAGTCACGCCTTCCGCCGCCATGCGCACCGCTGCTCTGGCGACTGCTGTCAGAACGCTGCCCGTGAAGAATGGATTGGACTCCAGATTGAGGGTGAACTCGATGGTGTCAAGATATTCCCCATCCAGACCGGTCACGCCGCTTCTGAGTACGCTGCCTCCGTGCGGAAGTCCGGTGTGATCTCTGTCCATCTCTTCCTGGGTGATGAAGGTCACCGTCGTATCGTAATCAGCGAAGTAGTTCGGCATGGTCACGATAGCTTCCTCGATGGCCGCCTTATCCGCGCCCTCTTCTGCTACGACGAAGCACTCTCTCGTGTGCTTGTCGCGGGTCGTGAGCTCAGGATTCTCTCCATTGCGCACGCTGTCCACCGCCGCCTGAACCGGCACTGTGTATTGGCGGGCGTCCGCAACGCCGTCGATTCTCCGGATCGCATCAGAGTGTCCCTGGCTGACGCCTCTGCCCCAGAATGTATAGTCGTTGCCTGTCGGGAGCGCCGCATTAGCGTAGAGTCTGGCCACTGAGAACAGACCCGGGTCCCAACCTACTGAAATAATTCCAACGTTGCCTGCTGCTTTTGCAGCTGCATCCACGGCTGCCAGATGCTGCGGGATGTTCGCGTGGGTGTCAAAGCTATCGACTACGTTGCACTTGGCTGCAATCTGCGGTGTCATCTCAGGAAGATCCGTCGCGCTGCCGCCGCAGAGAATCATGACGTCGATATCCGCCGCCATCTCATCCAGCTTTTCCATCGGCACAACCGGCGCGTCTGTGGCAATCTTCACCGATGCGGGATCCCTTCTCGTGAAGACCGCAGCGAGTTCCATATCGCCTGCCAGCTGAACCGCCGCCTCGACGCCTCTGCCCAGGTTGCCGTATCCTACGATTCCTACTTTCATAATCTGCACCTTCTTTCGTGTATATGAATTGATATTTTTAACGCTTTAATACACGAATAATAATAGCACTGTTTGCACATTTTCGGCAATCATTATTCTGTAAATGCGCCGGTGCGACTTGAACAATTCCTCAAAAGAGGTGTATCCTTGAACTAGACATGAAAAACGTTAAGCAAGATAAGTTAGACAAAAAAATAATGAAGGTGCTGTGTGTGGCGTTTGCTGTCTATACGGCATTCTGCATCGTATTGCTTTTGTGTCCGGTTGAATCTGCGGCTTCGGAAATCGTGGCAAGCATATGTTTCGGCATGTGGTTCTGTATCCCCTTGTTTTGGATAGGATACGGTATATACCAGATAGCCACAACCGAGAAAACCATCCCAAATGTGAAAGAAAGAATGCCATGGGATAAGGGAAGTCCTTTGTCTGTCGATGATGAATGGAGACAGGCGATCAAGGAAAATAAGAACGCAGAGGAAGATTAGTCCACATCCTTCAGCGCGTCCGCCATCGGAATCCTGCGGATCCGCCGCATGATGCCGAAATTGACGAGAAAGTAGCAGAGCACGCCCGTTACAATGAGGAGCGGTACGCCCCACGGCGCCACGTAGAAGGTGAGCCAGCCTGTGAAAGATTTCATCATAATGTAGTAGATGATTTTGATGCCGGCAATGCCCAGTACGCCGGACAGGATGAATGAAATCACCGTCATCACCAAAGTCGCGCTGTTGTAGAGCCGCCCTGCTTCCCGATCCGTGTAACCCAGGATCTTAAGCATGGAGATGGCGTAGGTGTTCCGCTCCGTAATAAGCCGCGCCAGCAGATAGATCATGAGCAGGAAAATGATGATGGAGAACACGAGGAACATACTGAACACCAATCCCATGGAATCCTCCAACTGGTTCGCCATCACCGTCAGATCTTTCTCCGTAATGACGGTCGCGATATCCGCTTCATCGATGTCGCTCAGTTCTCTGTCGCTGAAGTATCCACTGTAGTAATCCTCCTCCATATCGAACATCGCGTTGAATCGGTCTCGAGTCATGAAGATGCACAGCGTCGCGGGATAGTAGTACTCGCCTTTGATTTTGAAGTCGTATCGGTCGCTGTTGAACTCCTCTTTGAGGGTAATCTCGTCGCCCTCTTTGAGACCGTATTTCTCCATATATCCGTCAGAGGCGATGACACCGTTTCCGGAAGCCGCTCCAATATCTTTCATGTCTACGTACTTTGAATCCGGTTCAACGCCGTACACGGTGATCTTCTCACCGCGCTCGTTCTCCAAAGTGTACACGGCGTACTTCTCAGCATTCGGGTCCTCCGTCTTCACTTCTTCTTTCAGGATGTACTGGTACTCGCAAATCTTCGACTCCTGCACATTGGCCTTAAAGTTCTGCAAAAGCGGCGCGAAGAGTGATCCGAACAGGAAGATGAAACTGGCGAAGAAAATGCCTGCGAAGAGAACCGCGTAGGTGGATTTGTTCTGCAGGAGCACCCGCAGGAGAAACCGTTTCGGGAAACTGATCTCTGGAAGCCGTACCGCCCGGCTCTGTTTGCGCCGCTTCAAATCTCTACGCAAAAACTGTAGCGGAGAGAGCGACAGTGCCCGTCCGACAATGAACAGCTCAACCGCGACGACCAGCAGACAAGGAACCAGCGTGGTCTTGAAGAATGCGTCCGCGCTCCAGATCGTTGTGTAGGTCGGAAGCGAATAGGAATGGTAATACAGAGATGCCATCGGCGCCTTAAAGGCGGTGTAACCCAAGATGTTTCCCACGAGGGCCGCCGCGAGGGTGACGATTGTCGGAAGCGTAATATAGTGGACGATCAGTTCCCCTCTTGTAAAGCCGGAAGCCCGCAGGGTGCCGATGGTCTTCGCTTCCTGTTCGATGGTATTTCTCGTGGTGATTGCGAATGCAAAAGCAAGAACCGCAACGATGATATACAGCAGCCACTGGAACATGATTCTGTCGCTTCCCATATCTTCACCGGTAAACTGAATGGCCTGATTATCCTGCCGGGACACGAAATCCTGCAGCGGTTTCTCGCCAGATGTGACGTCCAGTTCTTCGTAATCAGCCCCCGGAAAACCCGACATGAGGCTGTTCCATATAACAGCGCCATAGGAAATGTCTGCCCCCAGTAGCGCGTTCTCATAAACCACGTTCATGAGGTCCTCCGCCTGCGTCTGCTGTTCGCTCTCACTCAGCTCCTGGTTGTTGTTTCGCCAGGCGTAGCAGTACTCCAGGCCGGCATTGCTAAAATCCAGAAACTGCTTTTCTGTCACGAGGGCCACCGTGAAATTTGTTGCGTCGAACATCATGTCCGAATTGTTTTTGAACAGAGCGCTGTAGTCAGACAGAGCTACCACGCCGACAACCTTCAGTGTCTTTCCCTCAATCGTCATGGCGTCGCCCACTTCAATAGAATTGTTCTCTGCAAACAGTCTGTCGATGACGATCTCGCCGTCTCTCTTCGGCAGGCGACCTTCCATTACATCAGCAAGGTTCATCTCCTCACGGATTTTGTAGAGACGAATCGTCCTGCCATTGTCCGTCACCTTATCTTTGTAGAACATCTCGCAGAGTTCCACATCCTCTTCTTCGATGTTTTCGATGGCTTTGTCCGTGAGCTTGAGGGACGTGATGAAGTGTCCGTTCTCGATCTTGTATTTGGAAAAGCTGTCGTTATAGGTTTTGATCATGCTCCCGTCCGCCACGAGAAATCCGGAAACGAATCCTATGGTGAGTGCAAGGAACAGAAACAGCACAATATACTTCCCCAGGTCCTTTCTGAGTTCTCTGGGGATTCTTTTCATCAATGGATTTTTCTTCTTGATGCCTTTCATCCTACCACTCCAGCTCTGCCGCAGGTGTCTTCGTTTCGTTGTGGTAATCCTCTCTGATCTGCCCGTCATGGAGCACGATCACCCGGTCGGCCATCTGCTTGAGGGCGTCGTTGTGGGTCACGAGAATGACGGTGCTCCCATACTTGTGGTTGACCGTCTCAATAAGATGGAGAATCTCCTTGGATGTGTTGTAATCCAACGCGCCTGTCGGCTCATCACAGAGAAGAATATCCGGGTTCTTGACGATGGCTCTGCCGATGGCTGTGCGCTGCTGCTGTCCGCCGGAGATCTGATTCGGCGTTTTATCTCTATGTTCCCAAAGGCCCAGTGTTCTGATGAGCTCTTCCAAAGGCAGCGGATCATCGCTCAGATATGCGCCTACTTCGATGTTCTCCTTGACCGTCAGATTCGGAATAAGGTTATAGGACTGAAAGACGAATCCCAGATGATCCCTTCTGTACTCGGAGAGATCTTTATCGGTCATTCGCTCTATTGTGTGATCGCCGATGGTGACGCTGCCGCTGTCCGCGGTATCGATGCCGCCGATGATGTTGAGCAATGTGGATTTGCCGGAACCCGAAGGCCCTAAAAGCACACAGATTTCCCCCGTCTTCAGTTCGAAAGATATGCCCCTGAGCACTTTCTGCCTGCTGTCGCCTTCGCCGTATGATTTCCTGATGTCTTTGAGTTGCAGATCCATGAGGTCGTCCCTTTCATGTCTTTCCCGGAATCTATATGTAATCAGTGGTTAGTTAATGCTAACTAACCACTGAAAGTGTATCACTTTTCCACGCACATGGCAAGGTTTCCGCATCAAAAAGAGGACCCCGCAAGGTCCTCTGTGTATTCATTCCCCTTTTATCCGTTGATCTGCGCGAACAACTTCTTATTGCAGTCATGCAGTTTTTTGAACACCTGATAGTTTCTTTCGTAAGCTGCGCGCCCTTCGTCTCCCACGCTCCCCGGCAGGTAAACCGCCGCAGGCTTGATGACTCCGGAGATCTCCTCTATGCTTCCGATGGCACCCGCGCCGACGGCTGCGGTGAGAGCTGCTCCCACAGAGCCTACGTTCTGCGGCTGATCTGGCACTTCTACAGCCCTGTCTAGAACGTCCGCCAGAATCTGGGATGTGACAGGCGACAGCGCTCCGCCGCCGCAGAAGCGGATCGTATCCGACGCCTTGACTTTCTTTTCCTCACATTCCAGCATCCAACGCAGATGATAGCAGACGCCTTCGATGACCGCGCGGATCATCTCCGTCTTTCCCGTATCCAGCGAGAGATTGAAGAACATACCGCCTGCTTTTGCATCTTCAAACGGACAGCGGTTGCCGTGCAGCCACGGCGCGAAGAGTACGCCTCTTGCGCCCGGTTCGCTCTGAGCCACCACCTCGGACATGTAGTCGTAGAGACTTGTGTAGACGTGTTCCATGTTGCCGGTGATGTCCTTCTTCTCCATATAGATTCCAATCTCATCGAGGGCCAGGTGATCTTTCACCCACTCCAGACTCTTGCCGGCGGTCTCCATCTCGGCAAAGTAGTTGTAGAGCCCCGGCTGGGCGCCCACAGCGGCCGCGATCATGTTCGTCGTGTCGACCACCTGCTTGTCCGTGATGGTCGCAACCCATCCGGAAGTGCCGCAGTAGATGTGTGTCTCGCCCCTTTTGACGCAGCCTGCGCCGATACCGATGAGCGCCGCGTCTCCGCCTCCGCCGTAGACAGGCGTTCCTTCCGCAAGGCCCAGCTCGGCTGCCTGCTGCGCACGCAGCGGACCGACCTGATCTGTCGTCTTGATAATTTCCGGGAGGTGATTCATATCTACGCCGAACGTCCGGCACAGGCCCTCGTTCCAGCAGCGTTTCTCGTTTCTCGTCTCCATGAGGAACGTCGAAAACGCGCTGTCCTCGGTCATAATCATCCTGCCGGTGCACCGGCTGATGAGATACTCTTTCACATCAAGCCACTTGTACGCACGCGCAAAGGCATCAGGCTCTTCTTCCTTCACCCACAGGTACTTCCACATAGGGTCCTTGACACTGGCGGAAACAGCGCCCGTAGCGTGCAGGGATTTCAAAAGCTTCACGGCGTTCATGCCGGCGATTTTGAATCCGCTGCCGATGCCCTCTTCCATCTGCTTTGACGCGCGCTGGTCCATGTAGCTCATTGGATGCCTTACCGGCACGCCCTCACGATCGACGAGAACCAGCCCCTGCATCTGGGAGCAGAAGGAAATCCCTTTGATCTCAGAAGGATCGATGTCGGTGGCAGCCATCATCTCATGGGTGCTCTGGCACATGGCGTCCCACCACTCGTCGGCGTGCTGTTCAGCGCCGCCGTTCGGGAAGGTGTAGAGCCCGTATCCGCAGGATGCGCTTCCCACCATCTGTATTTCACTACCGACGTCGAAGAGACATGTCTTGACGCCTGTTGTTCCGATATCGTATGCGAGTATCAGCAATTGTCTCACTCCTTATCCGCGGTCTTAATATTCCCCTTTGTACCCCAGTCCGTTCAGGATAAACCGGACCATCTGCTCGCCCAGCTTTTTCTCACTGACTGAGAGTTTTTTTCCGCAGTAGATATTCATTCTCTCTTTGTAATAGACACAGCTGTAGGCGTAATGAAGCATCATCATCAGGTTGTCGAAGAAGAACGCCCCTGCGCCGGAATCCAGCTGCCCGTCGATGAGGCCCTCTTTCTGGGCTTTGCGGATCGTGTCCCTGTACGCTTTTGCAGATGGACGTTCGATGATCTCCGCCAGCTGTTTCACCTGCAGCGCATCGTCGCTTGCCGTAATCTGATGGTACATACGGAAGTACTCCGGCCGCTCCCGGCAGGCTGTCTGCGTCTGGTGAACCAGGTCGCGAATCATCTCCGGAAGAGTCTTTCCTTCTCCACCTGCGTGAACCAGCGCCTCGTCCAGATAATCGATGCTTCTTCTGACGCAGGCCTGAAAGAGTTCTTCCTTGTCCGCGTAGTATTTGTAGATGACGCCCACGCTGACGCCGGCGCTCTTCGCGATGGCGCTCAGCCCTGCGCCTTTGTAGCCTTTCTCTGCGAATTCGCACGTGGCCTTCTCAATGATGAGCGCCTGCTGGTCTTCAGTCAGTTTCTTCAGCATGTCCTTCCCCTTTGCGCTTCGAATATTTTTTGACGTAGAACATGTGCTCCAGATCGGCGCTTGACTTGTCCACAGGTTTCATTCCTTTTTTGAGTGCCAGCATGGCGGCCTGACAGTTCTTCTCCAGAACGATGGCCGCAGCTTCCGCTTCGTCCTTATCCGAGGCGATTACCAGGGCACCATCGTTTTTGAGGAGCACCGAACCGCCCTCTTCCGCTGCCATCCTGAGGGACTTGCGGTCCCCCGGCTCGATGCACGGAATCATGTACCCGCTGATCTGGGCCTGATCGTCCAGATAAGCTTTGAGGTCTTTGCCTCTCCGGCTCATAAGCAGGACGTATGGCGTTCTGACGTGCATCATGTAGCCTTTGTCAATCTCCCCTTCCAGGAGCGCGCCTTCTTCCGTCGGCATCTTGCAGCCGCAGCGGATTTCAAAGATGCGCCCGCAGACTTTCTCAAGGGCGTAAGCCGCCTGAAAAGCCTCTTCGTAATCTGCGCCGAAGCAGATGGCGCCGTGATTCTTCATGAGAATGGCCTTCGAGTCCGGATTTCTCCGCATAGCCCTTCTGACGTTGGCTGCAAGGGGCGGCGTCGATGACAGGCCGTACTTGGCCGTTGGGATCGAAGGTCCCAGCACCCTGCGTTCCTCAGCTGTTGAAATTCTCTCCGCTCTCAGGTTGCCGTTGGTTTCGGTCAGCGAAAAATCCTCTCCGAGAACACTGATCGCCGACGCATTGGACTGATGGGTGTGAACCACGAAGTCTACTTCCGGCCTTAGCTTATATGCGGAAGCATGGATCTCCTTCTCGCTGGAAGGCTTCACATCACCTTCGTAGGAAAGGTCCGCAATCTTCACCGTTACAAGGTCAGACGCCTCCAGCGTCTCATAGGCTCTGCCGCTTGGCGTAATAAGAAAATAGTCCTTCGAAAGACGTATGCTGACGTTGCCCCAAGTTCTGGCTATGAGACCGCTCTCCACCAGTTCCCGGCAAGCCTTCAGCAGTATCTGCTCCGCTTGTTTCTTCTGATAGATCATCTTAGTCCTCCAGTCTGCCGCACTTGGCGAATACCCGGTCAAACCGCGCGATGAGATCGTCGATCATTTCTTCCGTATAGGCCGCGCTCGTATAGAGTCTGGAGCCGGCCAGCGTCACGATGCCTTCCGCCATGTACGCAGCGCCCATGTGTTCCATTTCCCTCTGGCGTCTGCCCGTCTCCTTGAGAACCTTCGGAAGCTGCCACGGTTTGCTCCAGTCGATGGCGTAATGCATGGTGCCGACGGTGTCAACGTGACAGATGGATCCCTGATTGAAGATGACGAACGGCAGGTTGTGCTTGGCGGCAGATGCCTTCAGTCCCGCCATGAGTCTGTCTGCCATGCGGCCCGCCTTCTCACAGGCGTTTGTCTCGGCGATTTCCTTTATGGTATGGTAGCCCGCGCAGCAGGAAATCGGCGTCGCCGCCATAGTTCCGCCGCAGAGGGCCTTCTTGATTTTCTTTCCGGATGAATCGAGTCCGGCACCCAGATGCTGCATGCAGTCAAGATGTCCGCCGATGCCGCCTGCTCCCGGATATCCGCCGGCGATGACCTTGCCGAAGATGGTCAGGTCCGGATCCACCCCGAAGTACTCCTGGGCGCCGCCGGTGCCGATGCGGAATCCTGTGACGACTTCGTCGAAGATCAGGAGCGCGCCGTAAGCGTGCGCCAGTTCCTCGACGCCTCTGACGAACTCCTTGGAAATCGGCCAGGTGCCGCTCTCCGGTCCGACCGGTTCCAGATAGACCGCAGCAGTCCCGCCGTCCAGTTTATGTCTCTTCAGTTTCTTCTCCAGGTCGTCCAGATCGCCTGGGAAGAATTCATCCGTATGGCTGAAGACGTAGCTCGGGATGCCTCTGGACTGGATGCCCTTTGTCCCCGGAATGCGGATGCCGTAGGCCACCTGGTCCGACCATCCGTGATATGCGCCGCCCATCTTGAGGATGTTCTTGTGTTTCGTCTTCAGTCTCGCCACTCTGGCGGCGCACATGGCGGCCTCTGTTCCGGAGCCGAGCATTCGGAACATCTCGACTGACGGCACCAGTTCCGTAATCAGCTTCGCCAGCTTCTCTTCATACTCATGGAAGAGTCCCGTTGACGGTCCGCAGGTGTTGAGCAGGTCGATGACTTCTTTCCTGACAGACTCCGGATTGGAGCCGAGTACGGTCGGGCCGCCTGCCTGAAGCAGGTCGTAGTACTCATTGCCGTCGATGTCCCAGAGCTTCGCTCCCTCCGCCTTCGTGATGACCATCGGGAACGGATAGTTGAACGCCAGATTGTGCTGCACGCCGCCCGGAATGACCTTCCTGGCTTCCTCAATGCGCGACTTTGAACCCTGACACTTCTTTTCGAAGTACTCTTCTTCGTACTCCTTCAGTGCCTCCGGTCTCACGCCGTAGATCGGCCCGTCTTTCAGCACGTCCAGCTGTTCGCAAATCTCTTCTGCGTTCAGATATTCATCAATTGCAAAACCATCATATGCCATTATCTTTTCCTCCTTAAAACCGAAGTGTTTCTATACTAAAAATGAACTCGTGAATATATATTCACGAGTTCATTTTACGCTTGTTGTTTGTATGTGTCAATTAGTATATCTTCGCTCCAGCCGGAATCTTGTCGTCCACGATCATGAAGTTGAGCATCTCCTTGCCCTCTTCCTCGTGGATAGCCGACAGCAGCATGCCGCAGGAATCGATGCCCATCATCTTCCTCGCCGGCAGGTTCGTGATCGCCAGAACAGTCTTGCCCACCAGTTCTTCCGGCTCGTACCATTCGTGGATGCCGGAGAGGATCACACGGTCCTTACTCTCGCCGTCGTCGACGACGAACTTCAGGAGCTTCTTGCTCTTCGGTACAGCGCTGCACTCGAGAATCTTGACCACACGCAGATCCGACTTGCTGAAGGTATCGAAGTCCACTTCCTCTTCGAAGAGCGGTTCAATGACGACCTTTGAGAAATCAACTTCAACCGGTTCCGCAGGAACGGTATCCGCGATCTCCGGAGCCGGCGCAGATGCCTTCGCTTTGCCCGGCTCGTCCAGCGGCTTCATGGTCGGGAAGAGGATGACGTCTCGGATGGTCGGCGCGTCAGTGACGAGCATGATGACTCTATCGATGCCGATGCCCAGTCCGCCTGTCGGAGGAAGTCCAACTTCCAGCGCGTTGACGAAGTCCATATCCATCGGGTGCGCCTCGTCGTCGATACCGCAGTCCAGCTCATGCTGCTGCTCTACGAACCTCTCGTACTGGTCGATCGGGTCGTTCAGTTCGGAAAATGCGTTGGCAACTTCCCATCCATTGATATATGCTTCGAATCTTCTGGTGATTCTCGGGTCTTTCGGGTCTCTCTTGGCCAGCGGTGAAATCTCAACCGGATGGCCTACGACGAAGATCGGTCCATCGAGGAATCCCGGATAGTCTTCGCAGTATTCTTCGAACATCTCCGCGATGAGCTTGCCTCTGGAGAGACCTTCGACATCTTCCGCATCCATTCCGTAGCCGATAGCCGCCGCGCGGGCGTCCTCGTCATTGTCGATTTCGTGGAAGTTTACGCCAGTGATATCTCTAACCGCATCCGTCATGTCCACGGTCTTCCAAGGCGGCGTCAGGTCGAACTCTTTGCCCTGGTAGTTGATGATCATGCTGCCGGTGGCTGCCTTTGCAGCGTTGGAGATGACCGCTTCTGTGACGCGCATGGTTGTCTCCATGTTGCCGTACGCATAATATGCTTCCATGGAAGTAAACTCAGGGTTGTGGTTCTTGTCCATACCCTCGTTACGGAACATCTTGCCCATCTCATAGACTCTGTCCAGTCCGCCGACGACCAGTCTCTTCAGATAGAGCTCGTTGGCAATTCTCAGCTTCATCGGCAGATGCAGCGTGTTGTGGAAAGTGTTGAATGGTCTGGCATTCGCGCCGCCGGCGATGGTCGTCAGGATCGGCGTGTCGACTTCCAGATAACCGAATTCTTCCTCCATGGTTCTCTTGATCTCCTTGATGATGGCAGCTCTCTTGATGAAGCTCTCTCTCACCTCAGGATTGACGATCAGGTCCACGTAACGCTGTCTGTATCTGATGTCCATATCCTTCAGGCCGCTCCACTTGTCCGGAAGCACCTGCAGGGACTTGGACAGAAGAACCATCTTGGTAACCTCTACCGTGATCTCGCCCCTGTTCGTCATGAACACGTTGCCGACGATTCCGAAGATATCGCCGATATCAGAAGCCTTGAACCACTTGTATTCGTCAGTGCCCAGCACGTCTCTCTTGACGTGGCACTGGATTCTGCCCTTGTAGTCCTGGATGTCGATGAAGGAGGCCTTGCCCATGACACGCTTCGCCATCATTCTGCCGGCGATGGATACTTCCTTGCCGTCATACTGCTCGAAGTTGTCCTTGATATCCTGTGAGTAGGCGTCCTGATCCCAGGTCTCCTGGAGGAACGGGTTGCGGCCAGCCGCCTGCAGCTCGGCCAACTTGTCACGTCTGATCTGCGACTGCTCGTTTCTTTCCTGTTCTGTTATTTCAAAATCTGTTCTCTCTTCGCTCATTGTTATGTCCTTTCCAACTTGTTTATTGCTTTTGCTTACTTCTCGATTTTCATGATCTTGTAGTTGATGATTCCATCCGGAACTTCAATCGCTACCGTCTCACCTTTTTTCTTGCCAATGAGCGCTTTACCAACCGAGGATTCTGTAGAGATTTTGCCATTGAACGGATCTGATTCCGTGGCGCCAACTATAGAGAATACCTCTTTGTCTCCTGTATCTATATCCTTGACTGTAACTTTAAGGCCGATGTTGACCTTGTCGCCTTTCACATCTTCTTCCTGAACGATCTTGGCCTTTCTGAGCATCTCCTCCAGCTGGTGGATGCGCTCTTCCAGTTCGGCCTGTTCGTTTTTCGCAGAGTCGTACTCGGCGTTCTCGGAAATATCTCCGTAGGAAATCGCCTCTTTGATTCTCTCTGCAACTTCCGCACGTTTCACTGAAACCAGTTCGTCATGCTCGGCAACGATGTTGTCGTAACCTTCCTGCGTCAGCAGTAATTCTTCATTCATGAATTCTTCCATTTTCTACTCCTTTTTCGCGCATAAAGAACGCTTTTTTACTCCGGCCGCGGCCATTTTTTGCGCACAAAAAATACTAAAAAAGCACTCGGCCTGCGAGTGCTTCCATTCTACATGAATTGTCAGTCAGTGTCAACGAAGAGCCTTGCCGTAATTACTACTTATAAAAATCCGACAGGATCCGCAGTACATCGCTCAGCACGCCGTAAGCCGTATGATCGATCTCCGGCTCGAAGGGTTCTTCGATGACTGTCGTCGCACCCATGAGATCCGTGTCGATGGTCACATAGGAGGACGTCGCGTCCATGATGGCCGGCAGCGTATGTTCGTCCACGAGCGTAGGCCTGACGACGCCGACTGGTTTTCCGTCTTCCACCCTTCCTCGGCAGAGAAGTTTGATTCGCTTCCCCTGCTTTCTCGCCGCATCGATATCCGCCTTTGTGATTTCGCCGATGCCCGTCCGGTCGATTTCGAGAGGCGTGATCTCCACATCCATCAGCACGTTCATCAGCGCCGTCAGTTTGGCCGCCGCATCCCAGCCATCGATGTCCATGCTGGCATCCGCTTCCACGAACCCCTGTCTACGTCCTTCTTCCACCGCGTCTTCAAAACTGACGCCCTGTTCCATCTCCGTCAGGATGAAATTCGTCGTCGCATTGAAGATGCCGCTGACTTCTGTGATCCGACACCCCTTCAGCGTTTCCTTCGTCAGGTTGTACACCGGCGTTCCGTCCATGACCGTCGCCTCATGACAGAATCCAACGCCCTGCTCCTGCGCCAGATCCCGCAGCTCACGGTAACGCCATGCGACCGGGCCTTTGTTCGCCGTGATGACATGCTTTCCCAGTTGCAGTGCCCGGCGGACATGGTCTGTGGCCGGCTGCCCGGTCATGATGTTGATTGGCGTCAGCTCAATCATGATGTCATACTCTCCGGACTCGATCACTGCAAAAGCATCCAGCCCCTTGTCGAACATCTCGTCGGTGAGGGTTTGCGTGTCGATACCCTCCGGCTTTATGACGCCGCCTCGCGTTGCCGTGCAGATAGCCGTGATGACTGCTTTCGCATGGTAAGTGTTGCGGATGTATTCTTCCTTGCGGCGAAGCATCTCCGCAAAGGCTTTTCCTACGTTTCCGTACCCGATCAGGGCGATGCGCACTGTTTTCATGAATATCTCCTCTCTTTCCTGCTGTAAGTTTACTGTATTTTTCTGCTTTTGCATATATGTTTGTGATATACTGACTGCAGTATTAAAAGATAAGGAGAATAAAACATGGCATATATCAAACACGGCTATCCGAAGCTGGTAGTGGACCTGGGCAAGCTCAGGCATAACATAGACTACGTCCAGGATCTCTGCGCGAAAGAAGGCGTAGAAATCGCCGGCGTCATCAAGGGCTGCACGGGGCTCGTTCCCTGCGCCAGAGAGTACGAGAAAGCAGGCGTGAAGTACATCGCTTCCTCGCGTCTCGAACAACTGGCAGCCCTCAAGGAAGAAGGATTTAAGACCCCTCTCCTCATGGTGCGCATTCCGATGCTCAGCGAAGCAGAGGACATCGTGAAGTACTGCGACTACAGTCTCAACAGCGAGATGGTCGTTCTGGAAGAGCTGAACAGACAGGCCGGCTTGCAGGGCAAAACCCACAACGTCATTCTCATGGCTGACTGCGGCGACCTGCGCGAAGGCTGGTGGGATAAGGATGAGATGGCAGACGCTGCGCTTGCAGTAGAAAATGAACTTACAAATCTGCATCTCGCAGGCGTTGGCTTCAACGTCGGCTGTTACGGTTCCATCGTCGCCACTCCGGAGAAAATCAACGAGCTCATCGCAATCGCGGAGAACATCGAATCGAAAATCGGCCGCAAGCTGGAAGTCGTTTCCGGCGGCGCGACCAGTTCCTTCATGAGAGTCCTTGACGGCAATCTGCCGGAGCGCGTAGACATGCTCCGCATCGGAGAAGCGATTCTGCTCGCCTACGACCTGCCGGTGCTCTACGGCTACAATCTGAGCGATATGCACCAGGATATCTTCACACTGCAGGCGGAGGTTATCGAAGTGAAAGATAAGCCGTCTCACCCAGTTGGCGAGAGAGGCTTTGATGCCTTCGGACACCAAATTGAGTATGTGGACCGCGGCATCCGTCGCAGAGCATTGATTGCCCTCGGCAAGTGCGACTACGGCGATCCGGACGATCTCCTGCCACGC
>SVCX01000067.1 GCA_015058145.1 Clostridiales bacterium | reverse complement strand
GCTCGCTGCATCTATCCACAGGGACGTTGTTCGTGCCGGCTCCCGCTCTGCCGATGGCCAGGAGTTCATCTGAAAATTCCATGTCGTGCATGTCGTAACTTCTGAGGATGATGCCGTGGGCTTCGTTCTGATCTTCCACGATTGCGTAGTCGTCCGTCAGTTTACCGAGACCGACAGGGGAGATTTTGTTGAATGTTCCGATTTTGTACATTTAAGTCACCTCTTTATCTGAAAATTACCGGCCGCAGCCGGCTGCTTTATCTGCTTAGAAAGATTCTAACATACAATGGGCTAAAATATGGATAAAAAACAAAATCCACACACAAAAAATTCACGTCCATGATATAATGATTTTGCGCGGAAACGCGGATAATAGATGTTAGCTATTAAATGAAATACACGGAGGTAATAATAATGAAAGAAAGAGCGTATAACTTTTCAGCAGGCCCGTCCATGCTCCCGGAAGAGGTCATCAGAGACGTTGCGGACAATCTTCTGAACTACCACGAATGCGGTGAGTCCGTTATGGAGATGTCCCACAGATCAGCGGAATTCAAGGCGATTCTCGCAGACGCTGAAGCGACTCTCAGAGACATCATGAACATTCCGGACAACTACAAAGTTCTGTTCATTCAGGGCGGCGGAACGCTCCAGTTCGCTATGGTTCCACTGAATCTGGCTGTAAACACGAAGAAGATCGACTTCATCCTGACAGGAAACTGGGCGAAGAAAGCATATAAAGAAGCAGTCAAAATGGGATACGACGCGAAGGTCGTCGCATCATCAGAGGAAGACACTTTCACATACATTCCGGAAGTGAAGAAAGAAGACTTCAGACCTGATGCAGATTACGTTCACATCTGCTACAACAACACGATTTACGGAACTCACTTCCCTTACATTCCTGATACCGGTGACGTTCCGCTCGTCGCGGATATGTCCTCGTGCATCCTCTCCGAGGAAGTCGACGTTACGAAGTTCGGCATGATCTGGGCAGGCGTACAGAAGAACATCGCACCATCAGGCGTTGCTATCGTCATCGTCAGAGAAGATCTGATCGGCAAGGCGGCTGCGGACATCCCTACATACCTGGATTACCAGATTCACGCTGACAACGATTCCGCTTACAACACGCCGAACACATTCTCAATCTATGTAGCCGGTGAAGTGTTCAAGTATCTGAAGAAAAACGGTGGACTGGCAGCCATGAATGAGAAGAACGTCGCGAAGGCAGCGAAGCTCTATGATTACATCGACGGCAGCGGCTACTACAAGTGCCCGGTCAGAAAGCAGGACAGATCCCTCATGAACGTTGTCTTCGTCATCGGCGATAAGGACGTTGAGAAGAAGTTCGTCGCAGAAGCAAAGGCAGCAGGCCTGCACAATCTGGGCGGCCACAGATCCATCGGCGGCATGAGAGCATCCATCTACAACGCGATGCCTGCAGCTGGTATCGATGCGCTCATTGAATTCATGGAGAAGTTCAGGAAAGAAAATGCATAAAAGAAACTTTATCACCAGATTTTTCATTACATTTATAATTGCGGCGGCACTGGTTCTCACTGGGACAGTGCCGTCTTTCGCAGAAGAGAGCGGTTACGAAGGCGCGGAGAAAGCGCCGAAGACAACCGGAACCTCCGTCATCCTCATGGACGCCGGAAGCGGCACCGTGCTCTACGAAAAGAATTCCCATAAGAAGAGGGATCCGGCGAGCATGACCAAGATTCTGAATCTTCTCGTCTGTCTGGACAGGCTGGATTTCGATCAGGAAATCACAGTGGAAAAAACGACGACGGGAGAGGGCACCGATATGAATCTCCAAAAGGGCGAGAAGATCAAAATTCGCGATCTCGCCTACGGGATGATGCTCGGATCGGCCAACGATGCCGCGGAGTATCTGGCATACCTGGCCGGCGACGGAGATATTGACGCCTTCTGCGATATGATGGACGCCAAAGCCAAAGCGCTCGGCGCCACGGATACAGATTACAAGAATCCAAACGGTCTGAATCCGGACGAGGTCAACAACGTCACCACGGCGTATGATATCGCCGTCGTCGTGAGGGCGGCCATGAAGGACAAGCGGTTCCGGGAGATTGTCGGAACGCGGACGTACACCATCGAGGCCACAAACAAATCTAAAAAAAGAAAACTCGTCAATTCAAACATGTGCTTATACAGCGACGAGATTCAAAAGGCGGCGGACGGCGATAAGGAAGCATTGCGCAAATTCACGGAAAGATACAAGAACGATCCGGATAACTATGTGCCGGAAGATGAGTCCGAACTGCCTGAAATCATGCGTGACGCGGTGAAAGCGAGAGCGTCTCTGATGTACAAGCCTTGCATCGGCGTCAAGACCGGATACACGAGCACCGCCGGAGACTGCTTCGCGGGATTTGCGAAACAGGGTAATGCGGAATACATCGCCGTCATCATGAACGCGCCGCATGCGAAGAACAAGTTCCAGGATGCGAAGAAACTCTGGAAGTACGCTTTCAGCACATTCGTCAGCTACACAGCGCAGAATGCAGATGACTTCAAGTACCAGATGAAGGTGAAGAGAGGTTCTCTCAGAGAAGTGGATCTGGGTATCCGCAGCGATCTCAAAGTGACAGCTCTGAAGAAAGATAAGCCGGAAGAGACCGTCACGACAGAGGTGGAATTAACCGAAGAAAAGCCGATGGCGCCTGTGAAGAAGGGGGCTGTCGTGGGAAGACTCGTCGCCTATGACAATGGCGAAGAAGTCTCCAGCCAGGAGTTGGTTTCCCTGGAAACGGCGGAAGAGGGCGGACCGCTCTCATACATCGGCATCGCGGATGAGGACGTTCCGAAGTTCATCATCCTGCTGGTACTGGCGATTATCACCATTCTTGTAATTATTCCGCTGGCCAGAGCGGCGAGAAGAAACAAAGCAAGAAAACAGCGCCGCGCGGAGAAGAGAGAAGCCCAAAGGCGGGAGTCCGAGAGGATCAAAGCCGCAATGAGAAACGATGAACGTTCCGGAAAACATTAAAGAAGCACTCAAACAGCTTCCGGACTCTCCGGGAGTTTATATCCACAAGGACAGCCTTGGCAACGTCATCTATGTTGGCAAGGCGATTAGCCTGCGCAGCCGCGTCCGGCAGTATTTTCAGTCCTCTAGGAACGTGGACCCGAAGGTCAGGAGCATGGTCAGCCAGATCAGCGAGTTCGAGTACATCACGGTGGACAGCGAGATGGAAGCGCTCATCCTCGAGTGCAACCTCATCAAGAAGCACCGTCCAAAGTACAACATTCTCCTGCGGGACGACAAGACCTATCCGTATATAAAAGTGACAAATGAGGAGTGGCCGCGGGTTATCAAGACCAGACTCGTGCGCAAAGACGGCGGCAGTTACTTCGGTCCGTACAGCGATGCGGGCGCCGTGAACCGGATTGTGGATCTGCTCAATTCCAGCTTCGCCCTGAAGCGGTGCAGCGCGGTTGCTTTCGCACCGGGTTTTAAGCCGTGCCTCAACTACCATATCAACCAGTGCCGCGGCATCTGCACAGGCGGCGTGTCGCGGGCGGAATATGAAGAAGCCGTTGCGGGCGCCGTCGAGTTTCTGCGCGGGCATTCCGCCCCATTAGTGAATGCGCTGAAGCAGCGCATGAAAGAGGCCTCTGAAAAAATGGAATACGAGGAGGCTGCCGAGTACCGCGACTACATTGAAGCGGCCGAGGCGCTCAATGAAACCCAGCGGGTGGTTTTGCATCACGCGAGCGAGGCAGATATCGTCGTACGTGTCGGGAAGGGAGACAAAGCCACAGATACCTTCGCGGTGTTCTCCGTACGCGAGGGGAAACTCATCGGACGGGAGACCTTCAGCATGGATATGGCGACCTCCATTGACGAGGGTAGCGCCAGTATTCTGGAGGCCTTTCTCAACCAGCACTACAGCAGGATGCCGGACGTTCCAAGGGAGATCATTGTAGCCCAGCTGCCATCAGGCAGCGAAGTGCTGGAGCAGTATCTCTCGGAGATTTCGGCCCACAGTGTGAAGATCATCCGGCCGGAACGGGGCGAGAAGAAAGCGCTCCTGAAACTTGCTGTGAACGACGCGGCGGTGCTGGCCGATTCCATCGACAGGAAAGCAAAAGCCGCAGCCGCCCGACGGGAGGAACTGGGAACAGAAATCTGGCAGGTGCTCTGCGCGATGAACGCGGAATCCGGTCCTTACGACGGACGCCAGTTCAGAGCGGAGGCCTATGATATTTCCAACACTAACGGCATCGATACGGTAGGCGCCATGGTGGTCTACGACGGACTCAAAGCCGACAAACAGGGATACCGCAAGTTCCGTGTGCGGACCGTGGAGGGGCAGGATGACTACGCTTCCATGCGGGAGGTTCTCTCGCGCCGGTTCATGCGCGTCTTCAGCGGTGACGACAAATTCGCGATTCTGCCGGACATCATTTTTATGGATGGCGGCAAGGGCCATGTGACCACGGCGCTGGAAGTCATCGAAGCGACGGGATTTGAGATTCCCGTCGTAGGCATGGTCAAGGATGACCATCACAGAACCCGGGGACTGATCGTGCGAAAGGGCGCTGCCGGAGATGATTCCGAATGGCAGGAAATTACCCTGGCGGACAAACCGCTGCTGTATAAGTACATCGGCACCATGCAGGAGGAAGTCCACCGCTTTGCCATCACATATCATCACAAAG
>SVCX01000066.1 GCA_015058145.1 Clostridiales bacterium | reverse complement strand
GACGCGGTCGCGCTGACGATGATCGTATAGTCCATCGCACCCTTGTCTTCCAAAGTCTGTGTCAGCTGCGCTACCGTTGACGCTTTCTGACCGATTGCAACGTAGATGCAGATTACATCTTCGCCCTTCTGGTTGATGATGGTGTCGATTGCGATCGCCGTCTTACCGGTCTGTCTGTCGCCGATGATCAGCTCTCTCTGTCCTCGGCCGATCGGGATCATGGAGTCGATCGCTTTGATACCCGTCTGCAGCGGCTGGTTTACGGACTTTCTCAGCAGTACGCCCGGCGCAACCGTCTCCACCGGTCTTCTCTCCTCCGCGTGAATCGGGCCTTTGCCGTCGAGAGGCATTCCCAGAGCATTGACAACTCTTCCTATCATGCCTTCTCCGACAGGTACTTCTACAACGGTGCCTGTCGGTTTGACAATGTCGCCTTCCTTGATGTTTCTGTCGGAACCCAGGATTACGGCGCCGACGTTGTCCTCCTCAAGGTTCTGAGCCATTCCGTATGTGTCCTCACCGAACTGCAGCAACTCGCCCGCCATGCAGTTCTCCAGACCGTAGATTCTGGCGATACCGTCACCTACCTGAATAACAGTACCAAAATCGGAAACGTCCAGCTGGCTCTTATAGTTCTTTATCTGTTCTTTTATGACCGAACTGATTTCCTCAGGTCTTAAATTCATAACGTTCCTCCCTAAGATAGATTCATTTGACTTGCAAGCTCGTCAAACTTCTTCCTGTATGACGCGTCAATGATCTTGCCTTCCACAAGAACCTTGAAGCCCGCCAACAGGCTGGGATCTATTTCATTCTCTAACTTAACTTTCATCTGCAAAAGCTTCGATGTCTGTTCTTCCAGCTCAGCGATTCTCTCATCGGAAAGCTTCACAACAGAATAGACCGTTCCATAAGAAACGCCTTCCTCTTTCTCTATAAGGCTTTTGTAGACTTTAATGATTCTTCCGAAGTTCATCGTTCTTCTCTTATCTACGAGTATGTAGAGGAAATTGAGAAGTTCTTCACAGATCCTGCCTTCGAAAATGTTCTTCAGTACTTCTTTCTTTTCGTCTGCAGATACTCCAGGATAATTGATGAACTGATGCAGATCCGGCTCATCCTCGATGAGCTGAACAACAGCCTGAGCTTCTTCGAGAATCTGTTCCTCTTTTCCTACATCCCGGGCTGCCTCCACGAGTGCAGTCCCGTATGTCAGATCAACAGCTAGTTCTGCCATTTCGCACTCCTTGCATCCTCAATTGCCTGATCAATGATAGCGTCCTGTCCGACGCTGTCGATTTCTCTGCCTACTATTTGTTCAGCGGCGAGCATAGCAATAGACGCGATTTCCTTTCGCATTTCTTCCATGGCCTGAGCCTTTTCCTGCTCAATCGTCTTCTCAGCCTTTGCGATGATATCGCCTGCCTGCTTGCGCGCTTCTTCGATGATGATCTGAGCCTGAGCGTCCGCCTGCTGCTTGGAAGCCTTGATGATCTCGCGGCCTTCCTCCTCGACATTCGCGATGCGTTTGCTGTAGTTGGCCATCTTCTCATCGGCCCTCTTGTTTACAGCTTCTGCCGCGTCGATCGCATCCTGAACGGCTGCTGCTCTGTCATCCATGAATTTCTTAATCTTTTCCCAGAAGAACTTCCGAAGTATGATGTACAGGATGAATACGTTGCATAGAATCATCAGTGATGACCAATTGAATTCGATCAAGCCCTGATACATTTCCATGTCTGTTCCTCCTTCCTAAAAACTTACGTGCATTAACTTCCGGAAACTAAAGAAGTGGATTCGCAAACAGAAGCATGATCGCGATTACCAGCGCGAAGATACCTGCTGTTTCTGTCAGAGCTACGCCGATGAGCATCAGTTTCAGAAGTGTGCCCTGTGCCTCCGGCTGACGCGCCGTACTCTCTACTGTCTTACCTGCATTAAAACCGATACCGATTCCTACGCCGGCCATGGCGATCATCGCCAGTCCTGCTCCCAGTGATGAGAAAGCAGCAATTAGTTCTGCGCCTGTAAATCCTGTCATTTCATTATCCTCCTTAAATCATTTGTTATTGATTTGATAACATGTATCTGAAACCGGGCACCGAATGCAAAAGCAACCCGGCCCGGATTTCATGCCTTTGCATTAACTCTCTACCGGATGTCTGCCGTTGTCGATGAATACCATGGTCAGCATGGTGAAAATGTACGCCTGCAGAATCGGCTCAAACATATCGAACCAGAAGTTCAGAATCAGCGGCCAGCCGATCTGGAAGAACGGAATGATCGATTCTCTTGAGAGGTCCGGATTTGCGAATACGTTGATGAGTGCTGCAGAGGCTGTCTGCAGTCCGCTGTAGACCAGTGACATGAGAATAACGCCCGCCAGAATGTTGCCGAAGAGTCGGCATGCCAGCGTGACCGGGAACATACTGTCACTGATGATGTTCAGCGGCAGCATGAACGGATATGGTGATGAGAGTTCTTTGATGTAACCCTTGGCTGTCTGTGCCTTGACCGCATGGTAGTGGATCAGAACAAACGTGACGAGAGCCAACGGGAACGTACAGTTGAGGTCGGATGTAATCGGTCTGAGATCGAGCAGCCCGAGCATGCTTCCCAGGCCGAGGAACACGATCAGTGTTCCGCAGTACGGGGCGAACTTGTCCGAGATGTCGCCCATTACATCCTTAACCATCTTGTAGACAAATCCGACGAGCATCTCACCCAAAAGCTGAGCGCCGTGCGGAACCGTCTGCATCTTACGTGTCGCCAGGAATGCGAAGAGCAGTATCGCGAGACTTACAATCAGGCTGAAGCATACTGTTTCGCTGATAGGAACACCTCCGATCGAGAAAATGATCCGTGGTCCTAATTCCATTCGCTGTCACCTCCTTAGAGTGTCGGCCAGTCATCCTCATCATCGTACACACTGAGATCGTTCCATTCCTTGGGTTCGGTCCAGTCGTTGAGAGGATTCTTCTTTTTCTTGATGAATTTATACACTACGCCATATAGGAACATGATTCCGAAGTGTATGGTCACGAAGCCGATGCCGCATCCGAAGCCGCATGGAAGGCTGGCCTTGATGCAAATGAAGAACACCGCTCCGTATAGAAACAGTCTCACAACGTACCCAAGGAGAATAGGGGATTTCTTTGACTCCTCCATGAGGGTCTCACCCGTCCTGACCAGAATGATGAAACCGAGTACGGACACTGCCGTGCCGGCAGCCAGTCCGATAGAGAACAGAGCGTTCGGACCGATAATGAAAAGAGACACCACCTCAGCCACCGCCGCCATGACGATTCCGTAGATGATTATCTCATTCCTGAACTCTTTAAGACTGGTCACTCGCCTGTCCCTTTCTTTGCCATGAAACTAGTTTTTTAGTTAGTTATAATTATACATCATTTTGCTATGATTTCAATAATAAACCGGTCGTTATTATTATAACAAACTCAATGATGTCAAGGCACGCAACGCTTTAGCAAATTGCATTATAATCGTATGCGCGCCTGATTTTGCACTAGTTTGCTGTTTGCTGTTACCTACTTGTTTACAGGTCTTTAATGACGATATTGACCCATTTTCTGGAGAGAAAACGCACCGTTAGAATCACGCCCTTTATAACCTCGCCGAGGCGCACCGCCAGAACCGCGAAGTAAATCGGCCACCCAAGTTTCAGGGCCGTGAGGAAGGCCATCGGAACACCGTACAGCCAGACCGGCCCCACATCCGCAAAGGCAGCAAACTTCGTATCTCCGCCGCAGCGCAGTATTCCGACAACGATTGTTCCGTTGAAGACATCCAGCCACAGCATGCACGCAAAGACGATGAATGTCTTCCAGGCCATGTCCGCTCCCGCCGGCGTAAAGTTGAAGAGACCCAGTATCGGCTTACCGAGGAGGAGGGAAACGCCTCCCATAACAACTCCGATGCTCACCGCAAGCAGAAGCATCTTCTTCCCCATTTCGTAAGCTTCCCCTGTTTTCCCTTCGCCCAATTTCTGTCCAATCATAATGAGGGCCGCATCGCCGACGCTGAAGGCGAGCATGGAGAATATGTTGCTGATGGTGTTGCACGCTTGGTAGGCGGCGCCGGCAGTGATGCCGATCCGCGCGAAGGCGGCAACGTACATGGCGGTTCCAAGCCCCCAGAGCGTTTCATTAATGGTCGTTGGAATGGCGTTCTTAACGATGCGTCGCGCCAGTTCTCTGCTGTAACTGAAGTACTCTCTGATTTCGCCTTTGATGATGTTGTTTCGCGCAAACACGAAGTAGAACAGAATGGACATCTCAACCAGCCTGGCGACGACCGTAGCTGCCGCTGCGCCCTGAATCTCCAGCCGCGGCATACCGAAATGCCCGTAGATCAGACAGTAATTCAGAAACGTATTGGTGCAGAAGCCGGTCACGCTCGAAATGAGCGGCAGATGGGTCTGCTGGGTTGCCCGCAGCGCGATGGTGAAGCTCTGCGTGATTGGTATCAGAAGGAAGCAGAAGGACCCTGTCCGAACGTATGGGATGCCCGCTTCAATGACTTCCGGAATATTCGTGAAGATCATCAGTACGTATCGCGGCAGCAGGAAGGCCACCAGGAAGAACAGCACTCCCACGCAGAAGTTGACCGTCAGGGCGAAACCCGTGGTTCTGCGTATGTTCACAAAGTCCTTCGAACCGAAAAACTGCGCCATGAAAGTAGCGTTACCGCTTGTGAATCCGAAGATCAGCATCCAGAAGAT
>SVCX01000065.1 GCA_015058145.1 Clostridiales bacterium | reverse complement strand
CAGACGGGTATCAAAGCGATCGATTCCATGATCCCGATCGGCCGAGGACAGAGAGAGCTGATCATCGGCGACAGACAGACCGGTAAGACGGCGATCGCAATCGACACTATCATCAACCAGAAGGGCGAAGATGTAATCTGCATCTACGTTGCAATCGGTCAGAAAGCGTCAACGGTAGCGCAGCTGACACAGACTCTGGAAGACAAGGGTGCGATGGACTATACGATCATCGTCAGCGCGACCGCGTCAGACGCTGCCCCTCTCCAGTACATAGCGCCATACGCAGGATGCGCCATGGGCGAATACTTCAGAGACAACGGTAAAGACGCACTGATCATATACGACGACTTGTCCAAGCACGCGGTAGCATACAGAGCCATGTCCCTGCTGCTGAGAAGACCGCCTGGACGTGAAGCGTATCCTGGAGACGTTTTCTACCTGCACTCAAGACTTCTTGAGAGAGCTGCGAAACTTTCTGATGAAATGGGCGGCGGATCACTGACCGCGCTGCCGATCATCGAAACTCAGGCAGGAGACGTATCCGCATATATCCCTACAAATGTAATTTCCATTACTGACGGACAGATCTACCTTGAATCAGAGCTGTTCTTCTCCGGACAGAGACCGGCGGTTAACGCAGGTATTTCCGTATCCAGAGTAGGAGGTAACGCTCAGATCAAGGCGATGAAGCAGGTAGCTTCCAGCATCAAGCTGGAGCTGGCTCAGTACAGAGAGCTGGCGTCCTTCTCCCAGTTCGGATCGGATATCGACGCCGAGACGAAGAAGAGACTGGACCACGGCGAGATCCTCATGGAGGTTCTGAAGCAGCCGCAGTACCAGCCGCTGCCTGTAGAAAATCAGGTTATGATCATATACGCTGCAATCAACCATTACCTCGAGAACGTAGGTGTTGAGAACGTCAAGAACTACGAGAAGGAATTCCTCGAATACATGACATCTACTTATCCGGAAGTTGGACGCAGCATCAAGCAGGAAGGCAAGATCATCGAGGAGACAGAGGCAACGCTCAAAGCTGCCATCGAGAAGTTCAACGAGAAATATCTCCGCGCCATCGGCGCTGCAATCATGCAGCCTGATGAGGTGTTAGAGCCGGGTGAAGAAGCCGCTGAAGACAGCGAATAGAGGAGGTGTGACTTATGGCTACAGAGTCCATACAGGACATCAAAAGGCGAATAAAGTCTGTCACCAGCACAGAGAGAATCACCAACTCCATGAAACTGGTCTCGGCAGGTAAGCTGAGAAAAGCCAAAGCCATATTCGAGAAGACGAACGAGAACTCTCACTTCATTACCAATACAATACAGGAACTGTTCAACTCGGGCTCTGAAATACCGCAGGAATATCTGGCGGGTAACAGAGAGATCAAGACGACAGCATACATTATTGTAACGAGTGGACGCGGCCTTTGCGGCGGATTCAATTCCAACATCATCAAGGAAGCGCAGAGAGAAATCGACGCGGACTGGGAACCGCCTGTTATCGTAGCAGTCGGAAGCAAAGGCAAGGAGTACTTTGAGAAGCGCGGCTATGACATTCACAGTTCATATCTGGCGCCGCCGGAGAGTATCTCCTTCCTGGAGACGAAAGAACTGTCCACGCCGATACTCGAGATGTATGACAACAAGGAGATCGACGAAGTCGTTCTGATCTACACTTCCTTCATCAGCACGATGGAGCAGAAGGTAAAGAACGAGGTCATTCTTCCGTTTGAAGTTGAGAAGGATCCGGACTTCATGACAGTGAACAAGTTCGTCGAATACGAACCTTCCGTAGAAGCTGTGTTCAACTACCTTGTTCCGAAATATGTTGAAACGAAGATCTATTCCGCAGTTGTTGAATCAGCTACGTGCGAGCACGCAGCTCGAAGAATGGCAATGGAGAACGCGACAGATAACGCCAGAGAGATGCTGGACGCTCTGAACCTGAACTACAACAGGGCGAGACAGTCCGCAATCACTGACGAAATCATAGAAATCGTTGCAGGTTCTGAAGCACAGAACTAAGCAGCATTCGACTTTTGCAAAAGCATAAAGTATTAGGAGAGCGAAAATGAACAAAGGAAAAATCCATCAGATCATCGGTCCTGTCATCGATATTAAATTCAATGAGGACGAGATGCCGGAATTGCTGAACGCGGTCAATATAGAGTTTGAAGGGAGAACCATCGTTTCGGAGGTAGCCCAGCACATGGGAGACGACGTGGCGAGATGCGTAGCACTCTCCTCGACGGACGGACTCAAGAGAGGCATGGAAGCCATCGATACTGGCGCGCCAATCACGATTTCAGTAGGCAAGGAAGTTCTGGGAAGAATGTTCAACGTACTGGGCGAGCCAATTGATGACAAGCCTGCCATCGAAACGGAACTGAAGTCGGCCATACACAAAGCCGCGCCGTCCTTTGAAGATCAGGACACGTCTGCCCAGATATTCGAAACAGGCATCAAGGTTATCGACCTGATCGCGCCGTATACCAGAGGCGGTAAGGTCGGCCTGTTCGGAGGCGCAGGAGTAGGAAAGACCGTACTGATTCAGGAGCTCATCAGCAACATCGCGAAGGAGCACGGCGGCATTTCCGTATTCGCCGGCGTAGGTGAGAGAACAAGAGAAGGAAACGACCTGTACTACGAAATGATTGAGTCCGGCGTAATCGAGAAGACGGCCATGGTATTTGGTCAGATGAACGAGCCGCCTGGAGCAAGAATGAGAGTAGGTCTTACCGGACTTACGATGGCGGAGTACTTCAGAGACGAAGAAAAGCAGGACGTACTGCTGTTTATCGATAACATCTTCCGATTCACGCAGGCAGGTTCTGAAGTATCCGCGCTGCTGGGACGTGTACCTTCCGCAGTAGGATATCAGCCGACACTGGCAACGGAAATGGGTGCGCTGCAGGAGAGAATCACTTCCACCAAGAAGGGTTCCATCACATCGGTCCAGGCTGTATACGTACCGGCGGACGACCTGACCGACCCGGCACCGGCGACGACGTTCGCCCATCTGGATGCGACGACCGTACTGTCCAGAGCGATTACGGAGCTGGGTATTTATCCGGCGGTAGATCCGCTGGAGTCCACCTCCAGAATCATGGATCCGCTGATTCTCGGTGAAGACCACTACTACACAGCTCGTGGAGTACAGGAAGTACTTCAGAGATATAAGGAACTGCAGGACATCATCGCGATTCTCGGTATGGACGAACTGGGCGACGACGACAAGCTCATCGTAAACCGTGCTCGAAAGATCCAGCGTTTCCTGTCACAGCCGTTCAGTGTAGCGGAACAGTTCACAGGTATGGAAGGAAAGTACGTACCAATCAAGGAAACCGTACGCAGCTTCAAGGAGATCCTCGAAGGCCAGCACGACGAGATTCCAGAGCAGATGTTCCTGTTCGCCGGCAGCATCGACGAAGTAGTAGAAAAATACGAAAAGAGCAAGAAGGCGTAACGCTTAACGCGAGGTTTAGATATGGCTAACAGCGTAAGATTAGAAGTAATAACGCCATCCAAGCTGTTCTACCGCGGCGAGGTTGAACTCGTCATTGTTACAACATTGGATGGAGACGAAGGATTCATGGCAGGTCACGTCTGGGCGTGCAAACTCCTTGACGTAGGCGAGCTCTGGATCCAGGAGAAAGGTGCCGCCAAGAATGAATGGCGCGTTGCTGCAGTCGCAGGCGGCTTCATCGATGTCAAGGACAGCATCGTCATCTATACGGATGCGGTCGAGTGGTCCGAGGACATCGACATGGAGCGTGTCCTCAGCGAGAAAGCCAAGGTCGAAGACTGGCTGGGCAAGCATCCGGACGCCGAGGAAGACTCGGAGGAGATGCAGAACGCCAAACTCATGCTGGCCAAAGCCGAAACGCGTTCCCATGTTGCGGAAGGCGGAAAGCGGCATCAGTAACATATCACCAATCAGCGGCCCGTCAAAGACGGGCCGTTTTTTAATAAAACCTTTGACAGCAAGGCGTTTTGCGAGTATACTTACTTCGTGTCGCGACAGCGGCGCGGATTTTTCGTGCGAGCAGGATTCTATGGTCCGGCAGCGAGCACACTAGAAGTTTATTTTAGTCGCCGAAGCAGTTGGCTATGCCAACCGAGTAGGCAGGACCGAACCAGTTTGAACCGTAACGCTCACGAAGCGGGACAAACCCAGTAGGCAGAAAGGAAGACGAAATGTCAACAAAATCATTCATCGCGAAGCCGGCAGAGGTCGAACGCAAGTGGTATGTGGTCGACGCTGACGGTAAGAACCTGGGAAGAATGGCGTCACAGATCGCCGCGATTCTCAGAGGCAAGAACAAGCCGACTTACACGCCGCACGTTGACTGCGGGGATTACGTCATCGTAATCAACGCCGAGAAGGTTGCAGTCACAGGCAAGAAGAGACAGGAAAAGATCTACAAGAGACACTCCGGTTATCCGGGCGGACTCAAGGAGACGAACTTCGAAGACATGATGGCCAAGCACCCGACCGAGGCTGTAAGACATGCTGTTAAGGGCATGATGCCAAACGGCAAGCTGGGCAGACAGATGTACAAGAAGTTAAAGGTTTACGCAGGCCCTGAGCACAACCACGCAGCTCAGAAGCCGGAAGTTCTGGATATTAAGTAAGAAGGGAGGATCTGAAAATGGCAAAGACACAGTACTACGGAACAGGTAGAAGAAAATCATCAGTAGCCAGAGTAAGACTCGTCCCTGGCACCGGTAACATCACCGTAAACAAGAAACCGCTCGATGAATATCTGGCACTGGATATCGTTAAG
>SVCX01000064.1 GCA_015058145.1 Clostridiales bacterium | reverse complement strand
GAGATTTCTGCGCGAGAAGGGAATGGACGACATTTACGTCGTGCTGAACAGAGTGAATGTCGAACTCATGAACGAAGGCTATCTGCCGGATCTGGCAACAGTGACCAGCAGCTTCACCAGTCCTCTGGTGGGAATCATCCAGGAAGATGACAATATAAGAATCTCGACGAACAAGGGCATTCCGATTGTGATGAAGCGGGGCACTTACATTGAGAAAAACTTCGTGGATATCGTGGCGAAGATCATCCGGTAGACGGGGTTAATGGAATAAGAACGTTAATAAGCAGAACGGGCCATCCCGTTCTGTAATTTTTTGTCAATTTTCATTGACGAAAGCGGCCTTGGCCTATATAATAATTGTGTATGCTTTTAACTTCAATCAATGAGTTATTCAGTTGAACATATAGTCTGCCGGGGCAATGGCCGCCGCGGCAGTGAATCTTGAAAAATTAATATTGAAAGGAGGAATGATTACTATATGGCACATATAATCATACCTGTAGTAGTTGGCCTGGCAGCCCTGTTGATTGGGTTGCTGGTTGGATATATATTGCGAAAATCCATCGGCGAGAAGACTATTGGAAACGCCGAAACAAAGGCTAAGAACATGCTTCTGGACGCAGAGAAGAATGCGGAGAGCATCAAGAAGGAGATCGTTCTGGAAGCGAAAGAGGAAGCGCAGAGACAGAGAAACAGCGCGGATAAGGAGATTAGGGAGAGAAGAAACGAAATATCAAAGGCCGAGAGGAGACTGAACCAGAAGGAAGACTCCATCGACCGCAAACTGGAGAGCATAGAGAAAAAAGAAGAAAGCATCACAAATAAAGAAAGAAAAATCGAGAACAAACTCGCGGAACAGGACAGAGTCCTGAAGAGACAGCTGGAAGAACTGGAGAAGATCTCCGGATATACCGTTGAAGAAGCGAGAGAGATTATTCTGCAGAAGGTCGAGCAGGAAGCCCGCAGCGACGCGGCGGTTCTCTACAAGGAAATCGAGAGCAAAGCCAAAGACGAAGCGGACAGAAAGGCGAAGGAAATCATCACCGGAGCAATCCAGAGATGTGCAGCCGACCACGTTGCGGAATCGACTGTGTCTGTCGTTCCATTGCCGAATGATGAGATGAAGGGACGTATCATCGGCCGTGAAGGACGGAACATCAGGGCAATCGAGAACGCAACGGGCATCGATCTCATCATCGACGACACGCCGGAAGCGGTCATCCTGTCGGGATTCGATCCTGTCAGAAGAGAAATCGCCAGACTGGCCCTCGAGAAACTCATTGTCGACGGACGTATTCATCCGGCGAGAATCGAGGAGATGGTCAATAAGTCCGAGCGCGAAGTCAACACCATCATCAAGGAAGCCGGAGAGCAGGCGACCTTCGACGTTGGAATCCACAATCTGCATCCGGAACTGGTCAAGCTCCTGGGCAGACTGAAATACAGAACTTCATACGGACAGAATGTACTCAAGCATTCGGTGGAAGTGGCTCATCTGGCCGGACTGATGGCCGGCGAGCTGGGACTGGACATCACGCTTGCCAAGCGCGCGGGACTGCTGCATGATATCGGCAAGGCTCTCGACCACGAGCGTGAAGGCACCCACGTCGACATCGGCATGGAAGTGCTGAAGAAGTACAAAGAGTCCGAAGCGGTCATCAACGGTATGGCTGCTCACCACGGCGACTATGAACCGAAGTCCGTAGAGGCGGTTCTGATCGCTGCGGCGGACGCACTTTCGGCGGCGAGACCTGGCGCCAGACGCGAGACTCTGGAGTCCTACATCAAGCGCCTGCAGAAGCTGGAGGAAATCGCCAATACGACGAAGGGCGTCGAGAACTCCTACGCCATCCAGGCGGGACGCGAGATCAGAATCATCGCGAAGCCGGATGAAGTCGGAGACGATTCCATCGCGCTTCTGGCAAGGGACATCTCGAAGAAGATCGAGTCCGAACTGGAATACCCTGGCCAGATCAAAGTCAATGTGGTCCGCGAGACGCGCGCCATCGACTACGCGAAATAAGGACAGCAATACGGAGAACACAGAAGTTGGCAGAAGGAACACCTTCTGTCAACTTTTAGGATTAAGATGATTTACTTAGACAACAGCGCGACAACAAGACAATACGACGAAGTGACGGAGGCCATGGTTCGCGCCATGAAGGAGGACTACGGCAATCCGTCTTCCCTCTATCAGCTGGGCGTCGATGCGGAGAAGGCACTGAAGGCGGCGCGCCGTCAGGTGCTGGACGCGGCAGGCGCAGCTTTTGGAGCGGATGACTGGGACGCGGTGTTCACATCCGGCGGGACGGAAGCTGACAACATGGCCATCTTCGGCGCGGCACGCGCTCTGCGCAGGCTGGGCAACCGCATCGTAACCACCGCAGTCGAGCATCCGGCCGTTCTGGAATGCTGCAAAAGCCTTGAGGCGGATGGCTTCGAAGTGGTGCGCGTGGGCGTCGACAGCACAGGTCTGCTCCGCATGGATGAGATGCGTGCGGCCATCAACGACCGGACGATTCTCGTCAGCATGATGCACGTGAACAACGAAGTCGGCACGGTCATGCCGGTCGGGCTGATCAGGGAAACCATGCGGCAGAATGGGGCGCCGGGATTATTCCACTGCGACGCGGTCCAGAGCTTCGGCAAGATGCCTTTGCCTGCCGATGCGGATCTTATCTCCGTCAGCGGTCATAAGATCCACGGTCCGAAGGGAAGCGGCGCGCTCCTCATCAGCAGAGGCAAATCAGCGACCGATACCGTCAAGGCTTCCAACCTTCCGGCGTTCATCGTCGGCGGCGGTCAGGAGGCGGGACGCAGGTCCGGCACAGAAAACGTGCCTGCCATCGTCGGCCTGGGCTGCGCGGCGCAGATTGCGGCGGCGGACGGCAACCGTTATCTAACGATGGCGGACATCGCCCATATGAGACAGAAACTGCTGGAAGGCCTTTGCGGTAAGATTGATGATATCGAGATCAATAGCCCTTATCAGGCGGGAACGCTTCCGGGCGATTGTTGTCCGAGCGTGCTGAATGTTAATTTTAAGGGAACGAGGGGAGAGGTCATTCTCCACACCCTCGAGCAGGACGGCATCTGCGTGTCCACCGGATCCGCTTGCTCTTCCAACAAGAAGGGCCAGAGCCACGTGCTGGAGGCTATGGGCCGTTCAAGCAAGGACATTGAAGGAGCCATCCGGTTCAGCATCGGACGGCTGAACCGTCTTGACGAAGTGGATACAGTCGTGGAAGCCGTCGCGGCGGCGGTTGCGCGGTTTCGGAGACTGGGAAGCTTCCGCTGAAGACGGTAAAAAAGGAACAGTGCTACATTTCAAAGTATTTTTGTGAAATAAGTTATAGTTTTTTATGGATTGAGCATCAAACAGGTAAGATTCAGAATGCAAATGATACATTTCATAAGAATACAGCGAAAAAAGTTGCACGGAAGAAAGGTTTTCGGAAGAGAGTAAGCGATAAATGATAAGCAATAAAGGGAAAGTGACACCTTTTGAAATGAATCAAGTAAAAAAGTAGCACAGTTCCTTTTTATAAAGAACGAGGTAACAATGACAGACGAGTATATTTTTATCGTACGATGCGGCGAAGTGGCGCTGAAGGGGACGAACAAGCCTTACTTCGAGCGCATGCTGCTGGAGCGCATCAAAAAACTGCTGAAGAAATTTGACGGCGTCAGGGCCTATCGTCATGAAGGCCTGATTTACGTGCGCGCCGAGAAGTTTCCGGAGGGTGTGACGACGGAAGAGGAAGCCAAGGCCCGCAGGGACGCAATCATCCGCGAGATCGGCAAAGTCTTCGGCGTGGCGTCCATCAGCCCGGCTATGGAGTGCGAGAGCACCATGGAGGACATCGGGCGGACGGCGGTCGCTTACATGATGGAAGCGATTGAAGAGCGCGGTGTGAAGACATTTAAGGTCGAAGCCAAGCGGGCGGACAAGAACTTCCCGGTCAAATCGCCGGACATCGCCAGACAGACCGGCGCTGCGGTGCTGAAGGGATGCAAAGTCCTCCGCGTCGATGTGCACAATCCTGACGTGCGTCTTTTTGTCGACGTCAGACATGATAAATCCTACGTCTACCAGGATAAGATTCCGGGATTCGGCGGACTGCCTCTCGGGACCAATGGCAAGGGCATGACTTTGCTGAGCGGCGGCATCGATTCGCCGGTCGCGACCTGGATGATGGCCAAGCGCGGCATGCTCATTGAAGCGGTGCACTTTCACTCTTATCCGTACACGAGCCAGAGGGCGAGGGAGAAGGTGGAAGAGCTGGCATCCCTGGTGGCGACCTACTGCGGACGGTTTCGGATGCATGTGATCAATCTGCTGCCAATCCAGGAGCAGATCGTGACCAACTGTCCGGAGGAGGAGACGACGATTCTGGTCAGACGGTTCATGATGCGCATTGCGGAGGAACTGGCCAAAGACAACGGCTGCAACATGCTCATCACAGGTGAAAATCTGGGGCAGGTGGCGAGTCAGACGGCAGAGGCCCTGGTGGTCACAGACGCCAGCGTGAAGATGCCGGTCATGCGTCCACTCATCGGTATGGACAAGGTGGACATCATGGACCTGGCGCAGGAAATCGGGACCTATGAGAAGTCCATCGAACCGTATGAGGACTGCTGCACGGTATTCCTGCCGAAGCATCCGGCCACGAAGCCGAAACTCAATAAGATTCTGGAGAGCGAGGCGAAGCTGGACTGCGAGCAGCTGATCAAAGACGCCATCGCATCGGAAGAAATCGTAACGATATTACCGCACCGGGACTGATCCGGGTGTGATCAATACAGAGGTGAAACTATGAAGAAAATAATGTTAGGC
>SVCX01000063.1 GCA_015058145.1 Clostridiales bacterium | reverse complement strand
CAGCATTGATGTATTCTTTATCTCCGACATAAATGAAGCCGTATACATTGAGTCCGTTTTCTGTCACATATTCTTCGGTTCCCTCTATGCTCCAGAGGTCGTTTCCTATATCCAGATGATTCTCCAATTCTGCGAATTTACCGCTCTCTGACAGATATCTGATCATGCTGGTGAAGTGCTCCTTCGCTTTCTTCTCTGTGTTCAGCTCCGCGCTGTCTTCCTGCCATGCCAGACCGGGATATTTGCTCTTGTCATAATCATAGTCTGCAAAGGCAGTATACGGCGTCGCGTAGAATCCTTCATTATAGTATCCGTTATCCTCTTCGTTCTCGGATACTCTGACTCCACACCAGACCCAACTGCCGTTTGTACCGTATTCTTCTGCGTTTACATAGTTCGCATAGAACTTTTCGTATGGCATTTCTTTCTCAAGCGCAACATAGGCATAGTACAGGTCTGTATCATTCATCTCCTTTAAGGATTTCGCCGCGGCATCAGCATCGCTGTTAAAATAGCTCTCCTGCTTGTTGAAGGCTTCCAATTCATCATAGTTGTAGCAGACGAGGCTGTTCCGTTTGATGTTTCCTGTAAAGACATGCCCTGTCGTATCGTACTTGCCATGTGTTCCTGTTTCAAAACGGGCGTCCAGATAATAACTGTAATTTCCATATCCGTAACTGTCGGTTCCTACGCTGATTTGCGGACCCAGTTCCGGCAGGAACAACTCTCCGTATACGCTCATATCCTGTTCGAACTGCTCGATCTTCGTACCGTTCTCATCTGTCCCGATGCTTTTGCTCGGGTTGTAGTAGAACGCAGATACGATGTGCGGCAGCGCAAAAACAATGAACAGTGTGATGATTACCGCAATCGCCGCTGCGATGACGCCTGTTTTGATGAAGGCTCTGCGGATGGAACTGTTGATCTGTCTGGCGATGTTCTCAGAATCGTCTTTGATGATCGGCTCGGCCTGGATCGTCTCTTCCGGATTTTCCTCAACACCAAAAGGCGACGTCTCGCCGAATAGATCTTCCATTCCCGGCGGCGCCTCATGTTCGAAGAGATAATCGGTTAAGGCTTCCTGCTTTTCCAGTTCCCTCTCTATCTCTATTCTCTGTTTTTCATCGAGCTTCCCCTGGCTGTACAGCTCAAGTTTTTCACGATATGTCATGGCTGGTTTTCCTCCATTAACTCCTTTAGTTTGCTTCTCGCTCTGAGAGCAAGGACCCTGGCATTCCCATGTGTGATACCAAGAACTTCGGCGACTTCCTTCAGCTGCATGTTACCGAAGTACTGCATGATCAATATCTCACGATAGTTCTCATTCAGCTTGCCGATGGCTTCGTAGAGTTCCTTGTATTGTTCCTTCATCACCACTTTCTCGCTGATATCCGGTTCAGTGGTTGGTCCGTGTTTAAGTTCCTCTACAGCTTTCGCCTTGTTCACGTTCTTTCGGCTATGGTTATATGTCAGGTTCCTGGCTACCATGTAGAGCCACGCCCTGAAGTTTTCATGCTGATCCGATAGTGCCAGGATCGCTTTGACGAAAACTTCTTGCGTGATGTCTTCGGCAGCCTCCATACTGTGACAGAGAGAATATACGTACAGCAGTATTTCTTCTCTGTATTTGTCATAGAGTTCCGCGATTAGCCTTCCATCCATATGATAAAAGAATCCTTTGCCAGCTGTCATCTCTGCTTCCGATTCCCTATTGTTTATGATTTTATCATATTTTCGAAGGTCGTATCGCCCTTTTATTGCCTTTCATTTATATAACACCCGAGTTACAAATGTGTTACAGTGTTTTCATTGACTTTTATCCGGCCGGGTGTTAGTATCAACGGGTAAAGCGTTGACGAGGACAGTACGCTGGCCAAAGGGTCTGACAGAGAGAGATGGATGCTGGAATCATCTCATTCCCGGGCGAGCCGAAGACCACCTCCGAGCGGCACCAATACTGCCCGCCTGGCCGCGTAAAAAGCCGAAACGAGTGCCGGAGCACATCTCCGGAAGATGGGTGGAACCACGTGAGAAATTGCGTCCCTTCATGTTTTTGACATGGGGACTTTTTATTTTTGCAGGAGGAAATTATGATTATTACACTGAAAGACGGAAGTAAGAAAGAATACGCTGAGGCCATGTCAGCCTATGACATCGCCAGAGACATCAGCGACGGTCTGGCGAGAGTCGCCTGCCTAGCTGAAATCGACGGGGAAACCGCCGATCTCAGAACAGTCATCGACAAGGACTGCGAGCTGAACATCCTGACTTTCGACTCAGACGAAGGCAAGAAGGCTTACCGGCATACCTGCTCCCACGTTCTGGCGGAGGCGGTCAAGAACCTCTATCCGGACGCGAAGCTGGCCATCGGTCCTTCCATCGACAACGGATTCTACTATGACTTCGACATTCCGCCTCTCTCCAGGGAGGATCTGGACGCCATCGAAGCCGAGATGAAAAAAGTCATCAAGAAGGGCGACCGGCTGGAACGCTTCACTATGTCCAGAGAAGACGCCATCGCCATGTATAAAGAAAAGGACGAGCCATACAAGGTCGAGCTCATCGAAGACCTGCCGGAAGGCGAAGAAATCTCCTTCTACAAGCAGGGCGACTTCACGGAGCTCTGCGCAGGACCGCACCTCATGAGCACAAGGCCTATTAAAGCTTTTGCGCTGACGTCAAGTTCCGGCGCATACTGGAGAGGCGACGAGAAGAACAAGATGCTCACGAGAATCTACGGCACCGCCTACACGAAGAAAGACGAACTCAAGGAGTATCTGGAGTATCTGGCTGACATCAAGAACCGCGACCACAACAAGCTCGGCCGCGAGATGGAACTGTTCACCACTGTAGACGTCGTCGGTCAGGGCCTGCCGCTCTTCATGCCGAAGGGCACCAAAATCATACAGAAGATGCAGCGCTGGATCGAGGATCTGGAAGAGTATGAATGGGGCTACGTGCGCACCCGCACGCCGCTTATGGCAAAGTCCACGCTCTACAAGATTTCCGACCACTGGTATCACTACAAGGACGGTATGTTCCTCCTTGGATACGATAACCTGGACGATGTCATGGCCGCCGAAGACAGATCCGATGAGATCCGCGGAGTACAAGATCTGAACCTGATCGAGCATGACGCCGACGCAGACGTCTTCGCTCTGCGCCCGATGACTTGTCCATTCCAGTACTACGTCTACAAAGCTCGCCAGAAGAGTTACCGCGATCTGCCGTACAGAATGGGCGAAACTTCGACCCTCTTCCGTAACGAACAGGCCGGCGAAATGCATGGACTCACCCGTGTGCGTCAGTTCACTATTTCCGAGGGACATCTGGTCTGCACACCAGAACAGATCAATCAGGAGTTCAAGGACTGCGTACGTCTGGCCAAGTACTGTCTGACGACGCTGGGTCTGGAAGACGACGTCACCTACCGCATGTCCAAGTGGGATCCGGCGGACGCCGGCCACTACCTCGGAACGGCTGAGGAATGGGATACGGTTCAGAACATGATGCGCGACATCCTGGACGAAATCGGTCTCGAGTACACGGAGGAAGACGGTGAAGCCGCCTTCTACGGACCGAAGCTCGATATCCAGGCGAAGAACGTATACGGCAAGGAAGATACTATGATCACCATCCAGCTCGACATGTTCCTGGCAGAACGTTACGATATGTACTACATCGACAGCGATGGACAGAAGAAGCGTCCGTACATCATTCACCGCACATCCATTGGCTGCTACGAACGTACTCTGGCATGGCTCATTGAGAAGTACGCAGGCAACCTGCCGACATGGCTCTGTCCGGAGCAGGTCAGAATCCTGCCGATTTCCGAGAAGGTCGCAGATTACGCGGAGGAAGTCCGCAAGGAACTGCGCAGAAACGGCGTGGACGTAGAAATCGATGGCTCCAGCGAGCGTATCGGTTACAAGGTCCGCCGCGCACAGATGGATAAAGTGCCGTACATGTTGGTTCTCGGTGCCAAAGAAGCTGAGACCGGCGCCGTATCCGTCCGCTCCCGCTTCGCCGGTGACGAAGGCGTTTGTCCGCTGGTCGAATTCGTAAACAAGATCTGTGAAGAGATTCGTACGAAGGAGATCAGAAAGATCGAGAAGAACGACGAAGAATAAACCATTTCATATCTATAAGCAAAACAGGACTCTGCTAATGCAGGGTCCTGTTTTTGTGATACAATAGAAGCGGAAAGGGGTATGACTCATCATGACAGCCAGAAAGAAAAAATCTTTACGTTTTAAAATCATCATCATTCTGATCATATTACTGGTCCTTGCAGGCGGGGCCTTTGCTTTCTATTGGTATACGACTCCTCAGATTACGCTCAAGGGTGAAAAAGTCATGGAAGTTACCATGAAGGATGGATATACGGAACTTGGCGCAACGGCTGCTTTCTCGTTCCATGACATCAGCGATCATGTACAGATCGACTCCCAGGTAAACGACGATAAAGTCGGCACCTACAAAGTCATCTATACAGTAAACTATCTCGAGAAGACCGCCACGGTCGAGAGAACGGTAAACGTCATCGATAAAGAGCCGCCGGAGATCACTCTGACAGACGGAGATGCGATTTCTATCCGCCCGGGCGCCGGCTTTCAGGAGCCCGGTGTGACTGCCGTTGACGATTCGGACGGGGACGTGAGCCGCCTGGTGGAATCGAAAGGTTTTGTCGATCCGTTCAACGAGGGCGACTACGAAGTGACCTACTGGGTATCCGACTCCTACGGCAATGAGGCAAGCGCCGTGCGCACCGTGACCGTCGAAGGCGAGCCGGTCCGTGAAGTCAAAGGCGTCATCTACCTGACCTTTGACGATGGTCCGAGCACGGAAGTAACCGAAGACATTCTGAAG
>SVCX01000062.1 GCA_015058145.1 Clostridiales bacterium | reverse complement strand
TGGCTACAGAAACAAAAGCTACGGAAACAAAGACGAAGGCTACAGAAACAAAAGCTACGGAAACAAAGACCGAGACTAAGACTGAAACAGATACTGTAACCGAAACGGATCCTCCAACGGAGACTGACCCTCCAACGGAAACAGATCCTCCAACAGAGACTGACCCTCCAACGGAAACAGATCCTCCAACGGAAACAGATCCTCCGGAACCTGCAACGCTAACTGCGAAAGGTGTGGTAAAAGACATCAGCGGAAGTTCCATCACACTTGAGAACGGCGAAAAATACAGCATCAATTCTGATACGACTGTCGACATCAATCCTTCAGAAGCTGTCGGCATGGAAGTCGCTGTAGAGCACAAGGAAGGATCCACCGATGCGCTTCACATCTTCAGCGTTGGCGGAACAAAGTCGCTGAACGGAGAATCCTCCGCCGTAGGAACTGCTACTAAGGCGGCAATCATCATTGCGCTGATCGCAATCGCATTGGCAATCATCATCGTCGTCGCACGCAACAGGCGCAAACCGGAAGTCAAGTAAATCAACAATCATAAAAGCTCCGCCTGGCGGAGCTTTTTTTCATGCTGTTTTCATTTGTTATTCCGCGTCGTGATGAAGCGTCTCGGTCGTAATTGTCCTGTTCAGCACGTCCCGAAGGATGCCGTAGTAATCATACTCCTCGGAACTGATGTCCTTCTGCGTAACTTCCAGACCGCTCACGCCTACGTTCACCGGCAGATGACCCATGGCCGTTGACAGATAGTTGCCTTCTTCATCATACCAGTCGTAGAGGAATGTGACTACGTTGCTCGTCTTGAACTGCTTGAGACCTCTTGGCATTCCCTTTTCATCGATGTCGTCGGAGTCTTCATCCGCAGGCAGGTATCCCTGAACGACGCCGGCTCCCTCCTCTTCTTCCGTGTCGACCCACTCAATGTAGATCTTAATTGGAAGGATGAAGTTCAACGTCGCGTCCACCGTTCCGCTGTATAAGATTCTGCCGTCGCCCATCTCCTTCGGCGTTCCCGGATGCAGCGCCACAATCACGCCGTTGATCGCCACCCAGGTGTCATTGAACTCGAGCATGTAGTGGCCCTTCTCATCCAGGTCGAACACATTGTCGCTTCCCAGATCCACGTATCTGCTGCCTACTTTCATTCGCAGGCCCTGTTCATATCCGGTGATGGTCTCCCACTCTTCATCCGTAAGATCGATGGCGTACTCACCGCCTTTATCGATGAGCGGAACATTCTGTCTGAAGGTGGTTATGTCATAGTTCTCAAAGCCTTTTACATACCATTCCTCATCTTCAAACACGCCCGAAATCTTTCCGTTCTTGGTCATCTTCTGGCTGCCGATGATGCTTGCGAAATCGTCGTAGACTTCTGTCTCCGGCTCCAGATCGAGCTTTTGCATCGCTTTGTATACGTTGGAATATCCAAACAGGTTGTCATACGGCATATAAACCGCCAGTCCGTTGATGTGGTTAGCGCTCGCCGCATTTCGGACCAGGATGGCTCCCTTGATCCTGTTGATTATCCTCGCCTTTTCCGAGGCGGAGATATCGCTGAAATTAATGAAATCGATGAGATCAATCTGATCCTCCATATCGAATTCGTATGATTTTGAACGTGCTGTCGACATATTGATGAAACTGGATTTGTCGGTTTTGAATCTTCTGTCCAGGCCGCTCAGATAATCTGTAAAGGCATCCGCGGCGTCAGGTATGTAACGCAGTTCCGTCATAGATATGGTCGCTCCGGCCTGCGGAATCCCATTCAGCAAGGCCAGCGACTGATCATAGGACGAACACATCATAGCACCGAACTTCATGGTGTCAAGATATGGTTCCCGCGCCAGTCTCGAGAAGGCTGCTGTGTAGTACATGCCGCTTGACGGCTCAGCTTCTTCCGATGCCAGCAAGTAATCAGCGTACGGTTCCAGACTGAGACCAACCTCCAGAGTCTGCATGAGGCAAGCGTCGAAACCAATGACATCGTATCTTTCTCCGGAGGCTTTCAAGGCGTCTGTAATCTCGTACATCGACAACATCTTCTGATCTTCCCTCGGATTGAGACTGTCCACTCCGTAACCTGACAGTCCGCCGCCGTGATCCCAGAAGAAGAGCATCTTCCGGTCAGATGGATACTCCTTGTTCGCCCACTGCAGGAAGTCTTCGAGAGTGTCCTTCTCCGACATGCACGTGTCACCAGGCAGTTTCTCCAGCATCGTAACTTCACCGTTTCGGATCATGTACCTGCCCGTCGCGCGTTTTTTGAATCCATCTGTGAACCACCTGCCTGTTCCGCCTGCTTCGATAATGAACTTCAGATTATTTCCCGCAGCGGTTGCGTCTTTGATCTGCGCCAGGTTGATGGATGCGTAACCAGTCGCGTCTTCCATATCGGATCCAATCAGATACATGTATATGGTCGTTTCTTTGACCTTCGATTTATCCGGGAAATAGAGATCTCTGACGTTTTCATCGCGGACTGCGCTCTGCTCTAGAGCCGGATAGATGACCTTCCCTTTTCCGCTCACTTTGCCCGCTGTCGCGTTATATGTCGCGCTGAGATTTCTATCCACCAGAATAGCCGGCTGATGTTCATAGTACATGATGTATCCCAGATAACCCAGACATGCGCATACGATGACGACAGCCGATACGGCGCTCAGAATTCTGTTCCCCAGCGTACGGTTTTGCTGTGTGTATTCTCTGAATTCCTTCCCTCTGAGTTTCGCCAGATCCTCATGATAATAGTCCTTTGAAAACGCCAGAACACCAAGGAAAATCGGATTCAGGAACAGAAGCCCCATCACATATCCGATATCATGCCCGAATGCAAAAGCAAGATGCTTGAACTGGAGAATTTTGAGCAGCATGTAGCAGACCGATGAAAGAATCAACATGTTCGCCTTGATGAAGGCCGGGATTGGAAAATTGATGTCCAGATAGCCTGTGATCTCCGCGTACAGAGCCAAAACCGTCGTAAGCAAAGCCAACACTATAAACGGTAGCACGCGCCAGCACCTTTTGAAAATCAGGATGTCGCTGACGACGGGGATGAGAGACAGCCACGGCCGCAGATTCATCTTGCTGAAGATCCGCCACTGGCACACGATCCTGAACAGCAGGATGACTCCAATCAGATAAGGTATATATTTAACGATGCTTAAAGAATAAAAAAGCATTTCTGTCTTCTCCGTGTGGTGATTTTTCCTCTCTTGTGTCATAATACATTAACAAAAGTTTTTTCGCAATACGGGCCAGCGGCCCGCGGGAATAATAAGAGGAAAAGAAATGGAATACACACCGGAACTAATTCAGAACATCGTGGGCGGACAACGCACTTTCTTCCGCGGCGGCACAACCCTGGATGTCGATTGGCGGATCACGCAGCTCAAACGACTCAAGGTGCAAATGTCGATCTACGAAAAAGAAATCACAAAGGCGCTGAAAGAGGACCTGGGACGAAGCGAAGCGGAAGCATTCTTCTGCGATATCGGCACGGTCATCCTGGAAATCAATGAGATGATCGACGGATTGAAACGCTGGGCTAAACCTGACCTGCTCTTCAGCGGACTGACCTGCTTCCCAAGCATATTCACGAAGGTGTACCACAAGCCTTACGGGGTGGCTCTCATCATCAGTCCCTTCAACTTCCCATTCACACTGACCTTCGGCGTTCTGGCCGCCAGCATCGCCGGAGGAAACACGGCTGTTATTAAGACGAGTTCCAAAGCGCCTCACTGCACGGACCTCATGATGAAGATGATTTCTGAAATCTATCCGGAAGAATACATCACTGTCATCGGCGGCGGACACGACGTGGCGGACATGTGCCTCGACCAGCGTTTCGACAAAATCTTCTATACCGGCTCCCCTGCTGTCGCAAAACACGTCATGGCAAAGGCTGCGGAAAATCTGACGCCTGTCGCTTTGGAACTTGGAGGCGAGACCGGCAACTGGTGCATCGTGAGAAAAGACGCTGACCTGAAGGACGCCGCACGCAAGATTGCTTTTTTCAAGCTCTGCAACAGCGGTCAAATTTGTATCAACATCAACCAGGTTGCCGTTGCAGAAGAGGTCGCCGAACCGTTCATCGAAGAACTGAAGGCCGCGTTTATCAATCAGATCGGGGATGACGCTCTGCTCAATCCTGAGTATCCGCGTCTCATCTCCGGGGGCGCTTTCCGAAAGTGCTCGGACGAAGCGGATGAGTACAGAAACCGCATCGTCTTCGGCGGCGAAGGGGATCTGGTCCAGCTCCGCTATCAGCCGACAATCATCTACCCTGTCGGCGTGGACGAACCAATCGTGCAGCACGAGCTCTTCTCACCGCTGCTGCCTGTCGTGCCGTTCCCTGACTCTAACGTGGACGATCTGCTCGACATCATCGCGGATCGAGAGCATGGCCTCGCCCTGTACCTGTTCACCAAGGATATCAAATGGGCTAACAAAGTCATGGAGACCCAGCAGTTCGGCGGAGGATGTATCAATGAAGTATGCCTGCACATGATGGTCAAGGGCGCGCCGTTCAACGGCACCGGTCATTCCGGCATGGGAGCCTATCACGGGAAATGGGGATTCCGGGAGTTCACCCACCCTTGCACCGTGTTGAGAGGATACACGAAATTCAATCTGCCGCTTCGCGAGCACCCGTACTCGGGCGAAAAGAACGCGTACAAGATGATGGCCCTGAGGCTCTTCGAAAGATAATAAAAGGTATTAAAAAATGCCGCGGATCCGTGAACTAGTCAACAAAAAGTAGACAGTCTAAAAAATCACACAAAGCCCATTTCAGTCTTGTACTGGACTGGGCTTTTGTAATGCAATGCATACGCCGGCCGTTCGTTGTTGTAATAAGCGATGTAT
>SVCX01000010.1 GCA_015058145.1 Clostridiales bacterium | reverse complement strand
TGACCCCCTGCTTGTAAGGCAGATGCTCTCCCAGCTGAGCTAAACTCCCATGGTAGCGGCGAGTGGAGTCGAACCACCGACCTTCCGGGTATGAACCGGACGCTCTAGCCAACTAAGCTACACCGCCGTATCGGCAGACTTGACTTAGCCGCCGCAACAAATATACTACCATTTGACTATATCGATGTCAAGAAATATTTCAACCTTATTCCGGCGTCTTTTGAGATTCCATTTTTGCCTTCATAAACGCCTTGATGTACTCGGCGGACTTGTCCTCAATTTCAATGTCAGCCGGGTTCAGATCATGCTCCAGTTCCACTTGCGCGAGGACTGCAGCGCTCTCAATAATGCCCGCAGTGAGCCGTGGATTCTTGGTGAGAAGCGGTCCCAACACGCCGGTATAGATTACGCTTCCATCTACTGCGCCCTCATCACCGGTACCGTTATTTCCTCTTCCGTATATGACACTTCCGAACGGCTTTTGTCCTTTTCCCAGCGTCACATCGGCGACCTGAATCTGATTTCCGATCACGTCAAGTCCATCTTCGGTTCTGACCCAGATGTCATCGCCCCAGACGGACTCCCGCTCTTTCCAAGTCATGTCTAGAAATCCTGTGCCTTCAATGACTCTGCCATCAAGATATTCGATGCGCTTGCCCAATACCGCGCCGCTGCTTCCGTTAGCGATCAGGAAACCCCCTCGCCGGATGAATTTGCGGATTTCCTCTTTCTGGCGAATGAGCGCGTCTGAAACTTTGTCTGCGCATTTCAGTTCACCTGCCGTCATGTAGACGATGTGCGGCCAGTTCCAATCCTCATCCGCCTTGAGATTATCGCTTCGTCTGATTTCAACAGGTATGTTCAGTAGATCGCACATATGAAGAAGTGCCATCACATCTCCTCTGCCACCGTGGATGTTCAGCACATCCGGATAGAGCCAGAGAATATGAAGACATCTGAATCCGCTCTCCCCGGTAACCTCCGACGCATTGGTCAGCGTCTCGGATTTCCGGTCGAATCTGTTTCTTATTCTGTTGAGTTTATCGAAATTATCCATCTATTTCTCCGTCACCGTGCAGACGGTTTTACTTCAAACTTTTCACGTACTCCGCCAGGGCTTCGTATTTGTGGAGCCATGTGATCAGATAAACGTTATCGCAATCGTATTTTTCAAGTTCCTCGATGATAGTCTTGTCATCGTTGGTCGGCAGCACCGTCAGCTTCTCCTGCGGGAACCCGTCGTAGAGCATCCGCAGTCCCGCGTCGTACGCCACTGTGCCTGAGAAGCAGATGCAGCGTTCGATGCCCGACTCTATGAGTCTGCGGAAGTCGCAGTCGAACGTGTAGAACGTATTTGTGTAATGCGGATCGAAGTCGACCAGTTCATCCAGACCTAACAGAAAGATCTTATTGGACGTATCGTCAGCAATTACATTGAGCGCTGACTGGACTGTCTCCGGATTTTCCTGCTTCATGCGAAGATACTTAATCTCTTTGCTTCCTATCGTGATGGTCTCCATCCTTCCGCCCTGAAGCGCGAAATCAGCAAACGCACTGCTGATATCTTCTTCCTTCACGCCGAATTCAGAAGCCACCGTCAGCGCCGCGATATAGCAGTACAGGAAGTAAGGCGTGCTGTACTTAAAATCATAGACTTTGCCGCCCGAGCGGAACGTCTTTCCTTCAAAATCAATCTGCTCTGCCTGATAATGATTAGCTGCAGTTCCAAACCCGCAGGACGGGCATGAGAAACTGCCTATGTTGTCGATGTTGTAGTAGTTGTAGACAACGGCCTCATGGCAGATCGGACAAGGCGCTGTGACCGAGAAGAAATCCTTCTGCTTGTCAAATGACGAGGCGTTTCTGTCGACGCCGTATGTGACGCACCTTCCAGCCTTCTCTCCTAAACTCAGTGCGTTCGGCTCATCGCCGTTTACGTAGACTGTCATATCATCATTTATGACGGACAGAATCTTGCGGCGGATGATCTCCGGCTCGCCGTTTCTCTGAACCTGGTCCTTCTGAATATTCGTCACGCACAGGTTCTTCGCCGGAAGCTGTTTATGGATGATCGGCAAAAATCTTTCGTCGGTCTCCATAAGCACGACGTCAGCATTGAGTCTGCCCGACAGGCTGCAGTTTTTGAGTAACGAAACGATGACGCCCCCTATAAGGTTGGCGCCTTCCAGATTAACAGCGACTTTAAGACCAGCCCGCTTGAATACGTGGGCCATCAGATTGGTCGTGGTGCTTTTGCCATTGGTCCCTGTGACGAAAATGGTCTTGGCCGGATCGAGCCCTTTGATGTGACTGATAAAATCCGGATCAAATTTCAAGGCGATCCTGCCGGGAAGATTGGTTCCCCTCCCCTTTGCTACGATATTTATCGCAAAAGCCGCAAGCTTGGCGGCAATCAGTGCAAATTGGAATCTCATTTGCTCTGTCTATTCTTCCTCCTGTATATGAAGCCTCTTTCTGATGAATGCGGGTACTTCCTGCGGGGTCATATCGAGGGCCCATGCGAACTCCTCTTCGACCAGTTTTTCTGCCGACCGAAGCGTTGTCGTGTCCGTAACGGATAATTTCTTGCCCTGTCTTGCCAGCTGACGTTTCTTCTCATAGATACAGCGAATCATATTCAGCAGACGCCCGCTGACACCCTCGCTGAGGATGCTCTTGAAATAGTCTCCTCTGGCGCGCCTGTCGGTCACCCACTGAACATCGTCGTCAGAAAGTCCCATCAGTATATCTTCGATATCTTCCCTCCGCATCGGCTCTCTCATCTTGGAGAGAAGACTCTCATTTTTCAAAGGAACGAAAAAACATGTCTCGCTGTGCTTGTGCTGCCGAAGTACATAATACGTCTCTTCCGGCGCGCCTGCAGTGAAACTCATCCGCTCTATTCTGTCCACGATACAAATCCCATTGGTACCGTATACTACGTATTGTCCTGCCTCAAATTGAGCTTCGTTCATGTCGTCCTTCTTTCTCTTATGCCGTCTATTATTATAGCAGAAAAAAGGCCCGTTTTCAAACGTCGAACCGAGGCGAATCTACTCTTTCACATAGGACAGAAGCGCTTCTTTTTCCTCTTCTGTCATGTGCATTTTCTCGCAGACAGTGAGGATTTCTTCCTTCGGCATTACGTATTCGGGATCGATGCAGAGCCTTGTGAAATTGTTCTTGTTGATTCCCGACGTACTGAACGTAATCTCACCGCTCAGTATTTTTCTGTCGTAGATTTTCAAGAATTTCTGTGCGAAAGTTTCCATTACGCCTTGTCCTCTATCTGAATCTCTGTTGTTGCTCTATACTTTTCTTTGAGTTCCCCAAGACGGGCGAAATGCGCTGTCTGACAGTGCGCCTTCTGGTGTTCTCTCGACTCCCACTGTTCCCAGAGGAATAAGGTGTTGTCCGAACCCACCGGATAGAAGTAGTCGTATCGGATGCATCCATCCTCGCCGCGGGAAATCTCATCGATTCCTTCCGCCTGAATGTCTCTCAGATACCCATCTCTGTCCGCCTTTGTCGGCATGGTGTATGTTACGTAGAAGTTCGTCATGGTGTTACTCCTTTCAGAATGTCGCAACTTCCGGATCCGCGGGTTCGCACTTTCTGATCTTGCTGCAGACCAGAACCGGACCTACTTCACCATAAATTTCTTCTTCTCTGTTGATAATCTTTGCGTCCACCGCAACCCAATCGCCTGTCTTAAAATCTGTCGCTTTCGAATAGACACATGCCAGTCCTGCGAACTGAATGTCCTCGACGCAGCATGTCATCACGTGTCTTCCGAAAACGAGATAGTCGTCCGGCAGAGTCTTGTCTCTGGCAACCAGGCCCTTGACCTTGATCTTCTTGCCTTCATAATTGTCCTGATTCTCAGTCAGATCCCGATACCACTCAGCGAACCATTCGTCCTTGATGGTGATGATCGGTGCCTCCATATCATATGGAAGCGGGTCCGGGATTTCGTCAAAGACCACGTTGTCAATCTCATACTCATAGCAAATCTGTGATCTCCGGTTTGCCACCCGGACCAGCTTATGGTACTCCATCTGATCGTAATCCTCGGTGAACCGGTTGAAGACCACCAACTCCGCCGTCTGCATCTTGTTGAAGGTGAGCTGCCGCATGTTGGTGTTGTACATCATGAATGTACTCGCGTCAGCAAACATCATCTCCTGATAGACGACCCAGTTTTCCGGTGCTGCAGAGAAGAGATCCTGTAGCATCCACATACCGTTGTACTCAACGATGACGCGCTCGGCTTTGTGCTTATTAGCCAGTCCGGCAAGATGTTTCGTCTCCAGATCCTCCTGCTTGATTCGCTCAATAAAAACGTTTGGACTTGCAAAAGCATCCGGCTTGAGTTCGACCTCCCCTTCCTCGCACAAAAGCAGGAGCGTCCGTTCACCTGCATTGAAGTCGTCACCTTCCAGGAGATCCTGGATGAATGTTGTCTTTCCCGATCCCAGAAAACCTGTAAACAAATAGACCGGAATCTCGATGTTGCTAATCATGCTCCATACTCCTTATAAGTTAAACAGCTCCCGGACGGTATCTTCTTTGATGTCTACCCCGATGACGCAGATCATGCCGGTCGTCTCCGCTCCTCCGGTTCTCACTTCCGGTTCTCCCGGAACGTAGTCAAAGTGGATCCACTGTCCGTCTGTGCCCTCTACGATGCCCTTGGCTCTGAGAATCTGACCGCATTGTTCTTCATTCTGCAACGCTTCAAGGGCTTCCTCAATCTGTTTCATCGTGTATTTGTTGGCCGTCTCTTCGCCGATGTCGCTGAAGATTTCGTCAGCATGATGATGACCATGCTCATGCTCATGTTCATGTTCATGGTGATGATGGTCATGGTCGTGCTCGTGCTCGTGCTCGTGTTCATGGTCATGATGATGGTGCTCATGCTCATGGTGGTGTGCTTCTTCTTCCGCATAGGCCTCTTCTCTCAGTCGATCGAGTTCCGCGGAGAGAGTCTTCTTCTGCTCCATGGTATCGAGAATCTGTCTGCCGGTCAGTTCATCCCAGTCTGTGGTCACGATGGAAGCATGATCGTTGTGCTCACGGATGATATCCACACATTCCTTGATTTTCTCTTCGCTGAGGCCTTTGGTGTGGCTGAGAATCACAGAACTTGCGTGTTCCACCTGGTTTTCATAGAACTCGCCGAAGTTTGCCATGTACATCTTACAGAGTTTAGCATCAACAACAGTTGTGAACCCGTTGAGTTCAATTTCCTCGATACCGGCATCCTGCACCGCGATGATGACATCGCTGAGTTTGCCGACGCCGGACGGTTCGATCAGGATTCTCTCCGGCTTATACTGGTCAATGACCTGCCTGAGCGCGGTTTTGAAATCCCCCACCAATGTGCAGCAGATGCATCCTGAATTCATCTCATTGATCTGAACGCCTGTGTCCTTCAGAAAACCTCCGTCAATGCCGATTTCACCGAATTCATTCTCAATCAGAACCAGTTTTTCGTCGTATGCTTCCTTGATTAGTTTTCTGATGAGCGTGGTTTTGCCTGCTCCCAGAAACCCCGAAAAAATGTCAACTTTCACTTTTGCCATTGCTGTCACTCCTCCAATCTTCTATACCAGGGCGCCGAGAATCTCTTTTTCCGCGAAGAACACGGTAGACCCGCCCGTGTGCACAAACAATACGTTGCTGCCCGCAGGAATCTGTCCGTCGCGCGCATCTGCGATCAATCCCGCAAAGGCTTTGCCGGAGTATACCGGGTCGACAAGTATCCCTTCTTTTCTCGCCAGCAGTTTGATCGCCTCCGTTGCCTCATCGCTTGGACATTCATAACCTGGGCCATAGTGATTCTGATCGACGATGAAATCACTCTCCGAAACAACTGTATCGGCTTCAATCAGTTCCAGCGCTCCATTCGCGTTCCGCGCGGCTCTGGCTGCATACTTCTCATCGACCTCCATTGCAGTGATCGAATGAATCTGCGTGTCCAGACCGAGGAGATTTCTGCCTGCCACAAGTCCCGCCATGGTTCCGCCTGAACCGGTGGAATGATACATGTGATCGAATTGCAGATCTGCTTCCTCCATCTGCTCCGCCAGTTCGACCATTGCATTTACATAACCAAGGGTTCCGTATTCATTGGCGCCGCCCATTGGGATGTCGTAGCTTTTGATACCTTGTTCCGCGAGTCGGGCGATATGCTCTTTGCCCATCTTAAAGGATCTGCGTTCCGCGTCTGCGAACGACTCTCCTTCTTCCAGATCTACAACGTGTATCTCCGCTCCATATATGCCGTCCAGGAGCAGATTCGCTTTATAGTCATCCGGATCTGGCGGGACGACTGCTGCCAGATACAGAATCGGCTTCAGGCCGTTCTTTGCAGCTGCCCAGGATGTCTGCATCGCGTGATTCGACTGGGTGGCCCCATAGGTGAAGACGCACTCTGCGCCGTCTGCAATCGCCTTTCCGATGAGAAATTCAAGCTTGCGTGTCTTATTGCCTCCGAAGAGGTTGCTGCCTGTAAAATCGTCTCTCTTAATCCACAGATTTATGCCTAGTTCTTCTGATATGCTGTTCAGCCGATGCAGCGGCGTCGGAAAGAATCCCAGCGACACCCGCGGCGCTTTGTCCAACATGGCTTTTGCTTCATTAATAGTAACTGACATAAATAGGTACTCCTTTCACCATTGCTATTATCTACTGGTTAACTATACCACACGCGGAATGGACCTTCCAGTCAAAGAACAACCGCACGCCGAGAGGCGCGCGGTCATGTTCTTTTCTTATTCGATTCTCTTTCGTATAAGTCTATGCGTCGATTCCCAGTTCAGGTGGTTCTTCTTTCAGTCCCTTGGTCAGAATCAGCACATAGATGATTCCCAGTACAATCCAGATGCAGCCAAGCACGATAGCGAGTCTGTCAAGGCTGATCAGCAGATACAGGCAGAAAATCGCACCGATGATCGGCAGGATCAGGTACATAAACACACCCTTTCCTGAGCGTTCTTTCTGCTTGATGAAATACTGGAAGATAACCGCAATGTTAACGAATATGAACGCCACCAGTCCGCCGAAGCTGATGTACGCTGTCGCAGAAGTAACGTCGAGAAATACCGCAAGCAGTGCAACCAGTCCAGTCAGGCAGATTGCGTTTACCGGAGTTCTGCGGGTCTTGTGAAGTCTGCCGAACAACTTTTTAGGCATGACGCCGTCACGAGCCATCGCATAGAGCAGACGAGCTCCGGAGGCCTGTGCAGCAAGACCTGCTGCGAACTGACCTGCAATCAGACCGATGAGGAAGATGCCACCGAATATGGCTGGAGCAACCTCACGGGCGATTTCGTATGCAGCACTGTCCGGATTCGCATATTCGAATGATGGGTGTGCCAGATGCGTGAAGTAAGTTACAACGACGAAGATCGCTCCGCAGACGATCAGCGTCAGAATGATGGATCTCGGAATATTCTTGGTCGGGTCGATTGCATCTTCGGTGAATGTAGTCAGTGCGTCAAATCCCAGGAAGCAGTAACATGACGCCGCCGCGCCGGCTACAATGAACGAAAAGTCAATATCCGGATTGAAGAACGGATCGAATGACGCCAATGTTGCCAGACCGTTTCCTTCTGTAACATAGTTGATGCTGAATGCCAGGAACGCGATGATTATCGCTACCTGGATACCTACCAGAATGAAGTTTACAACGGTTCCAACCTCAACACCGATGATGTTGATTCCGGATGTGATAACGATGAATAAAATAAGCCATAACCAGGATGGAACTGCCGGAACAGCGTCTCCCAGATACTGTGCGCCGATCAGCCAGATTGCCATCGGGAAGAAGACATATCCCAGAAGTACGATCCAGCCCGCCAACACGCCGAGCTTTGAGTTGATCGCTTTGCGTGAGTAAGTGTAGGTCGATCCTGCTGTAGGATAAGCCTTCGCCATATGTCCATAGCTCAGCGCCGTAAACAGCATGGCTATCGTGGCAAATATAACAGATCCCGTTTCAACGCCGTGGGATGCTGTGGATATTGTGCCGTAAATGGTGTAGGCGATCATCGGAGTCAGAAACGCGACGCCGAAGATGACCAGGTGGCTCAATTTCATGGTACGTTTTAATGTGTTGTCTTCCATTGAAACTTTCTCCTCTCTTCGTGATAAGTCGATGATGATAACGTTTTTACAGTCTTTGCATTAAAGGAACTTCTTGTAGATTTCAGGTCTGTAATCCGGGACCCCGGTAATCTCCTTGTCTACAAACAGACGTCTTTCGGCCAGTGAAAGGTCAATCGTCGCCATCAGCAGTTCGGCCTGATTGTCTTCAGGACCGCCTGCATAGTAGTGCAGCATGGTCTCGTAGAACGGTGTGATCTTTGGTCCCATAATGCTGCTTCCGCCGCCGAAGTAACACTCTGTGTCCATACCGGTCAGATTTGCAGTTGCGATGTAGATCGTGTTGCAGATAACGCCGTATTCAAGGGTTCTGCCGTAAGTTTGGCAGAATGCGTCACGGCTTCCATCAAACGGCACTTCCTCAATGAAGGCTGTAGGATTGAGCACAAGACGACATCCCTGCGCGCAGTAGTGTCTCTGCAGTTCCGGGAACTGATACGTATCGAAACAGATGCTGATACCGATCGGACCCCAAGGTGTATCGAACATAAATGGGTTTTCGCCCTTTTCACACCATACGCTCTCTGTCTCAAACGGGTGAATCTTCTGATACGAATCTATAATGCCATCCGGACCGATTGCGATAGCGGAATTGTACAGTGTCGCGTTCGGAGTATCTTCTTTCTTCTCAGCCATACCGAATACAATATAGATACCGTACTTCTTCGCAATCTCGGCAACAGCCTGTGCGGAAGGGCCATCCTTCAACTCTGCAGTCTTGATCTTCTCTTCCTGTGGAATCTTCGTGTCTACGTAGTAGTCATATCCGTACAGACAGAGTTCCGGAAGCAAGACCAGATCCGCGCCGCGTTTTGCAGCTGCTTCGGCGTATCCGCAGATTCTGGAAAGATTTCCTTCCTTGTTGCATGCGTCGACCTTAAAGTTGACGACCGCAACAGTCATAATGTCTTTCATAACTACCTCCTCCATAACATTAGTGCGTTAAAATACTAACTAATGGAAGTGTACAGTAATTCACAGAGTTATACAATGTTATTATGCAGATACCCATAAAAAATTATGCAAATATACATATCAAGCCATTTCGTCAAATATGACCAAAATAAAAACCCGCCGTCGCCGGCGGGTTTCTCGTTATTTAGCGTTATCCCTCAATCATGATGCTCTTCTTTTCAGGTATCTTCGGCGCTTCCTTCTTAGGAACGTTCAGTTTCAGAACGCCGTCTTCAAACTTGGCTTTGATGTCTTCTTCCGTGATGAAATCTCCCACGTAGAAGCTTCTCTGCATTGCTCCCATATAGCGTTCCTGACGAATGACCTTGCCTTCTTCGTTCTTCTCTTCTTCATTGACGTTTCTTGCTGTGCTTACTGTCAGGTTTCCCTTCTCCAGTTCCAGCTTGATCTCATCCTTCTTGAAGCCAGGCAGATCAATGTCAACTTCATAGTGGTCTTCCAGTTCGCGAACATCAGTCTTCATGATAGCAGCCTGCTGCTTGCCATACAGTTTTCTCTCCGCATTCCCCATGGATGGAATTCTCGGAAAATCGATTGTCATAAAATCATCGAACAAATTGTCGTTAAAAAGACTTGGATAAAACATTTTTCTTCCCCCTTTGTTTTATTCTGCTGTCAATATGTTTTCTTGAGCAATAGAACGGTTTCTCTCTGTTCCCTTGTTCTGGACACATGATAACACCTTTTGTTAGCACTGTCAAGAGGTGAGTGCTAAATTATTTTCAAAAAAACAAGCCTGCTTATTCCGGCCCGTTTTTTGCTGCATTTTCTTTAGAAGAATACTGATGGTATCAGTGTGACCGCTACGGCAATGCAAAGAAGAACGACCACGACTCTCACCGCCCAGACTTTTACCGGTGAATGCATGCTCTTGAACTCTCTCTGCTGTGACTTGCTGTTATTCGCATATTTCTTGCTGCTCATAATATCATCTTCTCTCCTTTTCTTTATGTGCTGTATTATATCACATTTTTTTCTTTTTGTTTTCTCTTCTTTGGAGTATTATATATACATAATAAACGAACCATTATTTCACGCATGAATAAGGAGAATGAATATGAATTTACTAGCATTACTTTTAGGCTCACTTCTGAGCAGTTCATCGCTGGGCAGTCTTTCTAACAATACAGGTGTACAGAAGCCTCAGCTTCAGAAGTTGCTGATTCTCGCACTTCCGCTGATCCTGAAGTACTTGACCAGCAATTCTCAGTCACAGACAGGTCTTTCTTCACTCTTCGGAGCTCTGGGAGCACACCAGAACAGAGGCTCTGTTGAATCGCAGATTGAAAATGCCGACACAGAAGACGGCGCGAAGATCGTTGGACACATCCTCGGTGATGATCAGGATCAGGTCGTTGATGAACTTTCCAGAGAATCCGGCGTTGACTCCGCGGATGTTTTGAACGTACTCGGCACCATTGCCCCTTACATCATGAGCGGTCTTTCCGCTGCCACAGAGGACGCACACACCCAGCAGCAACAGCAGCCGGCTGGCGGTTTCGACCTCGGCGGCCTCATGTCGCTCTTTGGCGGCGCGCCGGTTCAGCAGCAGCAGGCTCCTGCAGCAACTGCGGCTAATGACGGCACGCAGCTTATCAACGCACTTCTGTCAATGATGAAGTAAATGCCGCGCAGAATACTGCGAAAGCAACAAACCGGCAAGGCCTTACGCCTTGCCGGTTCTTTTATTGCTGGTTCAATTACTCTTCTATCACAACTTCAGGTGCCGCAGCGCTCGCCAAATGCTTTGTAACCGTCCCGCCCAGTTCTCTTTCAATCATGGATTTCAGTTCTTCCAGAGCCGCATCCATGTTAACTGCGCTCTCTGTGTTATGCGCCTCAATGATCATGAACGCATTTACAGTATCTTCTGTCAGCATTGTGCGCTCAGCTTCTCTCCAGTTCCAGCAGCGGCAGACTGCGCCGAAATCATCCCGATAGATGACTTCCCCTTCCGAAGGCGGTTCACTCTTGCCCTCACTTCCGTAGGTCACGAAGTCTTCGCCGCCTTCTGCAATGGTCAGCCGCATGTCTCCCTCGAATTTATCAATGTCTTCGCCGCCGATAGGAACGCCGTACTTCAGCGAAATGCCGTTGTAAATGTCGACGAGAGGGATGATGGTTCCGATTTGATTACCTTTTGCCACCCGCTTCAGCAGCGCCTCGATGGAGCAGCGGGCTCCCTTCTTGGTTTTGAACTTATAAAATGCGTCCCTCCAGCCGCGCACCACCGGATTTGATGTAAACTCCGGATTTTCGGTGTACTGTGATGAAAGTTTCTCGCACTCGCGCAGCCAATCCTCATAACGATTTTCGTCTTTCACATGGTTGTCGATTCCGCGGCAGACCAAAACACCAATCTGCGCCTCCGGAAAGATCTCCAGAAAATCCTGCTTCAATATAAACTTCTTCAAGGCTTTATCCTCCGTTTTTTCTTTGATTATACCATCATCTTCAGAAGGATAAAAGCGAACTGGCGATTCCCTTTCTCATTTGATATAATCAATTTTACAGAAAGGAAGAGACTTATGATTTGTAACAAATGCGGAGCTGTTCTGCCTGATAATGCCGAATTCTGCGGCGAGTGCGGAGCAAAAGTCGAAAAGAAAAAGAAAACCCCTGCTGCGCTTCTCAATGCAAAGGCAGAGGCAAAACGGTATAAGATTATCTCCCTCATCCTGGCCGGATTGTGCGTCGTGCTGGGCATCGGCTGGCTGGTCACGTCAAATGACCCGTACTCCAGTATAGACCAGTATGAGAAAGAGGCTGGTCAGGTTGAGCGTGCCGGAATAGAGTTATCCGGGAAATATGTGGTTGGAGAAGATTCAGAACTGCCTGTGGGAAGATACAATATCTACCCTCCTGATAATGAGAGCTACATGTCCGTTGACATCTATCAGAACATGGATGATGCGAAAGCCAAGTATGATAAGGACTATAACTCGCTGGCCCTGGATCACATCTACTCACTCAGCCGCGGATACAAGCTGAAGGAAGGTCAAGTCGTCGTCATCGATTATGACAGCGCGTATTTTGAACTGGTTTCAGAAGAAGTGACCGAAACAGAAGTGACCGAACCATCAGAGACGGAGAGCTCTGAACCGGCGGAGAATGAATCAGAATAACGAGGCAGTAGGATATGAAAGATCAAGAAAAGAAAAGATTTGGTAAAACCAGAGCCTTTGTCATTATTATGCTTCTGATTATGGGCATCGGCTACCTCTCGGAGACCCCGGCGATTGGAGTCTTGCTGATTCTGGCAGTGATTTACCTTCTTACGATGGACAGAGTGAATGACCTCTTCACAGGGAAAAAGTCTGCTGAAAAGGTTGTCGAACCGAAATATGACCCGTCTGAGATGGGTGAAATGGTTGCCTGCCCATACTGCGGTAAAGAAATCCCATCCGAGGTCAATTACTGTTATTACTGCGGCAGATCTCTGACGGAATATAAGCGTATCGAAGCAGTACGCACTGCAAGTCTTGAAAGCATCGACGAGTCATTAGAAGGAATCGGCGAGGGTACGCACAGAGACAATATCCTTGCAGTTCGGGATTTAACGGATAAGATTCTCCGCAAATACGAAGCGGAGCCGGAGAACCAGGAAAGTTATGAGAAGTTCATCGAGTACTATCTCCCGAAGACAGTTTCCGCAATCAAACACTACCACACGCTCTGCGGCCTGAACAATCTCGACGGAGAGGAGAAGCGTATCAAAAAACAGTTTGAAGATTCTCTGGAATTGATGTCCGAAGCCTTTTCAAACATATTCAACAGGGTTTCCACAGAGGGCCTGCTTGACATTTCTACCGATATCAGCGCATTGGAGAATATTCTGAAGCAGGAAGGTCTGACTGACTCCGACTTCCCTGCCTCTGGCGTCTAAGTGACAAACAACTGCAATAATAGAAGAAGTCCCATAAAGGGACTTCTTCTATTACTATTTCATAAAGAACTCTTTTGACAGTTTGAGTTGCCGTATCATATCTTCATTGAACTTCGCGCGAATCTCGGTCGCATCCTGTCCGCGGAAATCATAGAAACCTTTCCCGGTCTTCAGGCCCAGTTCACCTGTTTCAAGCCGCTCGCGGAACAGAGGATTCGGTTCATGGGAATCGTCCATATCAGGAAGCAGATTCCCCGCTTCCACGCACCACACATCTGATCCGCCGTAATCTACGATTCTTACTGGACCCGCCAGTGGATACCTGAAACCAGGTCCGTACTGCATCGTGCGATCCAGGTCTTCTGCTGTCGCAACGCCCTTCTCAACCAGCGAAAACACTTCCCTCAGCACCGCCTGCTGCAGCCTGTTTGCCAACATTCCAGGCACATCTTTCTTTACGAACACAGGTTGTTTGCCAAGGTCCAGATGCATCCTGCAGACCTCATCCAGCACATCCTGGTCATTGTTACCGTAATCAGATAGTTCAACCAACGGAACAATGTGCGCCGGATTGAACCAGTGGTTGATGACAAATCGCTTTACCCTCTCCGGCGACAGCGCCTTGGACATCTCTGCAAGTTTCAGGCTTGATGTATTGCTTGCCAAAATCGTATGCGGCGGACACCACTCATCAAGTTTTTGCAAAAACTCTAATTTCAGCTGCAGATTTTCCGGAAGAACTTCTATAACATAATCCCTGTCGCTTACTGCGCTCTGAAGGTCTGTACACGGGCTGATGTTCGCCAGCGCTTTCTCCTCTTCTTCGCAGCTTATAAAGTCCAAAGACACCATAACATCCAGATCCTCTCTGATCTGGTCGATTCCCCTCTGTACGGAAGTTTCATTCCTGCCGTACAGATTGATATTATGGCCGCCCATGGCGAAACTGGCGGCGATTCCGTGCCCCATGGTGCCCGCGCCGAGCACCGCAATCTTCTGCTTCATTTTATGCTCCGGCAGCGAGCTGTCTCACTGCGTATAACGTACGATCGATATCGCTTTGGGTTACGTAAGGCGCCAGGCCCAGACGCACCATGCCGCCCTTATCATAGACGCCCATGGCCTTCATGATCTGGACAGCGTAGTAATCTCCGTGCCATGAATTGATCCCCCTGTCGCCCAGCATCTGGGACACTTCATCTGTCGTAAACCCATCCAGCGTAAACACAACGGTCGGTGTTCTCGCTTCTCCTTCTGCAGGTCCGAACACGTGAACGCCAGGTATGGCCCTCAATCCTTCGCGCAGCTGCTTGGCTAAGCCGCTTTCGTAGTGATCAAAGGCTTCCATACCCGCGACAACGTTTCTCCTTCTGCCTACCAAGCCAACCAGTTTTTCTTCGAAACAGTCGGCGTATTCCTCGCCAACAGAAGCGATGAAGTTGACCGCCTCGGTCATTCCTGTCAGCAGTTCGTACTGCGGTGTTCCCATGTGGAAACGGCGCGGGCCTGTGGCGATGTCTTCACACATGACATTGTAGAATCCCAACTCCTCGATCAGGTCCTTCTTCATGTATATGACGCCAAGGTGCGGCCCGAACCATTTGTAAGCAGAACAGACCAACACGTCTGTATCAATGTCTTTTACGTCGATTGGGAAGTGCGCTGCATAGTGTACGGCGTCTACCACTGTCAGCGCCCCAACTTCATGCGCCATTGTAATGAGCTTTTTGACATCGGTTACGGTGCCGAGTCCATTGGACGCCCAATTTAGTGAAACGAGTTTTGTATCCGGCGTCAGTTTCGCCTTGAAGTCGTCCATGTCGATCTGCTGGGTCACCGTATCCATCTTCACAACTTCGGTATTAAAACCGTCCATTCCAAGATGAATCCACGGTGCGAAGTTGCACTGATGCTCCAGCTGATTGGTCAGAATCTTCGCTCCCGGCTCAAGCCCTCTTGCCAATGCGTGGGCAAAGTTCACATTGTTCTGTGTCGATGAGTTGCTGAACCCGATCTCTCCCGGCTCGCATCCCAGAAAATCCGCAGCGGCTTCCCGTGCTTCGTCCTCCAGAATTTCACCTAGCCTTCCCGCTTTGAAGTTGCCGCCTTCATTTGCGTTCTCCTCAACCATGTATTTCACAATGCGGTCGAGCACTCTCTGGGGAACCTGCGTCCCTCCGGGACCGTCCAGATAAGCAATTGGTGCGCCGGCGACTTCCAGCTTGCAAGCTGGGAACTGCGCTCTGATGGCCTCTACGTCAAATTTGAATTCCTTACCCATTTCACAACCTCCAATACTAACTTTATTCTTTCATCAGGGCTTCCTGCTTTTGCTCGTCATCTCCAAACTTATTCTGCCCGAGGTTCTTCCATCCGTATCTGTAGATGGAAACAATGATTGAAATCATCAATATCGATTCGTTCAGGATTCCGCCGATTGAACCGACCAGAATGTCAAAAATCAGCCAGCACGGCGAAGCACAGAACAGATTGGCCAGACGCAGATTCCGCGCGTTGTTGGTCCAGTACATAATCGTTCCGACCTGCACCGCCAGATACGGCAGGATGCTGATTGGACCGTTCCATGTGAAGACCAGAATGGCGATGAAGAAGACGGAGAACAACGCAATCCATCCTTTCCATCTGACCCAGGCACATTCCTGATAATGCATCAGCAGCAGATTCCTGATGATGAGCAAAAACAGGCTCAGACAGCCGGTGAGCTGACCTAGAAGCAGAAACTGGATCCCAAACATACAGTTTCCCAGCGTCTGGGCCAGGTAAAGCGCTTTGTTCGATTTTATCTGAAAAGAAAGCGCGAACAACGCCAGTCCTGCAAACCCGATTCCCTGGATAATAATTGTCTGGATGCTCATGCTCAATCAGTGGGTCCCTTTTTCTGTATTTATCTCTTTCACTATGTAAATCGACGGTTTAAGTATACCATATTCGTCCTTATCCCGAAATATGATACAATCATTACAGAAAATGCATAAAGGAGGCATCATCATGTCTATTACAGCAGCATATATGGTTCCCCACCCGCCGATGATCGTACCCGCCATCGGCAGAGGCAGTGAATCTCAGATTACGGAGACTACAAAGGCCTACGAACAGGTCGCAGAAGATATCATTCGTCAGGATCCGGAGACAATTATTATCACGACACCCCACTCTGTTATGTACGCGGACTACTTCCACATCTCACCGGGAAACCGCGCCGGCGGATCCTTTGCCGGTTTCGGCGCTCCTGAGGAACAGTTTGATGTGACCTATGATAAAGAACTCGTCGATGAGATCTGCAGCCTAGCAAATGCAAATGATTTCCCTGCGGGAACCCTCGGCGAACGCGATAAAACTCTGGACCACGCCGTCATGGTGCCTCTCTGGTTCATTGAGAAGGCTTACGAACGGCATAATAAGAGCAAAGAATTTAAACTCATCAGAATCGGCTTGTCCGCTCTTCCCCTGACGGATCACTACCGCCTCGGACAGATTATTCACTCCGCCGTTGAGAATACCGGCCGCAAGGCGGTCTTCGTTGCCAGCGGTGACTTATCACATAAGCTACAAGAGTATGGCCCGTATGGGTACGCGGAAGAAGGTCCGGAATACGATGCGCGCATCATGGACGTCTGCGGACGCGGTGCCTTTGGCGAGCTCTTTGATTTTAGCGAAAGCTTCTGCGAGAACGCAGCTGAATGCGGGCACCGCTCTTTCGTGATTATGGCAGGCGCCTTTGATGGCATAGCTGTAGACGCCAAAGCTCTGTCCCATCAGGATGTGACCGGCGTCGGGTACGGCATCTGTACTTTTTATCCTAAAGGGGCGGATGAAAACCGCCGTTTCCTGGGCCAATACCTGCAGCGCATGGAGGCAGAGGCGGCGGACAGACGTGCACAGTCTGACGCCTATGTTCAGCTGGCGCGGCAGTCACTGGAAAGTTATATTCTGAAACGTGAGCGAATCCCTGTGCCAGAAAATCTACCGGAGGAAATGTTGAATACACGCGCCGGGGCTTTTGTTTCCATCCACAAAAACGGTGCCCTGCGCGGCTGCATCGGCACCATCGGGCCTACGACGGACTGTGTAGCCCAGGAAATCATCAACAACGCCATTAGCGCGTCGACAAGCGACCCACGTTTCCCTGCAATCAGCCCGAAGGAACTCCAGTGGCTGGAAATTAACGTGGATGTGCTGGGAGAACCGGAGGATATCCAATCTGAGGAGGAATTAGATGTTAAGAAGTACGGCGTCATCGTAAGCAGCCTCGGCAAGCGCGGCCTACTGCTTCCTGACCTGGAAGGCGTCGAAACAGTGGAACAGCAGATTGCAATTGCGAAACAAAAGGCCGGTATACATAAGTTTGAATCTGTCAAACTGCAGCGATTCGAGGTGATCAGACATGTGTAAAGCTGTATGCGACGTCTGTTTCCGGCATTGTTCCATTCCTGAGGGCAAATCCGGCTTCTGCGGCGGACGTATCTGCAAAGACAACAAAATCATCGCAGGAAACTATGGGCGCGTCACGTCTATCGCCTTAGATCCCATTGAAAAGAAGCCTTTGGCTCGTTTTCATCCGGGCAGTTTGATTGTCTCTGTTGGGAGCTATGGCTGCAATCTGCGTTGCCCCTTCTGCCAGAATCATTCCATCTCCTGGTCGGAGGAAGCCATGAGATTTGCCGGAATGGCGGATTATATCAGCCCTGAAGAACTGACTGAAATTGCAGTCAGATATCGAAACAGGGGGAATATTGGCGTTGCATTCACCTATAATGAGCCCCTGATTGGATACGAATATGTGCGCGATACGGCGAAGCTGATCCATAAGCAAGGGATGAAGAATGTCTTAGTGACGAACGGCACTGCTGAAGAAGCGGTGCTGGATGAACTATTGCCTTTCATTGATGCGATGAATATCGATTTAAAAGGGTTCTCGGAACACTTCTATTCCAATCTGCTCGGCGGAAATCTTGAGCAGGTTCTTTCTTTCATAAAAAAAGCCGCCGCCGGCTGCCATGTGGAGCTGACGACGCTGATTATTCCCGATGAAAACGATAGTATGGACGAGATGCGTGAGCTGACCGGTTGGATTGCCGCTCTTCCTGCCGGCGAATCCATTCCGCTTCACATCTCAAGGTTTTTCCCACAGTTCCATATGACGGACCGCAGCGCGACGGACGTGTCACACATCTACCGTCTCGCGGAAACCGCGCGGGAGAAACTGCGCTATGTCTATACGGGGAACTGCTAACTTTTTGAGTTTCTGAAATTCATATAGATAATTGCGAAGGCCAGCAGTACCAAAAGGATAACTCTCCCTTTGTGCTCCACTTCGATGAGTCCAAACAGTATCAGTCCCGCAACGAATAACACACCCAGCGCGATGCAGAACGCGAACCAGTGCAGAAAGTTCTTTCTCATAACTTAGACCTCTTTTTCCAGATACTTGACGCAGAATTTCATGTCAGCCAGCATATATCCAATTGCCTTGTAGAATTCAATGGCGTCCGGATTCGTTGTCTCTGCATGAAGCTGGATGCGTCTGCAGCCCTGTTCTTTGGCGTATTCCTCAATCATCTGCATGGCAACTCTGCCGTTGCCTCTACCTCTTTCGCCCGGTCTGAAGTAGAAGTCATCGATGATCATGACTTTCCCATGGGACCACACGCTGAAGGAAATCATGAGATTCGCGAAACCGACCGGTTCCTCATCTTCTTCGAACAAAAGGAACTTCACGTGTTCATTGGCCTCCATTCCTTCCGCAAAGAGTTCTCTGAACTCATTGATTGTCAGTTTATCGGCTTCATTCCAGAACTCATTGTCGTTGACCTCTTCTCTCATAAAGGCTCTGTTGAGTTCCACCCACACGCTGCAGTCTCTCTGATCGCAAATTCTGTATCTAAGCATATTGGTAATGTCCTTTCTCCTCTATTTCATCGTTAATTTTTTTCTGGTTTTACATTCGTATTTGCGGATGACGCGGTCTAAGGCCTGTTCGCTGAGCCCCTTCAGATAGATCCTGCTGTGGGTTCCGGGATAGTATTCCGCAACGATATAAGTATTCTCCTCGAACTCCGTCTTATTCTCATACTCCGCCGACACAGCCCATTCATTCCTGATGCGGCGCATGATCAGGCAGAATCTGTCCATATCCTCCGTCTTGAAAATCACATGGTAAGTCCCGCAGTATGCCGGCACGCCGGAAGTTGTATGAAACTTCCGCAGGACCTGCTTTTCCCCGATTTCATCCATTACAAAGAAGATGTCCGGCGTCAGGAAATTTGGGTCCCAGATTCTTCGGAAGACCATATCTCCCTGACTGCTCCTGTTGACTTTGTATTCCGCGTACTTATCTATGATTGACATTCTTTTACTACAAATATACTTCGACGATCATCGCCAGTACGAACAAAACACATGCGACGCCCATGACCAGAACCATCTTGCGCGCCCGTGCCTTATTGTGTTCTCTGCGCTCGTCATAATTTAATCTGTTGTCATCACGCATTGTAATCCGCCTCGCTAGTTTCCTTTATACTGCAGGCAGACCATCGTCAGGTCATCAAACTGCTCTGCTCCGGACGTGAAATCATCAACGGCTTTCCTGACGTTCTGCAGAACCTCAATCGGCGTTTCCGACGCCTCGTTCAATGCAGTAATCATACGGTCTGTACCGAACATGTTATTGCCCGCATCTGTTGCCTCCGGTACGCCGTCCGTGTAGACAAATAACCTGTCTCCTGGTTCCATCTGCAGGTCGTACTCTTTGTACTTCAGTCCTTCAATGCCTCCAACAATCATGCTGTGCTCATCTTTGAGAAGTTCAAACTGCCCGTCCTTCCTGCAGATTGCAGGATATTCATGACCGGCGTTCGATGCGGTAAGCTTGCCCGTGGATAACTCCAGAATGCCAAGCCATATCGTTACGAACATATCTTCCTTGTTGTTCGAACAAATCATGTTGTTGGTTTCTTCCATGATCTCCGCAGGAGATTTGCTTGACGATCCATTGTTTCTCAATATAATCTGGACTGCCATCATGAACATTGCCGCCGGGATGCCTTTGCCCGAAACGTCCGCAATGAGCAAACAAAGATGATCATCATCAACCAGGAAAAAGTTGTAAAAGTCACCGCCGATATCTTTCGCCGGATCCATGGTCGCATATACATCAAATTCCAGACGGTCAGGAAACGCCGGGAAAGTGGTCGGCAGCATCGCTGCCTGAATATTCGTAGCAAGAGACAGTTCCGCCTTGATTCTTTCTTGCTCACCCGTGATTTTCGTAATACGCTCCAGATGCTCGTCTATTTCTATCGTCAAATCGCCCACATCTTTCGACAGCTGACCAATTTCGTTGGTGGACGTAATCTCCGCCAGATTCTCGCAGACTTTTTTGCTATCCTTATTTTTCATGTAGAGGCGTATGTTCTCCTGAACTGTCTTAAGCGGCTGCAGCACGACACGGTAGATCATTGCCAGACAGACCCATGCCAGCAGAAGTTCCAGAATCATAGCCATGATGGTTCCGTTCCAGGTCCTTCTGCTGATGGCCTTGTTGAGTGCAGTGACATCATAGGTCAGGCCAATCATCAGTTCTTCATCACCGATGGGCTCGACATCAACGTAGTAGTCAACGTAGTTACCGGCGTCGACAAGTTTTCTCTCATGATTGTGCGCATCCCGCATGCCGTTTTCCTGGCTCTCGGATACTTCAGACGTAACGCCCAGAGTATAGACTGTTCCGAACTTGGTGCCTCTTTCCTCGCCCGGGCTGGCTCCGCTCAACAGGAAAAACTGGTTCTTGTATGTTGAATCCGTCAGAATGCAGAACAGGAATGCGATTTCATTGGAACTTTTAATCTGGTCGATTCTCGTGATCAGCCAAGTATAGGCTACTTCGGCATATCGTTTCTGATCCTCGGCCGACCAGGATTCAATCTGCTCCGTTGTCGCATACTTCAAGGCAACATCCGGATGTGCCCTGCTGAGAGCTTCGGCTTTTGCTTTCGTCCCCACCCCGGTTTTGTAGTCTACGTCATATTCAACATTCATATCCTCCGCGTGATCTCTCCAGTACGTAATGAGCCACTTGTAAGAAGGATACTCTCTGATCGCCTCAATTGTCATATCCGCCGTATCGGACGCCATTCTCTCGGTCTGACCCTTGATGCTGGAATCCGTGAGCACCTGCTGCGTAAAGTAGGTGAACATGCCGATCATCAGAGTACCAAACGCGAACAGGATAATGACCTCAAGGATCAGTCCTCTTTTCTTTGATTTCATACTGTCTCCAAATACCTTCTTTTCTTCTGATTAGCGAGGGTACTCTCCATACCATACATGAATGCATCCCTCGGTGTGTCCGAAATGAATATGTTCCGAGGCTGCGCTGAAGATGTGACCCCAGTCAAAGTCGTAGTTAATGCCGCTGTCCGAATCTATCGTCGGCGGAACATCCATGTTCCGCTTCAGCCACTCTTCACAGACTTCCTGCTTGGCGCGGCTTTCGCTGATTGCATCCTGAATCGGCATGTTGAACTGCGGATCCAGCAGGATGATGATCTGTTCGCCGTTTTTTAAGGCTCTGACCGAAACTTTGAACGTCACCCCATCATTTTCAATGGGATGGTTGAAGATGACTTCCAGAAACGCATTTCCATGGAAACGCTGCACGGCTTTATCAATGCCGATGTCCTCAAGATCTTTCAGTGTGGTCTCCGGCGTCAGCACGACACCATCTACCTCAACGATCCCTTCTTTCAATCTATTCATTGGTTTCTCCTTTTATATTCGCTAAAATGAAGAATACTATGCGTATACTCTACCACATTTTACGAATTAATGAAACAAAAGAGCCGGGCAGGTATCAGCAGATACCGAAGTCCGGCTCTTTATTCTTTTGAATGAAATGCTGTTAGGAATTCGAGATTAATACTTCTTGCCAAATCCGCTGGCCAGAATTGCCAGATGCTTCGGGTGAAGCAGCTGTGCGTTTTCCTTCGCTTCCCAAACTTCCGGATACTTCTCGATTACTCCGTGAATGGATGTAAACAGCAGTTCCAGTTCTTCAGCGCTCATGCCGCTGGCCTTGATATGTCCTTCAAACTTCTCCGGAGATGTCTTGATGTCTTCAGCCATCTTCTTGTACATTGCAGCAAAATCAGCGCTGGTCATCTCTTCGATGGCCTTCATTTCCGGATGAATTTCATCGCCTTCCATTTTATTGTCGATCAGCTCCACGACTTCTTCCAGAGACATGGAATTCTTCTCAATCAGCTTTTCCAGACCTTTCAGAGAATGCTTCGCTTCCTCATGAAGCTCTTCGTAAGCTTTTGTAAGTTCTTTCGCCTTTTCTTTCATTTTGGGTCCCCTCCTTGTTATTCTTTCTTGATTCCCAAACAAGTATACTCCCTGATTTGAAAAAAACAAGGCCGAGGCAACCCTTTCCTATGCATTTTCGCATATTTCTGACTAGTCAAAGGCGACGCTGTCGTATTTCTTATAGACGCCCTCTTCACGCAGTTTGCGGGAAGCCTGGCTCTGATAGGTTCCTTCCACAATGTTCTCGAAACCGTTTTTCCTGATGATTTCCTTAATGTAATCAACATATGGACATCTGTCGTGGTGGCGGTTGTCTGTCACCATACAGGTTGCAAGATGTACCGCGACCTCTGCCTTTTGAATATCTGTCAGCTTACGCAGCTTCATTTCAAAATGCTCAAGACGTGCAGCTACGCCGGCTCCATTGCAGCCTCCGCAAGAGAACGTGATGTATTTTGTCCCTTCGCCATATCCGGAAAAACCGGCGCTCTTTCCAAAGAACGCTTCTGAACACGCAAAGCCGGAGCACCTTTTCATCGTATGATCGCACTGAATTACAACTGCATATTTGATTGCTTGTTTATCCATAACTGTTCTCCTTTCCTCCACTAACTGCATTTATTTTACCGCACTAAAGCGATGAATGCAATGAATGCTTACAGCAACGGCGCAATCAGCTTCGCAATAGGCCCCATGATCTTGTAGAACTTCTCTGTGCCTCGGATCGTCTCTTCTGTAACCGGACGGCACTTCGCCAGTGTCTCCTGAAAATCCCGTTCGATATCGGAGATGCAATCTGTCCGATACATATACGTTGCGCACTCGAAGTGATGATACAGACTCCGGTAATCCAGATTGATGGTTCCTACGACTCCCTTCTCGTCATCGCTGGTCCATACCTTAGCATGAACAAACCCCGGCGTGTATTCATAGATTTTCACGCCGGCTTTCAGCAGCCGTGCGTAGTGTGTTTTAGCCAGCGAATAAGCTAGTTTCTTGTCCGGTATGCCCGGCAGAATCAGTTTCACATCAATGCCCCGCTGCCCTGCGTACTGCAGCGCCGTCTCCAGTTCCCCATCCAGGATCAGGTACGGTGTCATGATGTGCACGTATTTCCCTGCCCGGTTCAGGATATCCATATAGACTGCCTCACCTACTTTATCCTCATCCAGTGGGCAATCACAGAACGGGATGACGAAGCCGGACGGATGAATCTGCTCGCTGCGTTCCGCTGAATCCAAGGCAGTGGCTTCTTTGAAATCCGGTGTCTTCTCATCGACATTCCACATCTGCAAAAACATTAACGTGAAGCTTCGCACAGCGTCACCCTTCAGCATTACGGCCGTATCCTTCCAATGACCGAAGCGTTCGATTTCATTGATATACTCATCGGCCAGATTGACGCCTCCGTTAAAGGCGACCTTTCCATCAATCACGCAGATTTTCCGATGGTCTCTGTAGTTGTAGTGAGATGAAATAAACGGACGAATCGGCGCAAAGGATTTCGCTTTGATGCCTTCGGCTTCAAGCAGTTTGCAGTAGTTGGACGGTAGGGTCGAAATCTCACACATACCATCGTACATGACGCGGACATCCACGCCCGCCTTTGCTTTTGCAACAAGTATCTCAAGGATCTTGCCCCACATATAGCCCTCTTCGATGATGAAGTATTCCATGAAGATATACTCCTGCGCCTTGGATAGTTCCGTTAGCATCGCCTGAAACTTCTCTTTGCCGGAAGGGAAATATGTCGTTTCCGTTTCGGAATACGCAGGGAAGCATCCGCTGCGGTTCAGATAGGTCAGCAGGTCATCGGTATAGCTGTCTGTCTCCTTCAGTTGGGCAAGGGTCTGAGGATCCTGTGTGATTGTCTCTTTCGTATCCGCAATCATCTTCGCAGAACGCTCCCTGATCAACCGATGACCGGTATTGGTCTGGGTAAACAGGAGCATGAGAGCGCCGGCAACCTGCAGCACAGATATAATCAGCATCCACGTCAGTTTCGCCGTGGAATCCATCTTGCTGTTGAACAGATAAATCATCATGATCAACGTGAAAACTGCTAAAGCAAGGTAAATGTGATGCAGATAATCCTGCATCAGCACAATTGGCAGTATCAATACGTTCAATTCAACCAGAATCAGCAGCACGATAATGAAGAATCTGCTGAAGATCAGTCCGAGTATCCCCTTGCGTTTCGGCTTTGCCAAACGAATTCCTCTATCCAGTTCGTTCATTTCCATTGTCTCCTTTGCCTGCCGTTACTGCAACGCTTCACTGTTGACCGGGAATGTAAAATACGTATCAGGATATGGTTCGTTTTCCAGTGTGAAGTGCCACCACTCTTCCGGCAAAGGCTTAAACCCGTGCTCTGTCATGGCTTCTCTCAGTATCATCCTGTTGTTGTACTGTTCCTCCGTAATATCTGTATAATCCGGGTGGCTCAGTTCTCCGAAGTAATCGAAGGTCCCGCCCATGTCAACTTCTTTCTCCGTTTCCATATCAAAGAGAGTCAAATCAACGGTACTGCCGCGGCTGTGACCGGAATGCTCCGCAATATACCCCTGTGGGAAGAGTACGTCCTTATCCAGCTCCGGATAGAAATACTCCTTCATTCTGGTATCCTCTTCATCCTTTGCCCATTCCACAAAGTTCGTGACGGCTTCCTGCGGACGGTAGGCATCGTAGATTTTTAGACGATAGCCATCTTCTTTAACATCATCGCTGACTTCTTTCAGGGCATCCGCGGCTTCCTTTGTCATAAATGCCAGCGGCTCTTCATATCCATCGATACGGTCTCCGACAAAATTGTATGTGGAATAATACCGTATTTCAAAAATCGCGTCGGGAACGACATCTGTCACTAAAACAAAGTCCGATGAATCATCCGACAGCGTCACACCATCTTCCGATACCGTTGTTGTCGGCTCTTCCGCCTGAACCGCGCTGTCATTTCCTTCGTCAGATGTTTTGTCCCCGCATCCACACACAAATCCCAGTGACAGCATTGCTGCAACCATCAGGGACAGCAATTTCATATTAATCTTCTTCATACTTCTTCTCCTACCATATTCAATCCCATTTCAAATGCTTTTCGACATTCCTCAGGGAAAACCGTGTCATGCCGATTGATTCGCGCATCAGGATCAAACATGGTCCATGGCCAATCCGTAGAGCTGTAGTCTTTCAGTTGCAGTGTTTCACCGCTCACCAGCACTTTTGTCGGTCCCACGAAGGTATTCAATGTCTGCTGATACTCGTTAAGAAGATTCATATACATGGTATCAGGCGCGTTGCTGGTCATGACCAGCAGCACCGGAATTGGGTGCTCATTGCAGCAAGGAGCTTCCAAGGTATAGGTCAGATTCTGAAAGATAAGACGCTCGTATAAAGCCCGGAAGGACGCCGTCAGATTGGAAAGATAGTTCGGAGATCCTATGATCAGTCCATCTGACTGTCTGATTGCATCCAGTACAGGTGTGAGTCCGTCTCTGCATATACAGCGTCCCTTGAACTTTTCCTTCTTGCATCCGAAACAGGAAATGCACCCTGTATATTTCTCAAGTCTGAACAAATCAAACCGTTCAATCTCCGCCTCGGCAGATTCCGCACCGCGAGCGGCCTCCGTAATCAAAGTGTCTGTGTTCCAGCCCTTTCTGGGGCCAGCGTTAACCACTACTATTTTCTTACCCATTTTTTAAGCCTCATAATACTTTCTGTCCGTTCACCTGCAAAGAGAACTTCGTGTCCAAGACTCTGGCTGCACGTGAACACATCGTCATTCTGGCGAGAAAAATCTCGAAATATTCATACATCGTACAGATATTCTCATCAATGCTCAAATGCAACGTGATTGTCTTCTCTTCCGAATCGCATTCTAATCTGTTATCGGTGACAGCGTAATTGACACGATCATGCACATCGAAGAGAATCGGATCCTTCGCTCTGACGCGACTTCTCCGCACATCTGTTTTATCTGCAATGATCAGAGCCGCAGTGATCGGGTCGGATGCTACGCCGGTCGATTCGTCGTGGTTGGCAATCGCAGATACAATCTGTACGCGGTCATGGACGGGAATATCCACATCCTTCAGGATTTCATTCGCTAAAATCGCGCCGTATTCCGCATGGTGATTGCGGTTGATTACATTCCCGATATCATGCAGGAACCCGGCGATGTTAACCAGTTCTACCTCCTGTTCTCCATGACCGAGCGCTTGCAGCAACTCTGCAGCTTTTTTTGCCACGAGTGTCGTATGAGCTACAGAATGATCTGTATACCCTAATGCGTCGAGAATGGCATTGCCTTTTTTATAGTATTCCAGTATCTCCGGATGTTGCGTGATATCCTCATACTTCATTGTTCAGTACCTCATATTCACTTTACTGAATAAATCTGATGGTTATACTCTACCACAAAAGCGCTCACATCAAAAGAGCCAGGCATTTGTATCATCACGATACCTGCCTGGCTCTTCCTCTAGCCATCGTATCTATAATTGCAGATTATTCCTATATTCCTCGTAATCTGTTTCCAATTCAATTTTCGGACCCGGCAGGAAGTGCCCTATCGCCGCTGCGATGGCTGTTGGGATCACCCAGTTGAATCCGAAGGCATCCAGCGGCAACGCCGTATGGATCCACGCGAGTGACGTGATGCCGAATGTATCGGTCAGCACCGTAAGAAGACTGATCAGAAAACAGATGCAGATACCAAACTGGTAGAACTTCTTCTTCCGGAAGATGCTGCGTCCCAGACATGTCAGCGTCAGGAACATCACCGGCGGATAGAACAGCATCAGAATCGGCGCTGCAATGCTGATGATTGCAGACAGACCGAAATTGCACAGCACGGCGGAAACAATGCAGATGAGCACAACCATAAAGGCGTAGCTGCGTGATGGAATGATTCTGCTGAAATACTCCCCTGCCGCAGAAGTCAGTCCGACAGCTGTAGTCAGACAAGCCAAAGAGACGATTACACTCAGAAAAACAACGCCCATATTTCCCATCAAGGCGCCGGTAATGTTTACCACCAGTCCCGCCTGGTTGATCTGCCCGCCGGTAAACTCATCCAGCCACTGGGATCCTGTAGTTGCTCCCAGATAGGCCATTCCCCCGTACACGAAGCACAGGAGCGCGCCGGCTATCAGCGCCGCGCCGGCTGTAATCTTCCTCTCTTCTCCCTTTTCCTGCAGATTTCTGTTCCGAATGGATTGAATGATGATAATGGAGAAATAAATCCCCGCCATCAAATCCAATGTCTGATAGCCGTTGAAGATACCGTCTTTGATCGGATTCTCTGTTACAGGCGCTCCTGCTTGCGCTGCAGGTGAAGCAATGCCCAGAATAATCAGAATCGCGATAGCAGCAACCAGAATAGGCGTCAGGTATTTACCCAGAATATCGACAACTCTGGAAGGCTTTATGGTCAGAAGAAGTACAACTCCAAAGAATATGATTGAAAACACCAACCGAAGAATCCTGCTGGTTGGATCGATTCCAAAAAGAGGCGAAATTCCCATCTCGAACGTAACGGCGGCATTTCTTGGAATCGCCAGCATCGGCCCGATACAGATGATGCATACCGTGTTGATGACCATCGAGCCCTTTGGGCCGATGGTTCCCGTCAGACGGTTCAGATCGCCATCCACTTTCAGCATAGCGAAAACACTGCAGATGCCCAAGCCGGCGTCTGCCAGAAAATACGCGATATAGCCCTTGAACCATTCTGTTCCTCCGGTAATACCGATCTCCGGCGGGAAAATAAGATTTCCTGACCCGAACAGCATTGAAAAGAGGGCCAGTCCCACAATAAAATACACTCCAATATGTTTTTTCATATACAGTCCTTTTCCTTCGATGTCTCCCAAAACACCCCACGAGTCAATATCCTATCACAACAGATGGTTTTTCTCAATAAAAAAAGCCGGGATAATCCGGCCTTCATACCTTAGTAGATTTTCTGCACGTCTTCTGCGCTGATACCATTTGCATTACAAAAGTCAAAAAGATCGGATGGCTTCCGGATCAGCATCAGTTCCGTCAGCTGTCCGGTCTTTCTGTCTTTGCTGCAAAGCACCTGCTCGCCTGTGCAGATACTGCATCTAAGCACCGGAACGCTTTGTTCCAGTGAAATATGCGGAATGTCTTTGTTTTTCTTATTGAATAATTTCATATCATCATAATCTATGCCTTGCCGTGATACTTCAGGCACAGCATGGTTATATCATCGAATTGTTCCGCTTCACGCACGAAGCTGTCTATGCTGCTTGAAACATTGTTCAGTAACTGAGCAGGATCAGCCTCTTTATCAGTATTCAGCGCGTCAAGCATTCTATCCGTCCCGAACAGCTGATTGTCTGGATTCGTCGCTTCCGTTACGCCGTCGGTGTACTGGAATATTACGTCACCCGGTTCCAATGTGATTTCGTATTCTTCATATGTCATTCCTGGCATACCGCCTAGAACAAACCCGTGCTTGTCCTTATACAATTCAAACTCGCCGTCATGCCGCCTGATTACCGGATATTCGTGTCCGGCATTTGCAGCGACCAGGTGTCCTGTTGACAGTTCGAGGATCCCAAGCCAGACTGTTACGAACATTTCCATCTGGTTGCGGTCGCAGATGCGATTGTTTGCCGCGGCAAGCGTTTCCGCAGGACTTACGTTATCAGACGCCAAAACAAAGTCCCTGAGAATAATCTGTGAACTCATCATGAACAGTGCGGCAGGCATTCCTTTTCCAGAAACATCCGCCATCGTCAGCGCCAGATAATCATCATCAATCATGTAGTAATCATAAAAATCCCCGCCTATTCCCCTGGCAGCATCGATAGACGTACACAGAGAAAACTCTGTACGGTCAGGGAAAGCGTGCAGCTCATCCGGCAGCGAACCTAACTGAAGCTGTCTGGCCAGATCCAGTTCTGTTTCGATACGTTCTCTCTCCGCCGTCATCTCTGTCAGATTGCTTACATAATCGGCGATATCGCTTTCCATTTCCTTCATGGTCAGAGACAGATTTTCAATCTCATCGCCCGTATGTATATCAAGGTTGCTGAAGTATCTTTCTGTCAGTCTTCCCTCGCCCTTGTTCTCACTATACGTAGCAGCGGCGTCAGCCATCTGGTTTATAGGTTCGACTACCCTGCGCCTGAATACATGCATCATTATGAGCGCGATGACAACAGCGGCAGCAGTCATAAACAGCGCGAATAACCGTGTGAACGTCCAATTGGCGCCAATCATGCGGTCGATATTCTGATCCATACAGATCATCACATGATAGTTGTCCGTTTCATACAGTTCTTGCGCACCTGTACATATCGTACTGCCCCTTCGTACGCTCCAGGCGGCATGTATCGGCTTGGTCAGACCGAGAATTTTTTCCAATCTGTTTGGCGGCGTACCTTCTACAAGGCCGTCTATAAGACTCTGTTCGTACGTATCCCAGCTCCCAGGAGGACAGAACGTCTCAGGGTTTGGATCGTCATCGATCAGATATATCATCCTGCCGTCCTTTTCTTTGCTGAAGGCTGCGATAAAACATCCCCTCATGCTGTCATCTTTTCTGATCTGGTACATGACCGACTTGATATTATCATAGTCATCCCCATAGACCTCTTCAAAGGCAGCTTGATAGTCTGCTCCCTTCCCGTTGCCTTTCTCCTCGTCAGGTATGCTGTCATAAATCGATAGTATCTGACCTGTAACATCATACATTTCTTCCGTGCTGACAATCCTGCTCTCCGCTCTGGTCATCGCTTGGACATCGTCCTTCGTTACCCACGCGAAAATTGTACGGAACAGTTCATGTCCGATCCAAAAGCCAACACACCCTATCAGTAAGGACATGATCAGTATGATTATAAATGTTCTTGTCGCCAGTGCCCTGTACTTCTTGATTCGAAACCCATTTTCACGAAGGGCCCTCAGGTTGTTAGTATATTTATTTGTAGCGTCGTTAATGGTTTTGTTCACCCTTTTCACGTATCCTTCGATACAATTCGTTCACTTGCCATCTCTTGATTTTGCTGAGCTGGATGCTTATCCTTATGCTATGTATCATGCAGAAAATCAATGCTGCAGCCAGCAATATCTCAATGACTGTTGCCGGAACACGCCCTATTTCATTATAGAAATAAGCATTCACTCCACACAACACAAACAGTACAAATCCGCTGATAAAGCCTGCTGTCTGTCGTCTGTCCAATGCCTTAACTATCGGCGTCTCTTCTTTTGAGATATTAGTGATGTCCTCTTCTTTGTACTTGCTGATATCTATCTTGCTCAAAAGCCGAATCTCCATTACTGTTGTTGGTATCTATTGTAACATATTGACGCCTGTCTTTCTCACTTATTCTTATGGTATTTACCATGTTACAGCGATGTCCAGTTGTCTGGGATTGCGGGACGCGAAACCGCCGGTATCCACGACGATAGCAAGGCCATTACTGGATTCCACAATGCTCCCCTTCGGCCGGATGCTTAGACCGGCTGCACACATGACATAGTAACCATACATTTTGACTCCGTCCGACCTTACCCAATAAGGTTCATGGAAGCCGCGGCTGTTCATGATATTGATGCAGCCGGACATATTCAGATTATAATACGTCTCTTTGCCGGATGGCCCGCTGATGGCACCTCTGGACCGAGAAAGGACAGGCCCGTCATAAGCAAAAGCCCCCTGAACGGCTTTGTACTCCTCGGAGTTTTCAATATCTTCTTCCACGGTGCAGTGCACAAACCGATAGGATCCATCCTCATTCAGCCCGTTATCCAACTTGGTGCCAACCATGACGACCTTATCTTTGTCTTTTTTGATAACTTTTTTCTCAACGATCTTCTTGGATGTCACCTCGCCGTTTTCTATGACCACATCTGATGATATGCTGCGCTTGCCATCCTCACCTTCCTGCCGGACTTCTGTCTCCCCTTTCATGAGTTCATCGGTCTCTTTCATCACAGTATCTTTTTCGATGACTTCCGTCTCGAGAACGGTACCGATAATGATGATCTCACACGATGGTTCTCGCAATACCTGTTCTGCAATATCCCGGCCATCTTGAGTCTGCAGATGTTTACCGAATTTTAACCTCTCATACTGAATGTCAAGATTGGTTTTGCCTTCTGTCAGAACCATGTCGCCAACGTATTCGTTGATGATATCTTTCACTGCTTCCTCAGCTTCCTCTCTGGATGGCGTGTAGCCAAGAAGCTGCGTTCCTGCTTTGACCGCATAAGCCTGATTGATGTGCTGCCCATCAGGCGACAAGGCATATGTGTTCCATCTGATGAATACTGCGGTTCCAATCACCAATATGTTCACCGCGACCAGGAACAGAAAAAGATTTCTCATTTGTCTATTTTTTAATAAATCTTTCATCATAGTAATATCAAAGGCTCCAGGATTACTCCGAGAGTCTCTGTTTTGTTGGGTCGATTACAGTCATGGGAAGCGACTCTTTAGTAGTCAAATTCTAAACAACCTACAATTTCGTCAGCCCTGTCTCCGTCAACGCTCTTTTCAAAAGACATCATAAACGGAACCTTATCTCCGATTTTCCAAAGGCAGCACGCCTCGCCAATGTCAGAGGTGTATTTGTAGAAACCGTCATCTTCCCTGAATGTGTCACTGTCTTTATTGTCAGCAAGGTATTTTTCGTAGACTTCATCCGTCAGAATCGTTGCTGTGACAAGAGGATATGTGGAATCATCATATTCCCCATCAAACAGCAGAAAACCATCATCATCAAATGCGACCGACAAGCCCGTGCTGACGTCAACGGTTACCTCTATCGGCATCTCGCCTTCTGTCATTGTTGCTGTTGCTGTGTTTATTTCTGACGGTGCTGCAGCTTCTGAATCACCGCATGCGGTCAATGTCATCGAAAAAGCAATGACCAACGCAACCAAAAGCATCACTTTCTTTGTCATAGTATGCAGCCTCCTTTACCCTTATTTTCTGACAGCCTCCAGAACTGCAAGGCCATCCGTTATTTTGAAAGAACGAATCTCAGCATATTCCTCAACTGTTTCCATCATCTGTCTGAGAGGTTCTTCCACCATTGCATTCAGTTCCTGCGGTGAAACGGAAATGACCGGAACCTCTACGGAGCGAACGACCACGACCGGCTTGCCGTCCCATTTTACATCTGCAGTCAGCGTCGCTTTTGTCTTTAAGAATCCCACGCCAGCCATGACTGACAGTAAGACCGTGTCATCTCTGAATGTGATCGACGGTTTGTCTACATCAAGTTCAAAACCGGTTTCCTGTTTCATCCCGGCTCTGATCAGCGCCTTATTCTCTGCCACATACTCTCTGGCTACGGCAGTGGCTTCCAGATCTGTCACCTCAATAGTGAAAGGTTCCCCACCCGGAAGAGTCTTGAATGTTTCGAATTTGTCCATGAATTGCTGAATTGTAGCTCCCATGATTTCCTCCTTAATACCTCTGCAGACATAGTGTTCTATCCCAATCCTTGGGATGTGTCAGAAATTTAAGACCTCTTTAATACTTTCCACTTCAATGTTTATTTGATTGGCAGGAGTCCAAACAGATAATAATTGACATAAGGACCGCCTGTGGAATCGAACGAATCAAAGGCGCATCGCATCTTTATGGTCCTTAGAAGTCCATAAATCCACTTCTCTGCACATAAAACTTCTAGCAGTTTTCATTATACACAATTCAAAGAAAATGAGGAGGATGAGTTTCCAAGACTGGCGTTTGAGAAAACATAAAGAAAAGTCCCTTTTGCTGCTTTATTGTGCTAAAATAGTGACAGAATATTCATCCATATACCAGGAGGACAGAGATGTTTGGAGAACATTTTGAAATGAACGAGTCGACACTACCCGTTGTCGAAGAAATCGGCAGGCATATCCCCGGTGGTTTCCTGATCCACAGAGCCGATGGAGATGAGGATATCCTGTATGCGAATCAGGCGGTGTTCAATATCTTCGGTTGTAAAGACGAAGAGGAATTCCGTGCACTTACCGGTTACACCTTTAAGGGGATGCTGTTGCCTGATGATTACGAGCAAGTTACTGACTCCATGGTGAAACAGGAAAGTCTCGGTGAGGATAACACCGACTATGAAACGTACCGTATCATCTGTAAGGATGGTAAAGTCAGATGGGTGGATGACCACAGCCACTACACACAGACGAAGTACTACGGCGGCATTTATTATGTATTTATCTCCGACATAACGGATAAACGTGAGGCGATGGAGAAAGACCTGGAAGTGCGAAATGCTGTTATCAAGGCGCTTGGCGAGTCCTATCATACGATGTGGCTCATTACTGACGTGGAGCATGAATCCTTCTCGCTGTACCGGGGTGACACCAGTGCTGACTCTCCACACGCCGATCAGATCCGAAACGCCCTCGGCGAAATGAAATACTCTCAGGCAAAAGAATACTACATAAACACGACGGTCGCTCCTTTCGACCGCGAACGCCTTCAGGAAGAACTGACGATGGACAACATCGTCAAACGGCTGGAAGAAAAGCCGCAGTTCAATGTGAATTATCTGCGCATGATGGACGACGGAAGCGAGCGATATTTCCGCATCGAGTTCGCGAAGGTAAGCATGCCAAATGGCAGGATGGGTGTCGTCTGCGGATTCAAGGATGTAGACGATGACGTACAGGAGCAAAAGGCGATCCAGCGTGCCCTGGAAGAAGGGAAAAAGGCGGAAGAAGAAAACCGCAGGCTGATCGAAGAGATTGAATCTGCAGCAAAATTGGCAGACCTGATGGGCTCTGTCGCATCGCTTCTCACCAATATGCCGGCCATGAGTTTTTCAAAGGACGCTGAAACAGGTGTCTATCTGGCCTGTAATCAGTCCTTCGCCGAATATGCGCACAAAGACACGCCTGACGGCGTTGTCGGCCTGACGGATCATCAGATTTTTGACTGCGAGACAGCGGACCATTTCGTCGAAGACGACCAGATGGCGATTTCCATGGACAAGCCATACGTCTTTGTGGAAGATGTTCCGGACGCGGCTGGAAATCCGCGTAGTTTCCAGACCACCAAGATGAAATTCCGGGATGCAGACGGCAGGCTCTGCACCATCGGCATGTGTGTCGACATTACCGAAATGACCAGAATGAAAACCGCCGAGGCAGAAGCGCGCATCAAGCAACAAGCGCTGGAGCAGAGAATCGAACTCCAGGAACAGCTCCTGGAGGAAGAGGCGCGCAGGACCCAGCAGAGCCAGATGATCACAGCGCTTTCTTCAGACTACTGGAGCGTTTACTATCTGGAGCTTGACAAAGATGACGGCATCTGTTACCAGTCCCATGCTGACATCGATGACGGTTTCAAAGTCGGGGACAGATTCAAGTACCTCGAATCTGTGACCGCCTATGCAAACCGATATATTACGGACCAGTACCGGGAAGAGTTCATGAAATTCATACAGCCCGAAGCAATCAAAGAAGGGCTTAAAAAACAGCGTGTCATTTCCTACACATACATGGTATCCAGACACGGACGGGAGTCGTACGAAGCCGTTCGCTTCGCCGGCGTCCGCCACCCGGAAGACCGGGATGACCATATGGTGCACGCTGTAGGCGCCTGCTTCGCTGATGTGGATACCGAGACGCGCCGGTCTTTGCAGCAGAGCGAACTGCTGACAGAGGCGCTTTCGAACGCAGAACAGGCCAGCAGAGCCAAGACCGCTTTCCTTTCCAACATGAGTCATGAGATCCGCACACCGATGAATGCGATCATCGGGCTCAACAATATCGCGCTGAACGATCCGAATCTGGCCGACAGTACACGTGAACACCTTGAGAAGATCGGCGACTCCGCCAAGCATCTCCTCAACATCATAAATGACATTCTTGATATGTCCCGAATCGAATCGGGCAAGATGACGATAAAGAATGAAGAATTCTGCTTCTCAAAAACTCTGGAACAGATCAACACGATGATCAGCGGCCAGTGCCGTGACAGAGGCCTCGAGTATGACTGTAGGATGAAAGGCAACATTGCGGACTACTACATCGGTGACGATATGAAACTGCGGCAGATTCTGATCAACATCCTCAGCAACGCGGTTAAATTCACAGAACCTGGCGGCCGGGTATCCTTCATGATCGAGGAAATCACCAGATTCAACAAAAATGCAACCCTGAAGTTTACTATTGAGGACAGCGGCATCGGCATGAGCCAGGACTACCTGCCCCACCTGTTCGACGCGTTTAGTCAGGAGGACTCTTCGGCGACCAACAAATACGGCAGCACCGGGCTTGGTATGCCGATCACCAAGAACATCGTCGAACTGATGAATGGTCACATAGAAGTGGAAAGTGAGAAAGGCGTCGGCAGCAGATTCACTGTCACCCTTACACTTTCTGAGTCCGGCAGAAAACATGATGTGATACCAGAAGGAGAATTCCACCCACATGATCTCAGCGTGCTTGTGATCGACGATGACCCGGTCGCGTGCGAACACGCAAAAATCGTTCTGGAGCAAGTCAATGTACGATGTGATATCGCAGCCTCCGGCGCCGAAGGCGTCGATCTGGTAACCGTCCGCCATGCCCGCAGGGATCCCTACGATCTCATTCTGGTAGACTGGAAAATGCCTGAAATGGACGGCGTGGAAACGACCCGGAAGATACGTTCCATAATCGGACACGACTCAGCGATTATCATTCTCACCTCGTACAACTGGGATGATATTGTCGAAGAAGCACACGAAGCAGGCGTAGACAGCTTCGTTCCGAAGCCTTTGTTCGCTGCATCTGTCATGGATGAGTTCAGGGAAGCCTTCAGGCTCAAGCAGGCGAACCGGGATTCTCAGGACATTGATCTCAAGGGCCGCAGAGTGTTGCTGGCAGAAGATATGGTCGTGAATGCTGAAATTATGGTCATGGTGCTTGGCATGCGGGAACTGGATGTTGAAGTTGCCGAAAACGGAAAGATCGCAGTCGACATGTTCATGTCACATCCGGAAGGATACTATGACGTCATCCTGATGGATGTTCGCATGCCGGAGATGGACGGACTCGAAGCGACCAGGGTGATTCGGTCTTCCGGCCGCAGTGATGCCGCCTCCATTCCAATCATCGCCCTGACTGCCAATGCCTTTGACGAAGACGTCCAGAGGAGCATGCAAGCCGGACTGAACGCACACCTGAGTAAACCGGTCGAACCGGAATCATTATTTGAAACGATCGCGAATCTGATCAGAAAATGATTCGGGATGACAGAGTTCAAACTGTCTTATATTGATGTACAATTTTTATTCGACAAGAACAGCTTGTATTCTACAGATAAAACATCTGCAGATACTCCTGTAGGAGCCAGTAAAGAAACAATGATTTTTTAAAAAATAAAGAGGCTCTGAAATCCTTGGAGTATCGTCCACCCCAACATTCTTAACAGAGCCCATTCTTAACAGAGCCGCCTCAAGTCCTCTCGTCTGTAATCTAAGAATATTAAAAACGGTAGCGTTGCTACCGTTTTAATATTCTTGGTTGCGGGGGAAGGACGTGTTATTTCTGGAATGCAGTTGTGTCAATAGTTCCAGAGGCTTGCCGTATTTTCATCCCCACTTTTTTCTCCACTTTGTCGATTCTGTGCAGCCTCTTGAATCTCTATATGAATTCCTCACAGAATTCTACTAAACGTGCAATTCACATTCTGAAAACAAAGCGGCCTTACCTGCCAAAAGAACTTTGTCGCCGGACATTCTGCAGTACAGAGTGCCGCCCCGCTCCGATGCCTGGTATGCTTTAATCGTCTTTTTCCCAAGCCTATCTGCCCAATACGGTACGATGTGGCAATGCCCGGATCCGCAGACAGGGTCTTCTGTTACATTTAGCTTCGGAGCAAAGCTTCGGGAAACGGAATCTGTATCCCTTCCAGGTGCAGTAACCTGAAGCAGCAACCCATCCAGTCCTTCCAGCTTTTGCATATCGGGTTTCAGGTTTCTTACCGTCTCTTCATCATCAAAAACACAGAGTAAATCCCGTCCCATATAAGCTTCTGTTGGAACGGCACCGATCGCATCGATCATAGTAGCTGTGACCGGAACCTTTTTCAGCTGATAAGCAGGAAATACCATCTCCAGCAGTTCATCATTTCTGCTTACAGTCAGCTCGCCGCTTAGCGTCGAGAAGACTACTTTTTCTTCATCAGGAATGTAGAATCTGAACAACACATATGCACAGGCCAGAGTTGCATGACCGCAGAGATCAATCTCGCCACCCGGAGTAAACCAGCGCAGGTGATACCGATTATCTTCCTTCACTGCAAAAGCTGTCTCTGAGAAATTATTCTCCCTTGTGATATTCATCATCAGATGCTCTGGTATCCACTTCTCCATTACGCAGATAGCCGCCTGATTTCCGTGAAAGACCTCGTCTGTAAATGCATCTACTACATACTGTTTCATAACTTCTTCCCTTCTCGACAAATTGGAATTTG